>CAZUIA010000137.1:0-7961 GCA_964620835.1 uncultured Oscillospiraceae bacterium
CAAAGGCTCCGCCTTTGGAATCCGCCGGGGACTTGTCCCCGGACCCCTTCTTGGGGTGCGGGGGAGGCGTTCCCGAAATGGTCGGGGAGCCGCCGCGCGTTGTTTGCGCAAAGGTTCCGCTTCCGGGGCTTTGTCAGCGCGCTGATGCGTGAGGGTCTTGGGAGCCCGCCCGCCTTTGCCTCTGGCGCTCGGCTTGCCCGTTTACAGCGCCTCCGGAGCCTTGACCTTTTTCCCCAGCCAACCCATGCCGTAGGCCACCGCGCATCCGGCCAGGAAGCACAGCGCGTTGAGCGCGATATCGGACGCCGTGCGCATGCTGCCGGGGGGCACAATGGCGATCATCGATGCGATGACAATGCCGAGAATCGCGTGCATCACGGAGCGATACGCCTTCTCCAGCAGCGCGTTCATCGCGCGGGCCAGCAGCAATACCGTCGCCACAAGGCCCAGGGCGAGCGGCACGATCACGCCAAGGTCCAGGCTGCCGATGCCCGCGGTCATCGGCTGGTACAGCCCCAAAAAGATGAAGATCGACGAAGGGCTCAGGCCCGGCACGATCATGCCGATGCCCCAGAGCACGCCGCACACGATCCACCACAAAAGCGACGGCGTCACCGCGACGCTCGTGCTGGAAAAAAGCCACATCCAACCGCCCATCAGCAGGCCGCCGGCGACGAAGGCAACCCATGCGCCCCCGGAGCGGCCCTGAACGCCCGCCTCTTTATACAGGGAAGGCAGCGTCCCCGCGATCAGCCCAAGAAACATCCACACGGCCGGGACTTCCGACGTGCGGAACATAAAGTCCACCGCGCGCGCCAAGGCGACCACGCCGATCACGAAGCCGACGCCGATCGGAACCAGCGGCAACACCTGACGCCTGAAATCCGTCAGCGGATGCGCCAAAAACGCCATGATGGGCCGGTAAATGCCCAGCACCACCATCAGCACCCCGCCGCTGATCCCCGGCAAAACGGCGCCGACTCCGATCAGCGCGCCTTTCACAACCCGAAACAACCACTCCGCCATAGCGCCCTCCGCAAAGCAACAGCTTGGAATGAACATCCCTCAAGGCATACTATTCGCCGGCCGGCTGCTTCTTTTCCTGCACAAATTTTGCCTTTTTCCCCGCGCCTTTGCGAAGGCTCAAGGAAAAGCCGCCGGACGGCGCGTGCGCGGCCGTATGCGGCGAAGACAAAGCGGGTTTTCGCCCTTTTCAGGCGGCGCGATTTATAGTATGATATCCCCTAAGAATAGGGGGAATATGAATGTTTATTGTGGATACCCATTGCGACACGCTGCTGGCACGGTCTGCCCCTGAAAACGAGTTTACCAAGGAAAAAACGCCCCAGGTAACGCCCGAAAGGCTGCGCGAGGGCGGCGTAACGCTTCAGGTGTGCGCCCTGTTCGCGGGGTCCGTCGGGCCCAAGGGAGAGGGGCGCAACGCGCCCCGCGCGATGGCCGAGGCCCAGTATGCCGCGCTGCCGCAGCTGACGCAGCACGGGGTGCGCAAGGTGGACGATCCCTTTGACGCCAAGGAGGGCGAAACCTGCCTGATGCTGTCCATTGAGGGCGGAGAGATCATCGGCGAATCGCTGGCGGACCTTCGGCGCTACCGGGAGATGGGCGTCAGGCTGCTGGCGCTGACATGGAACCACGAAAACAACATCGCTTACCCGCACTGCGCGGGCGGCCACCATGGGCTGAAGCCTTTCGGCTGGGAGGTCGTGCGCGAAATGAACCGCCTGGGTATCGCGGCCGACGTGTCCCACCTGGGCGAGGGCGGCTTTTGGGACCTGGTTTTCCATAACGAAAAACCGCCGATGGCATCGCACTCCTGCTGCCGAAAGATCAAGAACCATACGAGAAACCTCACCGACGACCAGATTCGCGCGCTGATCGAATGCGGCGGCTGGATGGGCATCAACTTCTACACGGCGTTTTTGACGGACAACGGTCGTTCGGACGCGGACACCTTGGTCGACCACATCGCGCATGTCGCGGACCTGGGCGGGGTCTGGAACGTAGGCTTTGGTTCGGATTTTGACGGCATTGACTCCGCGCCCGAAGATGTCCGCCATCCCGGCCAGATCCCGAACCTCCTAAACGCGCTCAGAAAGCGCGGCTTTTCCGAGACCGAGGTGGAGGGCATTGCGGGCAAAAATTTCTTGGCGTATATGAAGCGCTTTGCAATTCTCTCATAGGCTCCTTTTGTCAATTCCGCATCCCCGTTTTGCCACATCCCTTGAGTTGTGTGAACACACCCAAGCACAATACCAACAACGACCGCTGGCCAGCGTTGGTCAGCGGTCGTTTCTTGCGCGCGGGGCGCACATGTTCCTTCTGGATTGTAATCCTATACGACAATCTAGGAGCGGTCTAAACTACTCGGGGTAAACGGCTCATTTTGCCGCGTTTTTCTCTGCAGTGTTGTCCAGCAACTCAATCAGTCCCTCCACATCCAGCCGGCCCCGGACATATTCCTTCGCGATGGCATAGCTGTCCATTCGCGGCACGCGCGGAAAGGTAAGGTGCGGCGCGACGTTCTGCGCGTAGTTCTCGATGGTTTCCCGAGCATAGTAGCGGGGATAGGTTCCCGAATCCCGCTCGCGGACCAGCTCGTCGATCACGGATTGGTCCTCTTTTTGGTAAATCTGGGCCTGGATGTTCTCGTCATAGGAACGGCGTGCCAGCGCGTCATAATCCATTTTTTCAAGCAGCGCAGGGCCCGATTGCGCCTCATGCTTTTCCGCTGAGTAGGCGACAAAGTCCAGCGCTTCGGCCTTGCGTGCCGTGTTCGCGTTCACGATCAGCATGCCCATCTTTGCGGGAATCGCCGTATTGTCTCCCACGCGCAGATACAGAAGGTCGCTGAAATCGGACAGCAAGGCCGAGCTGGCGTCGGAGAACAGGCTGTAGATCGTCGCGCCTTGTCCATAGGTGATCTTCGGCTCCGTCTGCAGCGCCGCGGCCATGGCCTCCAGGCTTTCAAGCGCCTGCCGGAACGTAGGGGTATCATACGATACGTTGCCGCCGGCGTCGCAGTACTGGGCCGTGTACAGGTCGATCAGGTACGAAAGAAAGTAAGCCCTTGGATTTCCGGCCGCCGCGTCCAGGTGAAATGCCCTTCCCTTGCGCGTCTGCGCGGGAAGCGCCATGTAGCGTTCGGCCATCGCGCACAGCTCGTCAAAGGTGCGCGGCGCATCCGCCGTTGTCAGGCCCAAGGGCGTCAGAAGGTCCAACACGCCGTCCTTGGTGCGCGATGTGGCCTGCATGGCAAGCTGCATGACCGAACCGGTGATGAAAGCGGGCACAGCCAGCACGCGCTCGCCGTCGGTCACAACTTGGCGGATGGCGGCATGCATGTTGCCCACGCGCCCGGCCAGCGCCTCCTCGCCGCGCAGGTCCATCAGCAGACCGGCCTCGTCCAGCGCGGCCAAATCGCACTCATCCGACCAAATGAACGCCGCATCCCAGGCCTCCGGGTTTTGCAGCAGGAATTCCTGGGCATTGCTGCGGCCGTTGTTGTCGTATTGGACCTCGATTCTTTCCACGGCGCGGTCCGGGTGGGCCGCCTGATAGGCGTCGCCTTCGTCCCAGCCTAGGTTCAGCACCCGAAGCGCCTCCGCGGAGGCTGAGCCGCAAAGCAGGCAAAGCGCCAACCACACCATGGTAAGCCGTTTCATGCTCATTCTCCTTTCGTCACCGGGGTTACGGTGATGGTCCATTCGTATGTGAGATACGTGTTTTCCGGGTCCTCGCGCAGCCAATCTCCCTCCGGCGTGACTTCCCAGTTCGCAAGGTGTAAGCTTACATCGTAGCTTTCCGCGCGCTCAATGGTATCCGCAATCCACTTTCCATCCTCGGCTCCGCCTCCTTGAAACTCGAAGGTAAAGCGGATGGTTCCATCCGGTTGGGGCAATTGCGTATAGCCGATCTCTGAGGCGTTGAGCGTTCCATCCTGGTTCAATACCCCATTGGCCACGCATTTGGCGAGCAAAATCTTCGCGTCTTTCTGCGCCGCAAGCTCGGCATAGCTGGGTGCGTCGTCCGGGATCTCCTCTTGGCCGTAGTGCAGCAGATACCCCGCCGGCTCGTTCACACCATAGTCCTCGGCAATCAGCACGAGCTTCGCGCCCTCGGCGGGTTTGATCGTGCCCGTGCCATAGACCACGCCGTCCTTGTAGATAGCTTCCTCCAGCGTATAGACAACGTAGCCAAGCTGATACGATTGCCCTGAAGGCGCAATGTCTCCCGCGAGCAGCTCACGCTTCTTTTCCTCGCCATAAAACCAACCGAAAATGTCCGCTGTCTTGCTCTCCAGCAGCCCATAGGCAGCGCTACCCAGCGTCAACAGAACCGCGAGCACGACCGCCGCGGTGCGAAACGATCCCTTCCGCGCAGGTCCTTCGCCTTCCAGGCGCGACAGCGTATGAGCTACCTGATGCGGGAGCGCCGCCGGGAGCGGTTCATAGGCTCGACGCCAATCCTGCTGCTTCATTCTATCTCCTCCTTTAACAGTTCGCGCAGTTGGCCGCGCGCGTGGTACAGCCGCGAGCAAATCGCACCCTTTGTGGTGTGCAGTATGCGTGCGACATCCTTGACGCCATACCCCTCCATGTAGTGCAGCACAACGGGAACACGGAGTTTCTGCGGCAGCGCATCCAGCGCCTGGCGTAGTTCCTCATCGTCTGAGGGTGAAACCGTCTCTTCCGGCAGCGTTTCCACGGGAACCACGCGCTTTTGCTTGCGCTGAATATTGATGCACTCCCGGATCAGAATTCGTGTAAGCCAGGGATCGAAAACCTGTTCATCGCGAAGCGCTCCCTGCTTTTGCCAGGCCTTGCAGACCGCCTCCGAAATGGCGTCGAGACAGTCCTGTTCGCCGCGCAGGTAGCCACGGGCAACGCGATACATCCGGCCCTGCGCTAAGATGATCCTTTGCCCAAATTCTTCCCTTGTCATGGCGTTCCTCCCATTGTGTTCAAGAGCTCTTGTACCCAATAGACGCGCGGAGGCCTGCATTGATTGAAAGTGCCGAATTCTTTTTTATCCAAGTACAAAAATGGAAAAGGGGGCCTTACTCTGTATGAAGGCTCTATCTGAAAAAAGGAGGAGACATCAGGAAGAACGAGGGAAAACTGCATCCGGTTGTGTTCGCGGCAAAAGCGCATAGGCGGTCCGTGTTTATCCATCCGTTCATCGACGGGAATGGGCGGGTGGCAAGGTTGTTGATGAACCTGTGTTTGTTTAGAGCAGGGTATGCGCTGGCGGTTGTGCCGCCTGTCCCGCGAGGGGAGTACATCGCGCTGCTTGAGATGGCGCATCATGACGCCGGGCCTTTTCAGCGGTTTATCGCCGAATGCGTACCGAAGACACAGAAGGACCTCATGAGGATGCTGGGGTAAGGGCGGCTGTGGGCCCGCATGAGAAGCGTGTGCAGATCATTACAACCCACTGAAACATAGAAATGAAGACAGCACTATCCCGGCTTAACAATGGATCGCTGACGAAAGCCCGCCGATTTATCGGGGCGCCAGGCGGTAAAACTGCGCCCGGGCCTCAGGGATCATCATCCCCCGGCCCTTTGTTCGCGGGAAAAGAGCTGTCGCGGTAGCACGACAGCCCCCCTAAGGCTTGGCGCATCCGGATTACGAATCGTTTTCCCTAGCCGAGCACATCCGAAAGCACCCAAAGGAATTTCCCAGTAGTATGCCCCCAGATCTCCTTGTACACGGCGTTGCAGGCGACGGGCCAGTAGGGCGCGTCCTCGTTCCCCAGCGTTTGGATGCCCACCGGCAGCGCGCCGATCAGTTGCGGCGAAAAGGCGACATAGAGCGGATGATAGTTATGCCCTTCGCCGTACATCGTCGAGGAGGCAAACGGATTGCGCCCGAGCACCCACTCGAGCTGGTCGAGCGACACCTGCATCAGTTCGCCGTCCTGAAGCGCCCTAGCCGCCGCGCTGACGCCCTTCGCCTTACTTAAAAGCGTCGCGTGAAAGCCCCTTCTGCTGATCGCGATCGGCATCCTGCGCAGGTATACGCCCTCGTGAAGCTTCACGCCGCTTTCCATTTGTTGGGTAAGCGCTTCTTCCGCCTGTTGCGCGCTGCCCTTTTTTATGGTAAAGCTGCGCAGGTTCAGCTTCCCCTGTATGTACACATGCCCTGGGAGCATGCCAAAGGGCGCACACAGATCTTTCGTCTTGCGAATATATTCCGCGTACAGCGCGACACCCTCGCGCCAGCGCGGCGCGTCCGGATCGTCCGGCGCGGCCGTTAGGAGCATGGCAAGCCCCTGCACGGGCGATTGCTCGTGCCCCCTGTGCTCATAGGTCAGCACCTTTTCGTGGGCTTCGTCCTCAAAGAAGAATCCGCGCAGCGGCAAATCCCATGCGGGCATTTCGGCCTGCTGGCAGGCGAGCACAGTTCTCGCCATCTCCCTGGCCTTTTCGATATACGCTTTGTCCCCCGTCGCGCGGTACAGCTCCGCGGCGGCGACACAGCCGGCCCCGCAAAGCTGGGCGGGCGGCGTAGGCCCCCAGCGCCTGGTGGTTCTGCCCTCCCTGCGCCCTTCCTGCGCGAAGGAAAAGTCCTCTCTCGCAGCGCGCAGGCACCAGCGCGCGAACACCGGGTCCTTTTCCCTGAAATAGACGGCGGCGCACGCCTCCGCCGCGGCGGCGAGCCAGTTTTCAAACGGCGCGTTTTCGGCCGTATCCATGTCTTCAGGGCGCATTTCGCCGGACGGCAAAACGTTATCCGTCCAGACATAATAATGCGCCGCGAGCGTGCGATACCCGTCCCCAAAGCGTGTGCGCAAAAGCCATTCCAGCCCGTAGCGCGCCTCCTGCGCGATGCGCTCCGCCAGCACTCCGTCCCGCGCCGACACACGCCCGGCCAGTTCGGTCAGCGCGTGCGCCATTTCCGCGGTGCAGATTTCAAACTGGGAAACGTCCCCCGCGTCATGCCAGCCGCCATGGCTTGGCACAACGCGCCCGTCCGGATGCCGTGTAAAGCGCGAAAGATGGCATGTGCTGTGCACCCCCGGTATGTCGCAGCCGCAGCGCAGCGTATAGAGGAAGTTGACGCTTTTCAGCAGCGGCAGGTCATAGGCGTCCCTCGCGATCGCGAAGGGAGGCGTCCGCGCTTCCCCCACCCTGAGGAAGTACGCGCCCTCACGGCGAAACGCCGTAAAATCCATGATGCCGTACGCGCCCAGCGCACCGGTTTCGCGCCGGACGGCGCTATGAAACATTACTTCTTCCGTACGCGCATCCAAAAGCGCGAACATCTCCGCGCCTTCGCACTGCGTGGCGGCAATTTTCGCGGCGTCGGGCAGATACCCGCTGTGGCAATACGCGATGCGCTCGTCCAGCCGCCAGCCGTGGCAGTAATCGGGGGCAACGGACTCCGCGCTGATCTCCCCGATGTAGACGGACAGCGCGCCCAGCGCTTCCGGCGGGCATCCAAGCAAAACGGCGTCCACGCGGATCTCCTGAGCGCTTTCGCGCGGCAGGTGCGGAATTTCCCAGAGCAGATGGTTCCATTCGTTCGGCGTAAGGCTCGGCGCGTGCACCTCGTCAAACGCCTTGCCCGCGCCGTCCAGCCCGGAAAGGCCGATGTGGAAATAAAAATTATGAAACCCTTCCGCTTCCGGGTATATCCAGAGCGAAAGGCGGCTGAACCGCCGCAAATCAACGCCGCCAAGCGGTATGCTTACGCCGCACAAAGGGCGCGGGCTTGCGTCCTTCACATCCGTGTCGGCGCTGAGCTGAACGCTCGCCCCGCCGCGCAAGGATTTTTCGCCCGACAGCCGCACCGAGGCGACGCCGCGCGGCTTCATTCCGTCAAGACTTTGACAGTCGCATAGCACCAGCCTTCGCTCGACGGGCTTTTCCTCCCAGCGGGCACGCGCGTCCCCCTCCGGCGCGTCCACATGGCGCGAAGCGTCGCGGCTTACGCGCC
>CAZUIA010000138.1:0-7933 GCA_964620835.1 uncultured Oscillospiraceae bacterium
GGAGATCCTGCGCGCCTTTGGCGTTACGGTGCTTGAGGGCGAAACCCGCACCGTTGCCCTCAAGGGTCAGCGCATCGCCTTCAGCGGGCTTGACGACCCGGCCTTCACGCCGAACAAGGGCTACGATATGCTGCTGCGTCCGTTTGAGCGCCTGGACCAAGGCGCGTTCCAGATCCTGCTTTCCCACCGGCCCGACCCCATCGAAACCTTTGCCGGCTACGGCTTTGACCTGGTGCTCGCCGGCCACACGCACGGGGGCCAGGTGCGCGTGCCGTTTGTTCTAAACGGCCTGTACGCGCCCGATCAGGGCTTTTTTCCCGCCTACGCGGGTGGGCTGTACCTTGTGAACGGCACGGCGCTCGTCGTCAGCCGGGGGCTTTCCAATTCCGGCGGCGTGCCCCGCGTCTTTAACCCGCCGGAGGTCGTGGCCGTGGATTTGATCGCGAAAAATCCAGATAGAAAATGAACAGTTTGGGAAAACTCAAAACACGTGCTTTGCAGTATTGACAAAGAATGTCAAACGTGCTATTCTTGTCCCGTTGGTTAGCACTCGATGCATGAGAGTGCTAACAGCTGGAAGGGGGCGAAGGATCGTGCAGATGGATGAGCGAAAATTTAAAATCCTCATGGCCATCATCGACGACTACATCCTGACGGCCATGCCGGTCGGCTCCCGGACCATTTCCAAGAAAAATGAAATCGGGGGCTTGTCTAGCGCGACGATTCGCAACGAGATGAGCGACCTGGAGGATCTCGGTTTTTTGGAGCAGCCGCACACGTCGGCCGGGCGCATCCCGTCGGCCAAGGCGTACCGGCTGTACGTGGAAAACCTGCTGCGCGGCGCTAACAAGCTGCCCGCGGAGGAGGCGAGAAGGCTCCGCGTCCATTTCGCGCACCGCTCGCGCCAGGTGGAGGACCTCATCGCCAGCGCCGCGCAGGCGATTTCCGACGTGACGCGCTACACCGCCGTGGTCACGCTCCCCAAGGCGCAGACGGTGCGCATTCGACGGGTACAGCTGGTGCCGGTCACGGAAAACGCGGCGCTTTTGCTGTTGGTGACGGACATCGGCATCGTCAAGGATACGCTGATCCAGGTGGACGGCCAGCTGACCGCGGACCACCTGTATGACCTGAGCAAGATGCTGACCGAGCAGCTGCAGGGCCTTACGCCCGAGGAGCTGCGCGTGAAGCTGATGCAGATCAGCCAGACGTTCAGCGCGCACCGCGAAATGCTCACGAGCGTGCTGGAGGCGGTGGAAAGCTCCGGATCGGGGGCCAAGGACGTGATGGTCGGCGGACGGGCGAACCTGCTCAGCTATCCGGAGTATTCGGACGCCGAAAAGGCACGGGCGGTGCTGTCGGTGCTGGAGACGCGCGACAAGCTGCTTCGGCTGATCAAGGCCGCGCCGCAGATGGCGTTCACGATCCGCATCGGCGACGAGACCGGCATGCCGGAGACGAGCGACTGCTCGATCGTCTCGATGACGTATCGCATCGGCGATGAAACGTCCGGCACCATCGGCGTGATCGGTCCCACGCGCATGCAGTACGCGCGCGTGATCCCGGTGCTTGACTACATGGGCAAGGCGCTCGGCGCGCTGCTGCGCGACCAGGGCTCCCAGCCTTAGGAAACGAGGAGAGACGACACATGCAACCAAACGACAACTTGCCCAAGCAGGAAGACATGCAGCGCGAAACGGACCCGGTGCAGGCGGAGAAGGCCGTCGAATCCCTGGAGGCGCGGCTGGCCGAGGCCGAAAAGCAGCGCGACGAATACCTTGATATGGCGCAGCGCATCCAGGCGGAGTTTGAAAACTTCCGCCGCCGCAACAACGCCATCCGCTCGGAGGCATGGGACGACGGCGCGCGGGAGACCGTCGCGCTGATGCTTCCGGTGATTGACAACCTGGAGCGCGCGCTGAACGCGGCCAAGGAGAAAAACCCCTTGCGCGATGGGGTGGAACTGGTGTATAAACAAATGCTGGATCTGCTCCAAAAGCGCTGCGTGACGGTGATCGACCGCCTGGGCGAGCCGTTTGACCCGGAGCTTGAGGAGGCCGTCATGCAGGGCGACCCCTCGGAAGGCGAGCCGGGCACGGTGTGCGCCGTGCTGCAAAAGGGATACAGAACCCCTGCCCGCGTGATCCGGCACGCGATGGTGCGCGTGGTCGCGCAGTGCTGACGCAGCGCTGCGCTTTGCATAGATTTCCACAGCCATTTGCTTTTGAGAATAAAAGGAGGAACCATGGATGAGTAAAATTATCGGCATTGACCTTGGCACCACGAACTCCTGCGTCGCCGTGATGGAAGGCGGCGAGGCGGTCGTCATCCCCAACGCGGAAGGCGGGCGCACCACGCCCTCCGTCGTGGCCTTCACCAAGGAAGGCGAGCGCCTGATCGGCCAGGTCGCCAAGCGGCAGGCCGTCACCAACCCGGACCGCACGGTCATTTCCATCAAGCGCGAGATGGGCACGGCCCACAAGGTCGCGATCGACGGAAAGCAGTACACGCCGCAGGAGATCTCGGCGTTTATCCTGCAAAAGCTGAAGGCCGACGCGGAAGCGTACCTGGGGCAGAAGGTCACGCAGGCGGTCATCACCGTGCCCGCGTACTTCAACGACAGCCAGCGCCAGGCCACCAAGGATGCCGGCCGCATCGCGGGGCTGGAGGTGCTTCGGATCATCAACGAGCCGACCGCGGCTTCCCTGGCGTACGGCCTTGACAAGCAGGGCAGCCAGAAGATCCTGGTGTATGACCTGGGCGGCGGCACGTTCGACGTGTCGCTCCTGGAAATCGGCGACGGCGTGTTCGAGGTGCTCGCCACCAACGGCAACACGCGCCTGGGCGGCGACGACTTTGACCAGCGGGTCATCGACTACATCGCGGACGAGTTCAAAAAGAGCGACGGCGTGGACCTGCGCAAGGACCGCATGGCCCTGCAGCGCCTGAAGGAAGCGGCCGAAAAGGCGAAGATCGAGCTTTCCGGCGTCATGACCGCCAGCATCAACCTGCCCTTCATCACCGCCGACGCCAACGGCCCCAAGCACCTGGACCTGACGCTGACGCGCGCCAAGTTTGACGAGCTGACGCGGGACCTGGTGGAAAAGACCATCGTTCCGATGCAGCAAGCCCTGAAGGACGCCGGGCTTACCGCCCAGCAGATCGACAAGGTGATCCTCGTCGGTGGTTCCACCCGCGTGCCCGCCGTGCAGGAGGCCGTCAAGCGCGTCACCGGCAAGGACCCGTTCAAGGGCATCAACCCCGACGAGTGCGTCGCCGTGGGCGCGGCCATCCAGGCGGGCGTGCTGGGCGGCGATGTGAAGGACGTGCTGCTGCTGGACGTGACCCCGCTGTCCCTTGGTATCGAGACCATGGGCGGCGTGTTCACCCGTTTGATCGACCGCAACACCACCATCCCGACCACGAAGTCGCAGATCTTCTCCACCGCCGCCGACGGGCAGACCACCGTCGAGGTGCACGTGCTGCAGGGCGAGCGCGAGATGGCCGCGCACAACAAGACGCTCGGCCGCTTCCAGCTCACCGGCATCGCGCCCGCGCCGCGCGGCGTGCCGCAGATTGAGGTGACGTTCAACATCGACCGAAACGGCATCGTCAACGTCAGCGCCAAGGACATGGGCACCGGCAACGAACAGAAGGTGACCATCACCGCCTCCACGAACCTGACCGAGGAGGAGATCAAGCAGCGCGTGAAGGAAGCCGAGCAGTACGCGGAGGAGGACAGGAAGAACAAGGAGCGCGTGGAAACCGTCAACCGCGCCGACAACCTGATCTACGATACCGAAAAGCAGCTGAAGGACCATGCCGACAAGCTGACGGACGACGACAAGGCCACCGTGCAAAGCGAGCTGGACGCGTTCAAAAAGGTGCGCGAGTCAAACGACGCGGACCAGATCAAAACGGCGATGGAAGCCTTCACCGAGAAGGTGTACCAGATCTTCGGAAAGATCTACCAGCAGCAGCAGGCGCAGGGCGCGGACGCGCACCAGGCCAATCCCGGCGCGCAGAACCCGGACGGTAGCGTGGACGCGGACTACGACGTAAAGTAATACGGAAACAATCGGCGCAAAGGGGAAGGGGGACGCAAGTCCCCCGAGCCTTGCCGTGAAAGACGCCTTGTCGCGGCGTTTTGCGCGGGTGCGGGCCTTTTCCCTATTTCTGAGCCAGAAGGCGGTGTGACATTGGCCAAACGCGATTATTACGAGGTGCTGGGCGTTTCAAAGAGCGCGACGGAGGAGGAGATCAAATCCGCCTACCGGCGCAAGGCGAAGGAAAGCCACCCCGACCTGCACCCGAACGACAAGGCCGCTGAACAGAGGTTCAAGGAAGTCAACGAAGCCTACGAAGTGCTGTCCGACGCAAACAAGCGCGCGCGCTACGACCAGTTCGGCCACGAGGGCCCGAACCTGGGCGGCGCGGGCGGCTTTGACTTTGGCGGCGGGTTTGGCGGTTTTGGGTTTGACAGCATCTTCGACACCTTCTTCGGGGGCGGCGGTACCCGCCAGCGAAACGGCCCCGAGCGCGGCGCGGACCTTCGCTACGACATGACCATCACCTTTGAGGAAGCGGCCTTCGGCGCCAAGAAGGAGTTTCGCTTTCAGCGCAGCGAAAACTGCGACACCTGCGGCGGTTCGGGGGCCAAGGCCGGCACCTCGCCGCAGACCTGCCCCACCTGCGGGGGCTCGGGCGCGGTGCGCGTGACGACCAACTCGCTGTTCGGCCAGGTGGTGACGCAGCGGCCCTGCTCCGCGTGCGGCGCAACCGGCAAGATCATCCATGAAAAGTGCCCCAAATGCGGCGGCGGTGGGCGCATGCGCGCCACGCGCACGGCCACGGTGAACATCCCGGCCGGCATCGACAACGGCCAGGTCAGCCCCATGACCGGGCAGGGCGAGCCGGGCGTGCGCGGCGGCCCGGCGGGCGACCTGTACGTGTACGTCACCGTCAAGCCGCACAAGCTCTTCAAGCGCGATGGATACAACCTCTACTGCGACATCCCGCTTTCGGTCACGCAGGCGGCGCTGGGCGCGGAGATCGAGATCCCGACGCTTGAGGGGCCCATGAAGCACCAGGTGCCCGAGGGCACGCAGAACGACACGGAGTTTCGCTTCCGCGGCAAGGGCATCACGATGCTGCGCGGGTCCGGCAAGGGCGATCTGTTCGTCAAGGTGCGCGTGGATGTGCCAAGAAAGCTGAGTGACAAGCAAAAGGAGCTGCTGCGCGCCTTTGAGGATTCGCTGTCCGGCAAGGAATACGAGACGCGCAAATCCTTCTTTGACCGCATGAAGGATTATTTTACGTCGTAAGAAACCGAGGAGAAGGCTATGGACTGGATGGAAGTGACCGTACGGACGAACACCGCGGGCGCGGACATGGTGAGCGAGCTTTTGATGCGCGCGGGCGCGGCGGGCACGTCCATCGAGGACCGCTTCGACGCGGTCGCCGATATGGAAGGCCCGGCCAAGTGGGACATCCTCGACCCATCCATCCTGGAAAGGATGGACGAAGACGTGCTGGTGCGCGGGTACCTGCCAAAGGACGCGGGCGCGGCGGAACGCGTCGCCTCCCTTCGCGCGGCGCTTGAAGCGTTGACGGAGGAAAAGCTCGGCTTTGATGCGGGCGCGCTGACGCTTGAAACGGGAAACGTGCGGGAGGAGGACTGGGCCGAAAACTGGAAAAAGTACTACAAGCCTTTCCGCGTGGGAACCCGCCTGGTCGTCAAGCCCGTATGGGAGCGCTTTGACGCAGGGCCTCAGGACCTGATCGTCGAGATCGATCCGGGCATGGCGTTTGGCAACGGCACGCACGAGACGACGGGCCTGTGCCTGTCGCTGCTGGAGGAATTGGTGAAGCCCGGCGACGAGGTGCTCGACGTGGGCACCGGGTCGGGCATTTTGGCGATCGCCGCGGCGCGCCTTGGCGCGGCGCGTGCGCTGGGCGTGGACGTTGACCCGGTGGCTGTCCGGGTGGCGGCGGAAAACATCGAGCGAAACGGCCTTTCGGGGGCCGTATGCGCCCGGACGGGCGACCTGCTGAAGGGCATCGACTGGAAGGCGGACGTAATCGTCGCCAACATCATCGCGGACGTGATCATCCTCCTATCCGGCGCCGTACGCACGCACCTCAAGCCGGGCGGCGTGTTTTTGTGCTCGGGCATCATTTCCGACCGGGCGGCGGACGTGGAAAACGCCCTTTTGGCGGCAGGATTTGGAGCCCCCCGCATCGAACGCAAGGGGGAATGGGTCGCGATGGTCGCAAGGCCGTAGCCGCGGCCGGGGGAGGAGATCGCCATACACCGGTTTTATTTTGACGAAACCCGGCGCGAAAACGATCGCGTACGGCTGGATGAAGAGGAATCCAAGCATGCCGTGCAGGTGCTCAGGCTGAAAAAGGGCGCGACGGTCGTGCTGCTGGATGGGCTGGGCGGCGTGTTTGAGGCGGAGATTGAGGACCTTGGCAAGCAGCGCGTCACGGCGCGCATCGCCGGGCAATTGCCGGACAACGAGGCGCGCGCCCGTGTGACGCTCTACCAGGGCCTGCCCAAGGCCGCGAAGCTGGAAACCATTTTGCAAAAATGCACGGAGATCGGCGTGCACGCGGTGCAGCCGGTGCTCTTTTCGCGCTCAATTGTGGAGCCGGGCAAAAACCAGGAGAAGAACCTTTCGCGCTACCGGCGCATCGCGCGCGAGGCGGCCAAGCAGTGCGGCAGGGGCCAGGTGCCCATGGTCGGCCAGGTGAAGACGTTTGCGGAAATGCTGGAGCGCATCCAGGGCCACGGCGTGACGCTGGTGCCGTGGGAGGAAGAAAAACGATCGCGCATCGCGGACGCGCTTTTTGGAAAGCCCCATGAGATCGCGCTGGTCATCGGTCCGGAGGGCGGCATCACCCCGGAGGAGATCGAGCAGCTGCGCGCGCACGGGGCGCGCACCGTCACGCTCGGCCCGCGCATCCTGCGCACCGAGACGGCGGGCATGGCCGCGCTTGCGTCCATTCTGACGCTGACGGGGGACCTGTAATGCCAAGAACCGTCGCGTTTTGCACGCTGGGGTGCAAGGTCAACCAATACGATTCCCAGGCGATGCTGGAAAGATTTGAGGAGGCGGGCTATGCGGCCGCGCCTTTTTCCTCGCCGGCGGACGTGTATGTGATCAACAGCTGCACCGTGACCGGCACGGGAGATAAAAAGTCGCGCCAGATGGTGCGCCGGGCGAACAAGCAAAACCCGGAAGCGGCCATCGTGGTCACGGGGTGCCTCGCGCAGCGGTCCGCCGAGGCGATGCTGCTGCCGGGCGTTCAGCTCGTGCTGGGCACGCAGCGGCGCGGGGAAGTGGTGACGCTTCTGTCGCGCGCGCTTTCGCAGGGAAAGCCGCTGATCGCGGTGGAGCCGCTTGAGGGCGCGCCGTTTGAGGCGCTGACCGTGCGGCGAAGCGAGGGGCGCACCCGCGCCACGCTCAAGATCCAGGAGGGGTGCGAAAACCGCTGCGCGTACTGCATCATCCCGTCGGTGCGCGGGCCGGTCCGCTCGCGCCCCTTGCAGGAGGTGCGCGAGGAAGCGCAAAGGCTTTCCGACGCGGGCTTTTTGGAGATCGTCGTGACCGGCATCCACCTGGCATCCTACGGCCGCGACGTAAAGGACGGCACGGGCCTGATCGACGCGCTGCAAGCGGCGCATGACGCAAACGGCGCGCGGCGCATCCGTCTGGGGTCGCTCGAGCCGAACATTGTGACCGAGGCGTTCGTGCGGGCGCTTTCGGGCCTGGAAAAGGTGTGCCCGCAGTTTATGCTGGCGCTGCAAAGCGGCAGCGACACCGTGCTCTCCCGCATGGGGCGGAGGTACGATACGGCCGCCTACCTCCGCGCGGCGGCCCTGCTTCGGGAAGCGTACCCGAGGGCCGCGCTCACCACGGACGTCATG
>CAZUIA010000139.1:0-7908 GCA_964620835.1 uncultured Oscillospiraceae bacterium
GCGGATTCGAGCTTTGACTCCACATACCGCCGGTAGAAGGCGTCCTGGTCCCTGTCCACAAAAAAGTCGGGGAAATAAGGGTCCTCCTGATCGATCAGGTGCAGCGACAGGAGCTTGAAATCCAGCGGCAGCGCGGCGTGCCAGGCCTTGATCCGGTCCCGGCACAGCGGGTTGTCGCCGATCTCCATGCCCGCGCGGATCGTCAGCGACGGATAGCGCCGCCGGGCGTCCGCGATGTCGGCAAGCCAGCGATCCGGATCCGGCGGCCGATCGGACGCCGCGTCCGGGTGGCCGAACTCCGTGTGCTCGGTGAGGCAGATCTCCTGAAGCCCCGCCAAAAGCGCGGCCTCGCACAGGTCCTTCAGGGGCATGCGGCAGTCCATCGAATGCAGGGTGTGCAAATGGTAATCAAAGCGGTACATCGGTCTACTCCTATAGGGCAAAGCCCTGTTCCTTCTCCAGCAAAAACAGCACCCGTTCCTTGACCGGGATGCCCGTGATATCCAAAAGAGCGCGCGCGTACAGCGCAAGCTGCGGCGCGTACTGCGCGATCAGCGCGGGCACGTCGTGCGCGCGGTCGGTCTTGTAATCCACGAGGACCCACGCCCCCTCCTCCAGAAAGCAGCAGTCGATGACGCCCTGCAGGAGCGTGCTTTCCCCGCCCTCGGAAAGCCGCAGGATGAACGGCCGCTCGCGGTGCAGCACCGGCGCGGCGCGCATGCGGTCCCATAGGGGGCTTTTCAGGCAGCGCGAAAGCTTGGGCATGGGCAGCGCGTCCGCCTGCTCGGGGGACAGCACGCCGCGCTCGACCAGCGAGCGGCGCACAGCCGGCAGATCCTCGGCGTCCAGCGGAACGGCGCGCAAGAACGCGTGCACCGCGTCGCCGCGCTCCGCGGCCGTCAGGCCCCGGGCCTCCAGAAACAGCGGGCGCTTGGGCAGCGCGGACAGGGGAACGAACGGGGGCGCTTCCTCCCCGGCCTTCGGCGCGGCACGCACGAGCGAGGACACGCTCTGCTTGAGCGGCCGGCCCGACGGGGCGGGCGCCCGCCAGGCGAGCACGGCGGCGGTCTTGCCGCCCTCAAACGGGGCCTTCAGCGTGCGCACGCGCGAAAGCAGCCGCCGGATGTCCTGCCCCGCGTCCGCGGCCAGCCCTGCCCGGCTGTCCGCGTGGCGGCGGACCTCCCAGCCGGGCAGGGACAGGGCGCACGGCGCGATCCAGTCCAAAAAGCCGCGCGCGCGCGCAACCCGGGCGGGCGTCAGCGGCTCGGTCCACCGCTCCGAATCCCCCGCCCTTTCCGTGCCCACAAGGATCAGCCGCCTTTCGGCGCGGGTCATGCCCACGTAGAGCACGCGCGCCTCCTCCGCGAGCGACTCCAGGCGCTGCTTTTCCCAGATGGCCCGGCGCGAAACGGTGGGCCATTTGGTGCGAAGCACGGGGTCGATATGGAAAACGCCCGCGCCCAGCGCCGCGTGGGCCAGCAGCGGCGCCTGCGCGCCCTTGTGCACAAACCTCGCGCCAAGCCCGGCCAGGAATACTACCGGGAATTGCAATCCCTTGCTCTTGTGAATCGAGAGCACGCGCACCACGTCGTCCTTTTCGCCCAGCGCCTGGGCGGCCGTGCCTTCGCGCGCCCTGACGCGGTCCAGGTAGCGCAGAAACCCGCCAAGCCCGCCGCCGTGCGCCTGCTGGTAGGCGCGCGCGTGCTCGGCGAGCATGCGCAGGTTGGCCTGCCGCGCGCCGCCGTCGGGCAGCGCGCCCACCTGGGCGTAATAGCCGGTATCGTCGTACAGGCGGCGCAGGAGCGTATCCAGCGGCAGCACGCGCGCGTCCATGGCCCACGCGCGCATGCGGGCGATAAAGCCCGAAAGCGCCCCGGCCAGCTCGTCGCTTCGCCTGGCGTAGGCAAACACCGCGTCGGCGAACGTGCCCTCGGGCTTGGCGATGCGGATGGCCGCGAGCGCCTCGTCGGAAAGGCCGAGGGCCGGGCCGCGCAGCGCGGCGAGCAGCGGAATGTCCAGGCGAAGCGAATCGATCGCGCGCAGCAGCGACACCATCGCGCGCACCTCCACCCTCTCCAGCGCGTCCTCGCCCAGGTCCGACCAGGCGGGGATGCCCCGCTCCAAAAGCACCTCGATCACCTGCGCCGCCTTGCTCCGCACCGCGCGCAGCAGGATGGCCATGTCCCCAAAGGCGTATCCGCCCTCCGGCGCGGCGCGCAGCGCGAGAATGCGCTCGGCGATGATTTCCGCCTCCCGCCGGACGCTCGTGCGCGCCTGGGGCGAAAGCTCCGCGTCCTCGTCGGCTTCCCCGTCGTCCTCCTTTTCCTCCTCGCCTTCCGGAACATCGTCCGTCAGCAGGTGCAGCTCCACCGGCGCGCCGGGCCAGTCCGGGGCCGCGCCGGGCATAAGGCGCGCGTCCTCGTCATAGACGATCTCCATCGCACCGCCGCAAAACACGCGCTCAAACACCTGGTTGACGCACAGCAGCAGGGATTTATGAGAACGGTAGTTTGCGTTCAGCGCGATCTTTCGATTCTTTGCGCCCGACGAAGCGGAAAACGCGCCCAGCTTATCAAGGAACAGGGACGGCTCGGCGAGCCGGAAACGGTAGATGCTCTGCTTGACGTCGCCCACCAGAAAGAGGTTGTCCTCGCGCCGGACGCAACCGAGGATCGCCTCCTGCAAAAGGCTGGAGTCCTGGTATTCGTCCACGAACACGAACCGGTACCGCGCCCGAAACGCCTCCGCCACGTCGCTTTGGCGCAGCGCGGAAAGCGCGAAATGCTCCAGATCCTGAAAGTCCACCAGATTTTTTTCCGCCTTCAGCTCGGCAAACCGCGCGTCAAAGCGCCGGACAGCCTCGGAAAGGCCGGCCAGCAGGTGGCCCGCGTCGGCCAGGGCGTCGGCCAGGGCGGGCAGATCTTGCAGGCCGACCGCCGCCTTGGCCGCGTCGGCCAGGGCGGCCTTGGCCTCGTCGCGAAGCCCTGCAAAGCGCGCGACAGCCCCCTCATCCATGCCCTTTCGCTTGGGCGGCCTGCGGCCGAAGGAGACGGGGCCGTGGGCAAGGAGCGCATCGTGCCCGCATCGCGCCGCTTGGCAGAACGCCTCGGCCTGTAGGGCCTCCGCGCGCGCGAAGTCAACAAACAGGCCGCTTTCCCCGGCAAACGCCGTGAGGCGCGCGTAGGCGTCCAGCGCGTTTTCCGCGTCCAGGGCAACGCGGTCAAGGAGCACCCGCATCCAGGGCGAAGCCTTGAGCGCTTCCGGCGAAACCGCGTGCGCGGCGATCGCCTCGTCCAGAAAGTCCCAGGGGTCGGGCCTGGCCATCAAAAAGCGGTGCAGCGTATCCATGGAGGTGAGCAGCTCCGCCTGCGTCAGGCAGGCCGCGGCGTACGAAAAGGCGGGCGTGGGGCGCTCGAAGCAGTCGGTCAGGGCCTCCTCCATCGCCTGGGCGCGCAGCATGTCCGCTTCCGCCGCGTCGGCCACGCGGAAGGTGGGGTCCACCTGGGCGGCATGGAAGGCGTCGCGGCAGACCTGCGCGCAAAAGCCGTGCAGGGTGGAAATATCCGCCCGCTCCACGCGCAGCGCCTGGGCGGCAAGCGCCGTTTCGCCCGCGTCCGCGGCGTTTGCAAGCAGCGTCAGGATGCGCGCGCGCATCTCCGCCGCAGCCGCCTTGGTGAACGTGACGACGAGGAACTCGTCGATGCGCGCCCCCTCGCGTAGCAGCGAAACGATGCGCTCGGCAAGCACGGCCGTTTTGCCGCTGCCGGCCGCGGCCGAGACGAGCAGGTTTGCGCCGCGCGCCTCGATGGCCGCGCGCTGCGCGTCGTTAAAGCGCAAGCGGATGTCCTCCTTGATTTTTTGGAGTGAAAATGCCACCCTTGCCGGGAAAAGTCATGCGTCTCCCACGATCAAAATATTTATAACTCAATAATAAACAAAAAGGGCGAAAGGCTTCCGCCTCCGCCCTTTTTGAAAATCAGTCCACGACCTTCGGCTTTCGCGCGGCCAGGGTCTGGTCCGGCCGGCCGACCGGCGTGGTCAGCGGGAACGCGTGCAGCGCCTCGGGGTCCTGTTTCGCCAGCTCCGCCAGCTCGATCATAGCCTCGCAGAACGCGTCGAGCATCTCCGGCGGCTCGGTTTCCGTCGGCTCCACCATCATGGCCTCGTGCACGATCAGCGGGAAATAGATCGTCGGCGGGTGGAAGCCCCGGTCGATCAGGCCCTTGGCCACGTCCGTGGCGGTCAGGCCGGGGATGTTTTCGGTGCTCAGCACGAACTCGTGCATGCAGCAGCGGTCCGAAGCCATCCGGTAGGTGCCCTTCAGCCGGTGCATGATGTAGTTGGCGTTGAGCACGGCCGCCTCGCTGGCCTCCTTCAGCCCCTTGCCGCCCAGCGACAGGATGTACGCCCACGCGCGCACGTACACGCCCACGTTGCCGTAAAACGACTTGACCTTGCCGATGGACAGCGGCCGGTCATAGGAAAGCGCGTACGCGCCGTCCTTTCGCACGACGACGGGGCTTGGCAAAAACGGCTCCAGCGCCTTCTTGCACCCGACAGGCCCGGCGCCCGGGCCGCCGCCGCCGTGCGGCGTGGAAAACGTCTTGTGCAGGTTCAGGTGCACCACGTCAAAGCCGGTGTCGCCCGGCCGGACGATGCCCATGACGGCGTTGAGGTTCGCGCCGTCGTAATACAAAAGCCCGCCCGCGCCGTGGACGATCCGCTCGATTTCGCGGATGTTTTGGTCAAACAGGCCCAGGGTGTTGGGATTGGTCAGCATCAGGCCGGCGGTGTCCTCGCCCACGGCGCGGGAAAGCGCTTCAAGGTCCACGCCGCAGTCCGGCGCGGACGGCACCACGACCACCTCAAACCCGGCCATCGCGGCCGAGGCGGGGTTGGTCCCGTGCGCGGAGTCGGGCACCAGGATCTTGGTGCGCTTTGAAAGCTCACCCCGGTTTTCGTGGTAGGCGCGGATCAGCATCAGGCCGGTCAGCTCGCCGTGCGCGCCGGCCGCGGGCTGCAGGCTCATCGCGTCCATGCCCGTGATTTCGCACAGAGCCTGTTCCAGGTCGTGCGTCAGGCGCAGGATGCCCTGCGCGTCGCGCGCGTCGCACAGCGGGTGCAGGTCCGCAAACAGGGAGGCCGCGGCCTCGTTGACGCGGGGGTTGTACTTCATCGTGCAGGAGCCGAGGGGGTAAAACCCGTTGTCCACGCCGTGGTTTCGGCGGGACAGCGCCGTAAAGTGGCGCACGACCTCCACCTCGCTCATCTCCGGCAGCGCGGGCGGGGTGTTAGCGCAAAGGCCCTGGGGCAGCAGGTTCTCGCGCGCGGGCACGTCCAGCGCGGGCACGTCCGCGCCCCGGCGGCCCGGATGGGACTTGGCAAACGAGGTGGGCAAAACGCTGCGGCTCATCGGATCACCTCCAGCGCGCCAACGAGCGCGTCGATCTCCTCGCGGGTGTTCATCTCGGTCACGCAGTACAGGATCTCCTTTTCGCCGACCGGCAGCCCGCCGACGATGCCGCGCGCATACAGCGCCTCGTCGATCGCCGCGGCCGGCAGGTTGCTTTCGATCACGAACTCCATGAAGAACGGCCCGCCGTATTTGAGGCGCATGCCGGGGACTTGCGCGATTCTTTCCGCCGCGTAGTGCGCCTTTTGCAGGCAGCTTTCGGCCACCTCGCGAAGGCCCGCGGGGCCCATGGCGGTCAAGTAGATGCTCGCCATGATCGCGCACAGCGACTGGTTGGAGCAGATGTTGCTCGTCGCCTTTTCACGCCGGATGTGCTGCTCGCGCGCCTGCAGCGTCAGCACGTACGCGCGGTTTCCGTCCGCGTCCACCGTCTCGCCGACGATGCGGCCCGGCAGGTTTCGCAAAAGCTTCGCCCGGGCGGCCATGAACCCCACGCTCGGCCCGCCCCAGGCCATCGGGATGCCGAGCGGCTGGCCGTCGCCCACGGCGATGTCCGCGCCCATCTCGCCCGGCCGCTTCAGAAGCCCCAGCGAGATCGGCTCGACATAGGAGACCATCAGGCCCTTGTGGGCGTGGATCGCGTCCGACAGCGCGGCCGTGTCCTCGATGAGGCCGAAGCGGTTGGGCGACGCGGCGATCAGGCCCGCCGCGCCTTCGGCGTTTGCGCTCACGGCCTTTATGTCGGTCACGCCGTCTTTGAGCGGAATTTCCACCAGCGAAACGCCCGCGCCGGGCGCGTAGGCGCGCAGGCAGGCAAGCACGTCGGGCAAAAGGCCGCCTGAGACGAGCAGCTTGTCCCTTCGCGCGCTGTCGCGGCACATGAGCATCGCCTCGCACGCGGCCGTCGCGCCGTCGTACACCGAGGCGTTGGACGCATCGAGGCCGGTCAGCCGGGCGATGAGCGTCTGGTACTCGAAGATGGCCTGGAGCATGCCCTGGCTCATCTCAAACTGATACGGGGTGTACGCGGTCAGAAACTCGCCGCGCTGGGTCAGCGCGCCGACGATGGACGGGATGAAATGCCGGTACGATCCCGCGCCGCGAAACAGCGGCTTGTCGGTGCGGTTTTCCTGCGCATATCCCTGCATTTTCAAAAGCGTCTCCGCCTCGGAAAGGCCGTCCGGCAGGGCAAGCGGGCGGCCGAGCAGCACCTCGCGGGGAATGTCGCACAAAAGCTCCTCGATGGACGAAACGCCGATGGCGTCAAGCATGCGCGACTGTTCCTCGCGGGTGGCGGGAACATAGCTTTTCATGCCTTTGCTTCCTCCGCCTTGACGATCTCCTCGTACTGCTGTGCATTCAGCAGGTGCGCCGCGTTGTCGTCCTCCACGCGGATCCTGGCGATCCAGGCATCCCACGGGGCCTCGTTGACCGTCTCGGGCGCGCTGTCGAGCGCCTCGTTCGCCTCGATCACCTCGCCGCTCACGGGCGAAAACACGTCCGATGCGGCCTTGACCGACTCCACCACGGCCAGCCGGCCGCCCGCGTCCACCGCGTCGCCCGCCGCGGGCAGCTCCACGTACACGATGTCGCCCAGCGCGCTTTGCGCGTAGTCCGTCAGGCCGACCGTGGCCACATCGCCGTCAAAGCGCACCCACTCATGGTCCTTGGTATACTTCCTGTCGCTGGGAATCATTCGGAAAACCCCCTTTTCAAATCATGCCGCATGGGATGCGGGCTTTACTTGTTCAGGCTTTTGAAAAACGGCAGCTTGACCCGCTGGGCGCGAAGCTTGCGGCCGCGCACCTCGATGAACAGCTCCGCCTCCTCGGCGGCCTCGAGCGTGACGAGCGCCATGGCGCAGTTTTGGCGGAGCGTGGGCGCCGGCCCGCCGCTGGTCGTCTGCCCGACGAGCGCGCCCTTCCCGTCATACACCGGGCAATGCTCGCGCGCGATGCCCTTGTCCAGCAGCATGAGCCCGATGCGCCTGCGCTTTGGCGGGCTCTGCAGGAGCGCGGCCTTGCCGATGAAGTCCGGCTTGTCCAGCTTGACGAACGATTTCAGCCCGCACTCCAGCGGGGTGATGTCCGCGCTCAGCTCATGGCCGTACAGCGGCATGGCGCATTCAAAGCGCAGCGTGTCGCGCGCGCCAAGGCCGCAGGGGAGTGCGCCCGCGGCGATGAGCGCGCCGTGCAGCGCCGGGGCCAGGCCCGGCTCAAGATAGATCTCCACGCCCGGCTCGCCGGTATAGCCGGTGCTGGAGACGAGGCACGGCGCCCCGGCAATCGTCATGTCCTCGGTGAAGGCGTAGGGCTTTTCGGGCAGCTCGCCCGTGTACCCGGCCTTTTGAAGCACCTTCCGGTAGGAAGGCCCCTGCAGGGCGAGCTGCGCGAAGCGGTCGGACACGTTTTCGATGAAGGCGCCCTCCGTCAGGTGCTCCCGCATCCACGCAAAATCCTTCTCGCAGTTGGACGCGTTGACGATGACGAGATAAT
>CAZUIA010000140.1:0-7889 GCA_964620835.1 uncultured Oscillospiraceae bacterium
CTGAGCGCGAGCACGCCGCCCGGGCGAAGCGCCGCGCGCCAGGCGGGCAGGCAGGCCGTCACGAGGCCCTCCGGGCTTCGCGTCCGGTCGCCGCCGGCGACGTTGCCGTGCGCCACGCCGTAGGGCAGGTCGCCGGCGACGATGTCAAACGCCGCCTTGCCAAAGAAGCGGTCCGCGTGCCTGGCGTCGCCCGCCACCATGGTCAGTCGGCCGGGGTTTTCGCGCAGCAGTTCCTTGTCGCGCGCAAACGCGAAGCGCCACACGGGCACGCCGTACAGCTTTTCCTTTTGCGCCTTGTGCTTCCATTTTTCCGTTTCCAGGTATTTTTCAAAGTACACGGCCGCGTCGTGCGCCGCCTGCCTGACGATTTCGATGCCGCTGACGTCATAGCCGCGCATCAGCCCCTCAAAAAGCGTGGTGCCCTTGCCCGCGACCGGGTCCAGGAGCCTTACGCGGCCTTTAGGCGGGCTTTGAAGCGACAGCTCGGCAACGTGTAGCATCAGCCGCGTGAACAGCGCGTTCGTCTTGCCGGTATATTTGAGGATGGCGCTCAGGTCCTCCCCAAACGGCGCGTCCCGAAGCGGCTCCACCGGCCGAAGCAGATCCCCCTCGGCCAGAAACAGCGCGTACAGGCTCGACAGGCCGGACAGGCGGCGCAGGTCTTCCCCGGGAAGCGGCCGGGCGGCGTCAAACGCATACCAGCGCGCGCCGGCGAGCGTTTCGGCGCGCGGCGCCTCGCACGGCGTCTGAAGCCGCTTTACGCACAGCGAAAGCTCCGAAAGCGACAGGGCCTCGGACGCGCTGAAAAACACGGCGCTCGCGCCCGGGTTAGGCAAGATACGATAGGTCGTCATCCAAACACCTCACCATAAGCGTACAACACAAAAGACGGCCGGGAAATGGCCGTCCTTGCGTCGGGGTGTAAAAAATTAGTAATTCTTGCACAGCTCCACAAAATATGCCTGGGGATGCGCGCAAACCGGGCAGATGTCCGGCGCTGCGTCGCCGTAGTGGATGTGGCCGCAGTTGCCGCAGATCCACGCCGTGACGCCGGGGCGCTTGAAGACCTCGTTTTCGACGATGCGCTTTTGCAGCGTGCGGTACCGCTCCTCATGCTCCTTTTCCACGGCGGCCACGCCGTCAAAGAGCTTGGCGATCTCGTGGAAGCCTTCCTCGCGGGCTTCCTTGGCCATGCGGGAATACATGTCCGTCCACTCATAGTTTTCACCGGCCGCCGCGTCCAGCAGGTTGTCGCGCGTCTTGCCGATGCCCTGGTGCACAAGCTTGAACCAGAGCTTGGCATGCTCCTTTTCGTTGCCGGCGGTCTCCTCAAAGATGGCCGCGATCTGGTTATACCCTTCCTTGCGCGCTTGCGAGGCATAGTAGGTGTACTTGTTGCGCGCCATGGACTCCCCGGCAAACGCTTCCTCCAGGTTCTTGTAGGTCTTCGTGCCCTTCAGTTCCGGCATGTTTTGTACCTCCTTGATCCCCTTGATGAGTGTTTTCACTGTATAGTATACCCGATTCGAAGAAAAAGTAAACGGACTTCACAGGGCTGTCCCCAAAACATGAGGGCGCTCCGTGCGCGCCGGCCTTTTAGGAAAACCCCAGCAGCCTCGCGCCGTTGTAGACGACCAGCGCGGCCAGCCACGCTACGCCCGTCTGAAACGCGGCCGCCGCCAGCGCGTACCGAAAGCCGCCCAGCTCGCGCCGCGCGGCCGCGAACGCGGCGACGCAGGGCATGTACAAAAGGGTGAACACCAGAAAGGACACCGCGGAAAGCGGCGTGAACACCCTCGTAAGCGCCGCCTGCAGCGCCGCGCTGTCCGGCGCGCGAAGCAGCACGCTCAGGCACGACAGCACGCCCTCCTTGGCCATGAGCCCGGACAGCAGCGACGTGGCCACGCGCCAGTCGCCAAAACCCAGCGGCGTGAACAGCGGCGCGATCGCCCGGCCGATGGAGGCCAGCGCGCTTTGCGCGTTGTCCGCGACCGGGGCAAGCGACCAGTCGATCCTTTGCAGCGCGAACACGCCGATGGACGCGATGAGCAGCGTGGTCAGGGCGCAGCGGAGGAACGCCGCCGTGCGGGTTTTCACCAGCAAAAGCGCGGATCTGGCCGTCGGCAGGCGGTACGCGGGCAGCTCCAACACGAACGGCGGAGGCGCGCTCTTGGGCACGGCGCGGTTGATCAAAAAAAGCGCCGCAATGCCCGTGAGCACCGCGCCGATGTACAGCAAGAGCATGAAAAGCGCGGCATGCTTTGGAAAGAAGGCCTGGCAGAACACCGCGTAAATCGGCAGCTTGGCGCTGCAGGACATGAACGGAACGAGCAGGATGGTCAGCTTGCGGTCGCGCGCCGTCGCAAGCGTGCGGGTCGCCAAAATGGCCGGGACCGAGCAGCCAAACCCGAGGAGCGCCGGAACGAACGAGCGGCCCGTGAGGCCGAGCTTTCGCAGCAGCCGGTCCGTGATGTATGCCATGCGCGCCATGTAGCCGCTGTCCTCCAGGAGAGAGAGGAAGAAGAACAGCGTCAAAATGGTCGGCAGAAACGAAAGCACGCTGCCGACGCCCGCCAGCACGCCCTGCACCACCATGCCGTACAAAAAGGCCGGCGCGCCCGCGCGGATCAGCAGGGTGGAAACGCCTGCGGTCACGGTCTCCAGCGCGCGCCGGAACAGGCCGTTCAGCGTGCCGCCGACAGGCCCGAACGTCAGGTAGAATACCAGGGCCATGATTGAAAAAAAGATCGGGAACGAAAGCAGGCGGTGCGTCAGCACCGCGTCCAGGCGCATGCTTCGCCGCTGCGCGCGGCTTTGAGGGGAAACGCGCACCGCCCGCCTTACCAGCGCGGAAACATACGCGTAGCGGTGGACGATCCGCTCCTCCACGCTTTTTTGGCCGCCCGAAAGCCCCTTCCACCGGGGCGGCTTTGCCGAAAGCGCCGCGCGCGCCACGGCCGAAACGCCCTCCCCGCGAGACGCGGCAAGCGGCAGCACCGCGACGCCGAGCTCCTCGGACAGCGCCGCGCAATCGATCTTTCCGCCGGCCTTTTCCACCTCGTCCATCATGTTCATCGCCACGACCAGCGGCAGGCCCGTTTCCAAAAGCTGCACGGTCAGGTACAGCCCCCGCTCGGGGCAGGTGGCGTCCACGATGTTGATCACGGCGTCCGGCGGCGTTTCGTTTAGATAGGCGCGGCTGACCTCCTCCTCGCGGGAAAGGGCGGTCAGGGAGTACATCCCCGGCAGGTCCACCACCGTGACGGACGGATGAAGGCGCAGGGCGCCCTCCATCCTTTCCACCGTGACGCCGGGAAAGTTGCCCACGTGCTGGCTGAGCCCGGTGAGCGCGTTGAACAGGGTGGTCTTGCCGCTGTTGGGGTTGCCCGCCAGCGCGAGGATCATGCCTCTTCCACTTTGACGCAGGCGGCGTCCTCGCGCCGAAGCGTCAGCGCGTAGCCCCGAAGCCAGATCTCCATCGGATCGCCCATCGGCGCGACGGACCGGACCGCCACGCGCGTGCCGGGCACCAGGCCCATTTCCAGCAGGCGCACGCGCAAGGCGCTGTCGCCCGTGACGCTTAGGATGCGCCGCGCCTGGCCGGGCGAAAGTTCACTCAATCGCATGCCGTTTCCTCCACAATATCCTCGATCTTGAAATCCCCCTGCGCCCCCGGTTGGCGCCTGGTGGAAAAGGTAAGCCGCCTGACCGTCGCCAGGTTCGGCCCCTCCATGCGCAGCACGCCCCACCGGACTCCCTCGCCCCCGTCCGGCGGCAGCGCGGTCACGGTGTCGAACAGGCCGACGAGCCGCTCGTACCGCTCCTGGTTCTCCGGCCGAAGCAGGTATCCGGCAGCCTCCTCGCGCATGGAGAGCCGCATCGCCTCCAGCCATGCCCGGGCCGTATCCAAAGGCGTGGCGGGCCAGCGCGGTCCACCCTCCAGCCAGGCGGGCTCCCGGCTTTTGAGCGCGTAGCGCCCCTGCGCGTCCGGGGCCCAGACGCATTTGCTTGCGTGGCCGACCAGGTCGCCCGCGGCCTCCAAGGCGTGCAGCACCCCTTGCGCGTCAAGCCGAACGGACGCGCCGGAGGCGCACAGCACCATCTCGGGCGCGCCCTCGGCGCGCAGCACCGCGGCAAAGCGGCCCTCCGCCCCGGCGCCCTCCGCCGCGCACAGCCCCGCGTACGGCAGCGGGCGAAGGCTCGCGTCCGTCACGCCCGTGATGGGCAAAAACAGCGCTTCGTCCGCGTTTCGCCCAAAGGACGGCACGCCGCCCTCGCTGACCAGCAGGTACCGGCCGCCGGGCATGTCAAGCTGGGCAAGCAGCTTGGGTGGCGTGTCCATGGCCGCGGCCTCCTCGGCCACGTCGCGCATTTCCAGCGCGATCCAGCCGTCCGGCCATTGCACGGCGAACACGTCGCCGGAAATGCCCTCGACCAGGCGGCCGTTTTCCATGCGCAGGCGCAGCACCGCGCCGCTTCGGTTTGTGTCAAAGGGCCTGAGTTCCAGATACTGTACGCCGTTTCGGGCCAGCGGCATGGCCGCCGCGCCCGTTTCCCCGCATAGCCTGCCGTTTAGATACACAAGGCCCGGCGCGCCGGTCACCGTCAGCATCGGCAGCATCTCCTACACCTCCCTGGGAAACTGGGGCCTTTTCCCCTGATTGTCCCATGTGTATGCGGGCGGGACGGGCCGCATGAGGGAAAGAAAGCGGCCGCCGGGCGGCGAAGAGCATTGCGCGGCCAACAAAAATTCGCGCCGTAAATGTTTACAAAGCATTTGGGATATGCTAGTATTATGTTTGGCGCATTACCGCGCGCTAGGTTTCCCGCAACTCCGGCGGATACCTGGCCTGCGGCGGACGCCAAACGCAGCCCCAAGCGGGCATAAGGAGGAAACCCCATGGATAAGGACCGCAAGCTTCAGATCATCGAGCAGTACAAGCGCCACGAAGGAGACACCGGTTCGCCCGAGGTGCAGGTCGCGCTGCTCACCGAGCGCATCAACCACCTCAACGACCACCTGCAGGCCCACAAAAAGGATCACCATTCCCGCCGGGGCCTTTTGCTGATGGTCGGCCAGCGCCGGAACATGCTCAACTACCTCAAATCCAAGGATATCGAACGCTACCGCACGCTGATCGCCGACCTGAACCTGCGTAAATAAGGAATGGAGTTAAGGATGGAACGAAAAATATACACCATGGATCTCGGCGGCCAGCCGTTGTCCCTTGAGTTTGGCAAATACGCGCAGCAGGCGGGCGGTTCGGTTCTCGTACGTCACGGCGATACCGTGGTGCTGGTTTGCGCGACGATGTCCGACAAGGCGCGCGAGGGCATCGACTTTTTCCCGCTTTCCTGCGATTTCGAGGAAAAGCTGTATTCCGTCGGGCGCATTCCCGGCGGCTTCATCAAGCGCGAAGGCCGCCCGACCGAAAAGGCCACGCTCACCAGCCGCCTGATCGACCGGCCGCTTCGCCCCCTGTTCCCCAAGGGCATGCGCAACGACGTGCATGTCGTGGCCACGGTGCTGTCCGTGGACACGAACCTGCCGCCGGACGTGCCCGCGATGATCGGCTCCTCGGCCGCGCTGGCAGTGTCCAACATCCCCTTTGCCGGCCCGACCGGCTCGGTGACCATCGGCCTGGTGGACGGCGCGTTCATCGTCTGCCCGAACGACACGCAGCGCGAGCAGGGCGACCTGCATCTGACGGTTTCCGGTACCAAGGACGCGGTCCTCATGGTGGAGGCGGGCGCGAACGAGGTATCCGAGGAAACGATGCTCCAGGCCATTTTGCTGGCCCATGAGGAAATCAAAAAGCTGGTTGCTTTGCAGGAACAAATCGCCGCGGAAATCGGCAAGGAAAAGTCCGAGGTCATCATGGCCTTGACGGGCGAGGATATTGCCGCCGCCGTGCGCGAATACGCGTTTGACAAGTGCAAGTGGGTGTTTGACACCTTTGTCCGCGCCGAAAGACAGGCGCGCGAGGAGCAGGTCCGCCAGGAGGTCCTTTCCCACTTTGCCGAGCAGTTTGAAGGCCGCGAGCGCGAAATCGGCGACGCGCTGTACGCGCTGAACAAGGAAATCATGCGCGCCCGCATCCTGGGCGAAGGCATCCGCCCCGACGGCCGTAGGCTCACCGAGGTGCGCCCGATCTGGAGCGAGGTTGGCGTGCTGCCGCGCCCGCACGGCTCCGCCGTGTTCACCCGCGGCGAGACGCAGGTCATGACCATCGCCACCCTGGGCGCCATGGGCGAGGTGCAGATTCTGGACGGCATCGCGCCGGAGGAATCCAAGCGCTACATGCACCATTACAACTTCCCCGCCTTTTCCACCGGCGAGGCGGGCCGCTCCCGCTCCCCGGGACGCCGCGAGATCGGCCACGGCGCGCTGGCCGAGCGGGCCCTCTTGCCGATGATCCCGGGCGAGGAGGACTTCCCCTACGCCATCCGCCTGGTCAGCGAGGTCCTAAGCTCCAACGGCTCCACGTCGCAGGCGTCGGTCTGCGGCTCCACCCTGGCGCTAATGGACGCGCGCGTGCCGATCCACGCCCCCGTGGCCGGCGTGGCCATGGGCCTGATCAAGGACGTGGAAACCGGCAAGGTGGTCGTGCTCACCGACATCCAGGGCCTGGAGGACTTCCTGGGCGACATGGACTTCAAGGTCGCGGGCACGCAAAACGGCATCACGGCCATCCAGATGGACATCAAGATCAAGGGCATCGACGAGCCGATCCTCCGCCAGGCGCTCGCGCAGGCGCTCGAGGGCAGGCTGCACATCCTCGGCAAGATGCTCGAAGCCATTCAGGTGCCGCGCGCCGCACTGTCACCCTACGCGCCCAAGATCATCCGCTTCATGATCAACCCCGAGAAGATCCGCGAGGTCATCGGCCCGGGCGGCAAGATGATCAACAAGATCATCGCCGAAACCGGCGTCAAAATCGACATCGAGGACGACGGCCGCGTCTACATCGCCACGCCCGACGCCGCGGCGGCGGACAAGGCCAGGCGCATCATTGAAGGGATCGCCAAGGATGTCGAGGTCGGCGACGTGTTTTCGGGCAAGGTCGTGCGCATCATGAGCTTCGGCGCGTTCGTGGAATTCGCCCCCGGCAAGGACGGCATGATCCACATCTCCAAGCTCGCCAACGAGCGCGTGGAGAAGGTGGAGGATGTTGTCAAGCTCGGCGACACGCTCGAGTGCCGCGTGGCGGAGATCGACCCGCAGGGCCGCATCAACCTCGTGCGCAACGACATCAAGTACGACAACGAGGCCATGCCCGTGCGCCGTCCCCCGATGCGCCGCGACGGCGACAGGGGCGGCAGGAACGACCGCGGCCCCAGGCGCTAAGCGAATCCCCATAGCAACTCATGCTGCCGCGAGCCGAGCGTTCACGGCAGCCTTTTCTAATCGGAGGCGGCAATGGAGCGATTCATTCGGAGCGGCTTGGCTGATCTGTGGGTTTCGGACACGGGCGCGCAGGGCGCGGAGGCCTGCCTTCTGCTCAGCGGCGGGCCGGGCTGCTGCGACTACATGGAGCCTGTTTCGGACATGCTGGGCGACCGCATGCGTGTCGTGCGGTTCGAGCAGCGCGGCTGCGGTCGTTCGACGCGGGACGGCAGATATGACATTCAGACCGCCGTCCAGGACATCGAGAACATCCGCGCGGCGCTTGGAATCGACGCGTGGATGGTCGGCGGCCATTCGTGGGGCGCGAACCTCGCGCTGTTCTACGCGATGGCGCATCCGGCGCGCGTGAAAAAGCTCCTCTACATCGCCGGAAACGGCGTCCAGCGCAACCGGGAGTGGTCGAAGGCGTACCACGAAAACCTCGAGGCACAGGGTGAGCAATTGCCGGACATGGCATATCCCTACAACCCTGATGTCAACC
>CAZUIA010000141.1:0-7852 GCA_964620835.1 uncultured Oscillospiraceae bacterium
GACTGGGGAACGGACGTGGGGGTGACGAAGCTGCTCGCCGTGCTGAAAAAGCACGACGTCAAGGCGACCTTCTTCGTTCGCACGGAATACGTGCCAGACAACCCCAACCTGCTGCGCGCCATCGCCCTGGAAGGGCACGAGATCGCCACGCACACGCATACCCATATGCCGCTTTCCAATGATCCGGAGGGGAAATGGGTGTTTGAGGAGCTGTCCGACGAGCAGGCCGCGGCCCTTGGTGAGGACATCGTCAGGTCCTGGCAGGTGCTGCAGAGCATCGTGGGGGACATCCGGCTGGAAAACGGCAAGCCCGCCCTGTCCGCCAACTTCCGCCCGCCGACCATGGCCATGGGCCGAAAGGGCATGCTCATGGTCTTTGATATGGGGATCGACTATATCGTCAACGGCGAATACACGTCCCAGGACTACAAGGCCGCCAGCACGGAGGACCTTTTGCGGGAGCTTCGGCGCAACGTGCGCAGCGGGTCGGTCGTGATCATGCACTTTTCGGACAACAGCGTCCATACGGCCGACGCGCTGGACGCCTATTTTACGCTCAACGTGACGGGGCAGAACCGAAAGACGTACCAGTTCGCGCGGCTGTCGGATTACCTGCAGCCGGAATCGGCGGCCTCCGCGCCCTGACGGCTTTCCCGCTGCTACCTGACTGTCCGGGGTCTTCCCGATACACCCTTTGGAAAGGTTTTTGATGCGCGATGTACGAACAATTCCAAAGCCAAGAACCCTTTGGCAATTCCCGCCGGCAAAACGCCCCGCCTCCCTTTGGCGCGGGGCAGGCGCAAGCGCGTGCCTACGGTTCGTTTCCCGAATGGCTCGCGCCGCAGGACGGCGTCCTTGACAAGGCGTCCATCCCCAAACCCGCCGCGCAGGAACAGGAAGAAGAGGATCTGGAGCAGATCCTTCCTTTTGCCCGGGGGCACAAGATTCATCTGCATCCCGGGGAGCGCGGAGCGGAAACGGACGCCTGCCCCGTGCCGGAGGGCCCGGCCACCCGCGCGCGCGCGGCGCACCCCAACCGGTCCGTGCCTGTCTCTCCCTACGCCACGGCCATGCCCGAGCCGCCTGAGATACGGGAGGAAGAGCCGGAGGAGGTCATGGTCCGGGCCCATAACGACCGCCGTCTGCTGCCCAACGTTCCCCCGAGGGGCAACGTTCGCGCCAGCGTGGACCGCCGCGGGCAATCGGAAATCACGCGAAAGACGAAGCGGGGCGTTCTCAATCCCTCCCTGCCGGAGCACCGGGGCGTGCGCTTTGACGCGGATTTTCCGGTACAGGTGGTCTGCCACCTGCGCGACGGCGGCGCAAAGCGCTTTACGTGCCGCTGCAGAAATATCTCCACCAACGGCATCCAGCTGCACGTGGTCCATGAAATCCACCTGCACTGGATGCAGGAAAGCCGCCGCGTGGCCCTGCAGTTCCGCATTGAGCCGGGCGTCATGCCGGAGGGCTATGAGATGCGCGTGAAAACCGGCGCGCGCGCGGTGTTCGCCAACCCCTTGCAGGAGGGCGGCTTTGCCTGCGGCATGGAGTTTTCCAAATCCCTGGTGCACCACGCGTACAAGCGCAAGGGCCGCAACCTGCGCTTTGTCGCGGTCTTTTCGCTGGGCGTCCTGGTCTTGGCCATCCTGCTCATGCGCACGACCAGCGCCACGACCGGAAACATCGGGCGTTTGGCGTACCTGTACACCATCGTTACCTCCACGTACCTGCTGACGCGCTTTCTCTTTGGCGCGATGTACAAGCCTACGCCCATCAATCCCCACTATACCCCGGGCGTTTCCATCGTCATTCCCTGCTATGACGAGGAGAAGTGGATTCAGCGCACCATTTTAAGCTGCCTGAACCAGGAGTATCCCCAGGACAAGCTGGAAGTGATCATTGTCGACGACCACTCGCGGGACAAGTCCCCGCAAAAAATCCAGGAGCTGCTGCGAAGGCTGGAAACGGTCGACGATCTGTACGACACCGTCCGCCGCGTGCGCTACGTGCGCCAGCCGTCCAACCAGGGAAAGCGCGAGGCCATGGCCCGCGGCACGGCCATGGCCCGGCACGATCTGGTCGTGTTCGTGGACTCCGACAGCTTCTTGGACCCGCGCGCCATCATCAACCTGGTACAGCCCTTCCAGGACCCGAAGGTGGGCGGCGTCAGCGGCCGCACGGACGTGGTCAACAGCTACACGAACGCCCTGACCAAAATGCAGTCGGTCAAGTATTATTTTTCCTTCCGCATCATCAAGGCGGCGGAAGGGTACTTCAACGCGGTGACCTGCCTGTCCGGCCCGCTTTCCTGCTACCGAAAGACCGCGCTGGAAAAGAACATCAAGGCCTGGCTGAACCAGACGTTTCTCGGCAGAAAGGCCACCTTTGGCGACGACCGGTCCATGACCAACTTCATCCTGCGGGAATACCGCACGGATTATCAGGACACGGCCGTGTGCTCGACCATCGTGCCCAACAAGCACCGCATGTTCCTGCGCCAGCAGATGCGCTGGAAGCGGTCCTGGCTTCGCGAAACCTCCATTGCCGCCACGTTTATGTGGAAAAAGGAACCCTTCATGGCGTTGTCGTTCTACCTTGGCTTCATCATCCCCATCATCGCGCCGGTGATCGTGTTTTACAATCTGATCTATCTTCCCGTCTTTCATGGCACCGCGCCCATTACCTTCCTGGTGGGCTTTTTCGCCATGTCCATGATGATGAGCATGGCGCAGCTGCTCATGCGCCGAAGCAGCCTGTGGTGGTATGGCCTGGGGTATAACCTGTACCACATCCTGGTGCTGATCTGGCAAATGCCGATCGCCTGGTTTACGTTCTGGAAATCCACCTGGGGCACGCGCATGACCACCAGCGACCTGCGCGCCCGAAGAAGATTCCAGAACGATCCGCTTTCCATGCAGGCGGATTCGGGGGGATAAGCATGCAAAACAAGAAATTTGGCCAAAAAAGGGATAGGATCAAAAGGCGCCGCACCTTGCTTGAGCTCGTCGTGCTGGCTGTTTCCTTTTATCTCCTGGCCCAGATTCTCATTTCCATGCCCGACACCGTCCGGATCGCCGCCCCGAAAAGCGCGGAGGTCCAGGGGGCCGAAGACGAGGGCGCAAGCGCTTCCTCCGTGCGCGTGCCGCCCGCAAAGGAAGCGTATTCGCCCATGACCGACGCCGTCCCGCTCCAGCGCGAGCGGGGCTTTGTCGCGCTGTCCTATGTGGGCGTCGGCACCATGGAAGGGGAGACGATCATCAGCGACGCGCGGCTTGCAAAGCACCTGCAGGCCCTGCATGACAGGGGCTACGTCACCGTCTCCCAGCAGGATATTTACGACTATTACTACGCCGGCAAGGCGCTGCCGGAGCGCGCGCTGTTTTTGTTCTTTGAAGACGGGCGCATGCAAAGCGCCGCGCTTGCGCAGCCCATCCTGGAAGCGCTGAACTTTCAGGCCAGCATGCTCAGCTACGCCAACAACCTGGAGCAAAGGGAGTCCCTGTTCCTGTCCGACGAGGAGCTGATCGCCCTTTCGCAAACCGGGTACTGGGAAATGGGCACGAACGGATACCGCCTGTCCTACATCAACGTGTTTGACCGGCACGGAAATTACCTGGGCGAAATGACGCCGCCGGAATACTACCGCCTCTCCCCCTACGTGCGCCGGGAATACAACCACTACCTGATGGACTTTGTCAGGGACAAGTACAATGTTCCCATCGAAAGCTACGAGCAGATGCAAAACCGCGTCCAGGAGGACTACCGACTGATGGATCAGGTCTATCAGGCGCGCCTTGGCTACCTGCCGCGCCTGTACGCCCTCATGCACGCCAATACCGGCCAGTTTGCCACCAACGGCACGGTCAGCGTGGAAAACGAAAAGTGGATCCGCGCCTACTTTGACATGAACTTCAACCGGGAAATGCTCTGCCGGAACGATCTGTCCACGGACATTTACGACCTGACGCGCATGCAGCCGCAGGCCTACTGGTCCACGAACCATCTGCTCATGCGCATTTACAGCGACACCGACCAGATCGGGAAAATGTCCTTCGTTCTGGGGGATGAGGCGCGCGCCCAGCAATGGGACATCCTGGCCGGCGCCGCCGAATGGGACGAAAACACCATCCGCGTGACCTCGCTCCCGGAGGGAGAGGGGCGTATCCGCCTGGCTGGAAGCGAGCGGTTTTCGGACTTTGCTTTGCGCGCGTACCTGGACGGCAACAAGATGGGCAAGCAATCCGTGGACATCCTGTCGGATCCTCTGGGGATTGGTTACACCTCCATCGAGCTGGAAAAGAACGTCCTGCGCGTTTACGCCGGCCAGGACGGGGCGCCCACGGGCGATCCCGTGCTTGAGCTGGATCTGGATGTCCATGACGGGGTCGTATACCAGACCTGGGAGGAGAACCGCCAGGAAGCCATGGCCGTTGAGATCGACGTAAAGATGCGCCAGGCCTACAAGCCCGAGGAGAGCAAGATCATCGCCGCCGAGCTCATCCGCGCCAAAGCCGATACGAGCAACGCCCGAAACGAGCCCTACATTCCGGAAATCACCCTCAAGGACGACGGGAGCCGGCTGTTGGAGATTTCCGTATCCGGCGGTTTTCTGTCCGTCTGGGTCGACGAAAAGCCGGTGGCGCAAAACATCGCGCTGCCCGCCCCGCAGGGCGGGGGGCTCGCGCTGCGGTCGGCCTGGATCGAATACGGCTACAGCCAGCGCAACCTGGCCGACGACGTATACGACGGCGACTTTCGCGACGTTTGGATCACGTCCCCGGACGGGCAGGAGGTCTATGTGGATTACCGCGGGCAGGAAGCGGGCGCGGGCCAAGAGGAAGCGGCCGTGGCCGAGCCGATACGAAATATGTGGGAAGTCCTGAAAAGCTGGTTTCGCTGAGCCGCCATCGTTTTACACTTTGAAAGCGCCGGAGGAATCCTTTCATGCAAACGCGCGTTTTTTGCCTGGTGCTGGCCCTTGCCCTGCTTGTGCCGTTTTCGTCCTTTGCGCAGCCGGAGGCGGATGCAATGCCCGAAGAATCCCCATTTTCCCCCGCCACCGCGTGGATCACCTACTGGGACGATCTGTCGGGCATGGAAGAGGCGCTGCACTATGAGCGTTCGCTTGAGTCGCTGATCTATTTCGGCGCCTTCTTTGCAAAGGACGACAGCCTGTTCTTGCCCCCGGAACTGGTCGACATGAAGCAGACCCTGGATTTCCTCCTTGAAGATCCCAAGCCGGTTTCGTATCTATCCATCATCAACGATTACACGCTGCCCGACGGGTCCTACCTTCAAAAGGACACGGCGGTGCTTACGCGCGTTTTGCAAGGGGCGCAGAGCGAAACGGACAGCGCCGGCGCGCTGATTCAGGAGATCCTTGCGCTGGCGCTTAAGCACGGCTATCAGGGCATTGAAATCGATTTTGAATCCCTGCTCAACGATCTTGCGCTCTGGGAGCACTTTTTGGAATTCGTCAAGCGCCTGCACGCGGCCGCCGAGGCGCGCGGGCTTTTGCTGCGCGTCGTGCTGGAGCCGCGCACGCCCTTTTCCAAGCTTTCCTTTCCGCCGGGCCCCGAGTACGTCATGATGTGCTACAACCTCTTTGGCACGCACAGCGGCCCCGGCCCCAAGGCGAACGAGGCCTTTTTGCGCGAGCTGGTCGCTAAGATGTCCACCTTGCCGGAAGGGAAAAAATCCTTCGCCCTGGCGACCGGCGGGGTCGAATGGTGGGGCGAGAAGGCGCGCTCGCTGAGCTATCAGCAAGCTGAGGCGCTCCGCAAGCAATCCGGGCAGGAGGCGCTTCGAACCGAACACGCGCTGCAGTTCTTCTACACCGACGAATCGGGCATACCGCATGAGGTTTGGTATGCGGACGAGCAGACCCTGGCTTTCTGGTCTAAGGTCATCACTTCTTTGGGCGACTATGGGATCAACGTGTGGCGGCTTGGCGGAAATATGGCGCCCTAGGGCATCCGCTTTTCCTTTCGCGGCCGCATGTCTTCTTTTCGATCCACCCGTTCGCGCCACCTGACACCAGCATGCGAAAGAAGGAATATCAACGTGAGCACCCCCCTGAAGGAGAACGCCTCTTTGTACGACCGGATTGTGGCCCGGGAGGATTCCATCGCAGTCGTCGGCCTGGGATACGTCGGGCTCCCCCTGGCGGTAGCCTTTGCCGAAAAGGCCGATTGCATCGGCTTTGACGTAAACCGGCAGAAGATCGTCCGGTATCTGTCCGGCGAGGACCCGACCGGCGAGGTCGGGGCGGAGGCGCTGAGGCGGTCCGAGCTTTTCTTTACGTCCGATGAAAACGATCTTGCGAAAGCGCGGTTTTTCATTGTGGCGGTCCCCACGCCCATCAACCAGGACAAGACCCCGGACCTATCGCCGCTCACAAGCGCAAGCGAGCTGATCGGGCGGCGTTTGCGCCCGGGATCGGTGGTGGTGTACGAGTCCACGGTCTATCCAGGGGTGACGGAGTCGATCTGCGCGCCCATTCTGGAATCGGCCTCGGGGCTGAGGTGCGGAACGGATTTCAAAATTGGGTATTCGCCCGAGCGGATCAATCCGGGGGACCGGTGCAACCGGCTGGATACCATCGTCAAGGTCGTGTCCGGGATGGACGAGGCGTCGCTTGAGGACATCGCGCGCGTGTATGAACTGATCATCCGGGCGGGCGTGCACCGCGTCTCTTCCATCAAGGTCGCCGAGGCGTGCAAGGTGGCGGAAAACACACAGAGGGATATCAACATCGCCTTTGTCAACGAGCTGGCCATGGCCTTTGACCGCATGGGCATCGATACGAACGAGGTCATCGACGCCATGAACACCAAGTGGAACGCGCTGGGCTTTCGGCCGGGCCTGGTGGGCGGCCACTGCATCGGCGTGGACCCGTATTACTACCTATACGAGGCGGCCAAGCTGGGCGTGCAAAGCCAGCTTGTGATCTCGGGCCGCAACGTCAACGAATCCATGCCCTCGTTCATCGCCAACGCCGCGCTGCAGAAGATGGCCCTGGCGGGCAAGGTGCTCAGGGACGCAAGGGTGGCCATCCTGGGCGTGACGTTCAAGGAAAACTGCGGCGACATTCGCAACAGCAAGGTCATCGGCATTCTGAACGGTCTGCGGCTGTACGGCGTCGAGCCGATCCTGGTGGACCCGTTCGCGGAATCCGCGGAGGTCGAGCGGGAGTACGGCGTACGCCTGTCGGACGCCGGCGCGCTGCAGGACCTGGACTGCATCATCCTCGCCGTGGCGCATCAGGCGTTTCGGGCGCTTTCCCCCGAAGCGCTGCTGGCCATGTACCGCCCTAAGGGGGAGAGGATCCTCATCGATGTCAAGGGCATCTGGAAACCCCGGACGATGGCCTCCCATGGCTTTGTGCACTGGCGGCTGTAGCCGAACGCGGCTGCGGGCGCTTTGCGGCCCCTGCCCCGTAAGAAGATCGCCACCGCCCGTGCCGTGGGCAATCCTATCCGTCCCAATCGCAAAAGGGGCTGTCGCACCAAGCGTGTGCGACAGCCCCTTGCATTACGCGCCCCCCAAAGAAGGGGTCCGGGGCCAATGGCCCCGGCGGATTCCAAAGGCAGCGCCTTTGGCCGCCGGAGGCCTTTTTGCGCGCCAAACAAGGCAGCCAGGGAAACGGTGATCCGGTGCCCCGCGCCGCACGCCTTTTCCGGCCCGCAACACGCGTGCGGCGCGGGTTCCTCCCCGATGCTCGCGCGCACGCGAGCGAGGACGCCCGCACGGATCATCGCGCCACCCTTTCTCTTTCCCTGAACAAAAGCAGGCTGTCACGCGTTTTTCGCGCGACACCCCTTTTGCTTGGGAGATACATGCGTTGGTTCGG
>CAZUIA010000142.1:0-7838 GCA_964620835.1 uncultured Oscillospiraceae bacterium
TGGTGGGCCTTCAGGGACTTGAACCCCGGACCAACCGGTTATGAGCCGGCCGCTCTAACCAACTGAGCTAAAGGCCCATTCCCATCGCCGCACCGTAAAAAATGGCGACCCCTAGGGGATTCGAACCCCTGTTACCGCCGTGAAAGGGCGGTGTCTTAGGCCTCTTGACCAAGGGGTCACAACTTGGTCGGGGTGAAGGGATTTGAACCCCCGGCCCCATGCTCCCAAAGCACGTGCGCTACCAGGCTGCGCTACACCCCGAGGTCGACGCATCACCACAAGCGACGCTGTATAGTCTACTGGATGAAACCGTATTTGTCAAGCGGTTTTGTGGCCGTTACCAAGATTTTTTGCGGGCGGCTTACGGTGTTTTTCGGGGAAGGACCTCTCGCTCCGCGAGCGTTACGCGAACCGTGTCTCCCGGCTGTTTGCCGATTTTCGCGCGGATGTCCTTTCGGATGCCGAGGATGTGTCCCGGCGTGCCCATGCGGACAAGGCTGCCCTCGTATGGTTCCCCGTCAAATGTCGCGGCGACGGGCACACGGCCCTTGCCAAATTCCTTTTTGACATCAAACGGAATGCAGACATAGCCGGCGTCCATGTCCTGCGCCCTATGAATCACCGCATCAAATTCGTACCGCTTGCCCATGGCCATCCTCCTGCTCTTTCGCCTATATTCTTCGCTCGCGGGCGTTCTCCTTGTGCCGGCCCCAGGTTTTTGATATTATAGTAGGCGAAGAATCGGAAAATGTGAAACGGAGCCAATGCGATGCGCAAAGCGAAGCTTATGCGGCAGCTGAAGGACAGCTACGGCAAGCCGTCGGATGTCGAATATTTCGAGGAGGATCTGCGCGGCATCCGGGCCTATGCCGACTACCGGAAGGAAAACAACCTGGACCCTTTCTGTGTGGACGACACCACCTGGAATGACCTGTCGATGGAGGCGGTTTTCAAGCGCGTAAACGCCGCCCAGAGCACGGCGGGCGAGCAGGCGCTGTACTACTGGCTGCGCTGCCCGGCCATGGACCAGGCAGCCTGGGACGACCGCCAGTCGCTGATCGATCTGATGGAACGGGACGGCGCGCTGCGCCTTTCGCTGCAAATGCTCCTGCAGCGGCTGGGCAAGTGGCGGGCCGCGAACACCCGCGAGGCGTTCAGCCCTTCCGCGTATCACTCGGCCTTGCTGCCCATCGCGCTTTTGCTCGTGCTGTCGCTGCTGGCGAGCATCGCCGCGTTCTTTTTCTTCGGCATCCGCGAGGCGGCTCTGGCGATGTTGCTGCTAATCCTTGTAAACCAGCTTTACCACACGTATGCCACCCACAAGCTGCAAAACGATTTGGCGACGGTAAACTATTCGGTCTCGATGGCGGCGACGTGCAGGCGGATGCTGAAGGTGAAGCATCCGGAGCTTGTGCGGATGCTTCAGCCCCTTGGGGAGGCGGTGCGGCGCTGCCGGCCTTTGCTGCGCATGGGCAGCGTTTCTTTTGTCGCCCAAAACGACCTGGTCGCCCTTTTCAACATGGTTTTCATGGCGGATCTGATCAGCTACGAGCTGCTGAAGCGAAGGCTGGGCCGCTACCACCGCGAGATCTTTGCCATGCAGGAGACGCTGGGCAAGATCGACGCGGCCATTGCCGTAGCCTCATACCGCGCGGGCATCCCGACATGGTGCGTCCCGGAGATCGATTTTTCGCCCGGCGAAAAGCCCTTCTTTGACGCCGAGGGCCTGGTGCACCCGCTGCTTTTGCGCCCGGTGCCAAACAGCGTGAACGCGAAAGGGGCGCAGCTCTTAACCGGCTCCAACGCCTCCGGCAAGTCCACATTTCTAAAAGCCGGCGCGCTATGCGCCCTTTTGTCGCAAAGCCTTTGCACCGCGCCGGCAAAGCGCTATGCCGCCGCGTCTTTCCATATATACAGCTCCATGGCGATCCAGGACGACGTGGTCGCGGGCGAGAGCTATTTCATCGCCGAAATCCGGTCCCTAAAGCGCATCTGGGATGCGGCGAACCGAGGCGAGCGCATTCTATGCGTGATCGACGAGGTGCTGCGCGGCACCAACACGGTGGAGCGCGTCGCCGCCTCCAGCGAGCTGCTCGCGCGCCTGAACCGGGAGAACGTCCTCTGCCTTGCGGCAACGCACGATATCGAGCTATGCGCCCTGCTCTCCCCCGCGTTTGAGCTCAAGCACTTTACCGAGCGGATCGAAGGCGGAGAGATCCTGTTCGATTACCTGCTCAGGGACGGCCCGGCCACCAGCCGAAACGCGATCCGGCTCCTCTCGCTGATGGGCTTTGATGAAATGCTGACGGCAAACGCCACGCAAAAGGCGGAAAGATTTATCAAAACGGGCCGTTGGGATGCGTAGCGCGGCCTGAAAAGGCGTCTTTTCCCTGCGATTTTTGTTGACAAGCCTATGCGTTTTTGCTATCCTATATCGGCAAGCCGCTCGGCCCGGGCCCGAAAAATGTCACCTTTGCGTGGCTGCCTGTTCGCCGGCGAGTATTCAAGAGGGAGGAACACGCGTGTACGCCATTATCGAAACCGGTGGGAAACAGTACCGCGTCCAGCAGGGTGACGTGATCTTTGTGGAAAAGCTCGACCTTACGCCGGATGCGGCCGTTGAGTTTCAGGTGCTGCTGCTCGGCAAGGAGAGCGGGGTGACCGTCGGCAAGCCGTTCGTCAGCGGGGCGAAGGTGAAGGCCAAGGTCGTCGCCCAGGTGAAGGGCGAGAAGATCATCGTCTTCAAGTACAAGAGCAAAAAGAACTACCGCCGCAAGCAGGGCCATCGCCAGCCCTACACGAAGCTCGAAATCACGGGCATCACGGCCTGATGACGAGCGTTCGGTTTTACCGCGACAGGCGCGGCCGGCTCAAAGGCTTTTTCGCCATTGGGCACACGGGCAGCGCGCCGCTAGGCGAGGACATCGTCTGCGCGGGCGTTTCGGCGCTCACCCAGACGGCGGTCAACGCGCTGGAAGCGGTTGCGGGAATCCGAACCATCGTGCATGTCGGGGACGGATACCTGAGCGTCAGGCTTCCCAAGGATCTTGACGCGAGACAACGCCGAAGCGCGCAGATCATCCTGCGCACCGTTCGGCAGGGGTTGACGGATATCAAGGCGGCGTATCCACAGCATATCAGGGTCAGTGAATCTAGGAGGTGCAGCCATGCTTCAGATGAATTTGCAGCTCTTTGCGCACAAGAAGGGCGTCGGCTCCTCGCGCAACGGCCGCGACAGCAATTCCAAGCGCCTGGGTCCCAAGCGTGCGGACGGCCAGTATGTGCTCGCCGGCAACATCCTCGTTCGCCAGCGCGGCACCCATATCCATCCAGGCCTGAACGTCGGCCTGGGCCGTGACGACACGCTGTTCGCGCTTTCGCACGGCGTCGTGCGCTTTGAGCGCAAGGGCAGGGACAAGAAACAGGTCAGCGTATACCCCGTGGCGGAGACCGCCGCGCAGTAACGCGGGAAAAACCTACCGGCGGCCTTCTTCCCAAAAAGAAGAAGGCCGTTTTCCTACGTGACCAAAGAGGAGGCGCGTTTTTTTGTTGGGTGCCTTCGTCAATTTTGCCACGGTCATCGCGGGCGGGCTGCTGGGCCTGGCGCTTGGCAACAGTGTGCCCAAGCGCTTCCGGGACACGGTGATGCAGGGCCTCGGGCTGTGCGTCGCGATCATCGGTGCGCTTAGCGCGCTGAAAACCGAGGATGTGCTGGGCATGATCGTGTGCATCGTGCTCGGCGGCCTGCTCGGCGAAGGGATCGACATTGAAAAGCGGCTGGAAAAGCTGGGTGAGAGGGCGCACAGGGTATTTTCGCGGGGCGACACCGGCGGCGCCGGCACGTTCGTGCAGGGCTTTATGACCGCCAGCCTGCTGTTTTGCGTGGGCCCCATGTCCATCGTCGGACCGCTGGAATCCGGGCTTTCCGGCAACCACGCCACGCAGATCGCCAAGGCCCTCATGGACGGCACGGCGGCGGTGTTCCTGTCCGCCGCGCTCGGCCCGGGCACGCTGTTGTCCGCCGTGGTCATTTTGGTCTACCAGGGCGCCATTACGCTGGCGGCCGGACTTGTCGCGCCGCTTCTGACCGACGCGATCATCACGCAGATGAGCGCCGTCGGCGGCGTGGTGATCATCGGCATCAGCCTGAATATGCTGGAGGTGACCAGGGTGCGCGTCGGCAATCTGTTGCCGGCCATTTTCGCGCCCGCGGCGTATGTGCCCCTGGCCGCCTGGATTGGAACGCTCGTATGATGAAATCCGCTTCCATGGCCAATATGACCCAGGGAAAGCCGATTGGCCTGCTCCTTCGCTTTGCGGTGCCGATGCTCATCGGCAACCTGTTCCAGCAGGCGTACAATCTGGTCGACAGCCTGGTCGTCGGCAACTTTGTGGGCACGCAGGCGCTCGCCGCCGTCAGCATCGCGAATTACCCCAACCGGGTGCTGCTGGCGCTGTTTGTGGGCCTTGGCATGGGCGGCACGATCCGCATCGCCCAGCACACGGGCGCAAATAACCTGGATGGCGCGCGAAAGGTCATTCAAACGGCCAACGGCCTGATCCAGCTGGTCTCCTTGCCCTTGACCGCGATCGGCCTTTTGCTTTCAGGCCCCGTGCTTTCGCTGATGCGCACGCCCCCGGACGCCTTTGCCGACGCGAATGCGTATCTGTCCATCCTCTTTCTGGGCACTCTGCCGCTGCTGGGGTTCAACCTGAACGCGGGTATCCTGCGCGGGCTCGGCGACAGCCGTTCGCCCGTGCTGTTCCTCCTCGTCGCGACGGTCACGAACATTGTGCTGGACCTTCTGTTCGTGGCGGTGTTTGGCTGGGGCGTCGTGGGTGCGGCCGTCGCGACCGTCATCGCGATGGGGGTCGCATGGGGGTTCAGCCTGGTTTTCATTCACCGCAAATACCCGCAGTATCGCGCGCCGCTCTGGCCGCTGCGCATCGACAGGGAGGCGCTTTCTGACATCTTCCGCTTGGGGCTGCCCATTGGCCTGAACGACGCGCTGTTTTCGCTGGGGCATTTGACCCTGTCGTCCATCGTCAACACGCACGGCTCCGCGTTTGCGGCCGGGTACAGCGTGGGCAACAAGATCGATTCGCTGTCCTTTATGCCCCTGACGAGCTTTGCGTCCGCCACGACCACATACACGGGGCAAAATATCGGCGCGGGCAACCTTTCCCGCGTGCAAAAGGGCGCAAAGGCTGCGCTTTTGCTGGCGCTTTCGTGGGCGGTCATCGGCTGTACGGTGATGCTGACGCTGGGCCGGCCGCTCATCGGCGTATTCAACAAGGAAGCGGCCGTCATCGAAACGGGGTACGCGTACATCCTTCGGCTGGAGCCGTTTTACTGGATATACGTTGTTTTCTTCATTTTAAATGCCGTGATGAACGGCGCGGGCGTGGTGCGCGTGCCCATGATCGCCAACCTGATTCTCTTTTGGGGGGTGCGGCTTCCGGCGGCATACCTTCTCACGCGCTTTGCTGCGCCGAACGACCTGTTCTTCTGCTTCCCCATCAGCTGGGCAGCCGGGCTGCTCGTGTCCGGGCCCTATTTCCTGACAGGCCGGTGGAAACGGCGCATACGAAAGGAGGAAGCGGCATGCGAGGCATCTCCCTGACCAACCGCCAGGCGCGCAGGTTCCTGCTGCGCCGCCACGGGCTGATCGGCGAGCACATGTACTCCGGCAAGGAAGGCGTGCTTGCCTATGTGGGCTCATGCGGTTCCGTCCAGTTTGACCCGATCGACGTATGCGGCAAGAACACCGACCTGGTGTTCCAGTCCCGCGTCAAGGGCTTTCAAAAGCCGATGCTGGATCAGCTTTTATATCAGAAGCGTGCCCTTGTCGATCACTTTGACAAAAACCTTTGCATCTACCCCGCGGAGGATTGGCCGTATTTCGCCCGCGAACGAGAGAAATACGGCCAATCCATCCGCAGCGAGGCGGAGGTGGAGCGCGCCAGGGGCGAGATCCTCCGCCTGCTTGATGAGCGGGAATGCGTCTCGGCCCGGGACGCGGGCCTTTCGGAAAAGGTCGCCTGGTTCTGGGGCGATTCCACGCTCGCGCGCGCGGCGCTGGAGGCCATGTATTACCGGGGAGAGCTGGGCATTCACCACAAGGAGGGCTCGATCAAGTTTTATGCGCCCATGGAGCGCCTGCTGCCGGGCAAGCTTTGCGCAGCGCCCGACCCGCACCCGGACGCACGTGCGTACGGCGCCTGGCGGACGCTTCGGCGCATCGGCGCGGTGGGCCTTTTGTGGAACCGCGCGTCGGACGCGTGGCTGTGCATCGATGCGCACAAGGGCGGGGGCCGGGCGCAGGCGTTTGACGACCTGCTCGCCGCGGACAAGCTGATCGAGGTGCGGGTGGAGGGGCTTTCCGACTCGCTGTACGCCCGCGCGTCGGAGGCGGCGCTGCTGGACGAGATCGCCTCCGGCGCGGCATACGCCCCGCGCACCGAGCTGATCGCGCCGCTCGATTGCCTCTTGTGGGACCGCAGGCTGATCCGCGCGCTGTTTGGCTTTGCCTACACTTGGGAAATTTACACGCCCGAAGCCAAGCGGCAATACGGGTACTATGTGCTGCCGCTTTTGTGCGGCGAGGATTTTGCCGGGCGCGTGGAGGCGGTGGCCGACCGGCGCGAAAAGATGCTGCGCGTCAAGGGCGTTTGGTGGGAAGAAAAGCCCCGCAAGGCGGAGCTGAAGAAATGCCTGAAACGGTTTGCCGCGTTTCATGGGTGCGGCGCGGTGGAAGGCTTGTAGGAAGGGGCTGGGCGCCGCGCGGACAGCGCGGCGCTCTGTCATTCCTTGAGCGCCAGCAGCCGCAAAAGCGCCCCCTCGGTATCCGGGTCGCAGAGCAAGTCCAATGCCGTAAACAGCTTTTTAGGCGGCCAGTCCCACCAGCGCAGGCTGAGCAGCGCGGCGATGGTCTCCTCCGAAAAACGCGCCCGGAGAATCCGCGCCGGGTTGCCGCCGGCGATGTGGTAGGCGGGCACATCCTTTGTCACCGTGGCGTTGGCGGCGATGATCGCCCCGTCGCCAATCCGCATGCCCGGCAGGATGGTGGCGTTTTGCCCGATCCATACGTCGTTGCCCACGACGGTGTCCCCCCGAAGGGGCAGGTCCGAAAGCGCCGGCACCGCCTTTTCCCATCCGCCGCCCATGAGGTGAAACGGGTACGTGGTGATCGATTTCATGCGGTGGTTCGCGCCGTTCATCACAAACTCCACACCCCGGGCGATGGCGCAGAACTTGCCGATGATCAGCTTGTCCCCCAAAAAGGGATAATGGTGCGTGACATGGCGCTCAAAATCCTCTGCGCCGTCCGGATCATCATAATACGTATACTCGCCAACCTGAATATTCGGGTTTCGCACCACGTTTTTCAAAAACACGATGCGTGAAAGCGCCGGATTGGGGTACACGCGCTTTGGATCGGGGCCATACATCTCCATGAGCCTTCCTCCTTAGGAAAGAAAACTGACCTGCTTCACCACGGCCGACTTGCGCCGGGGAAGGGTTTGCCTGTCCAAAAGCTCCGGCGGAAGACCGGAAAGAAACGGTGACGGCGAACCGGCGTTCACCAGGATCAGCTCGTCCTTGGCCCGGGTCATGCCCACGTAGAAAAGCCGCCGCTCCTCGTCCTCGTCCGTGGGACTGCCGCCGTGCCCCTTATGCGGGATCAGCCCGTCCGTGACGCCGCAAAGAAACACGACGGGGAATTCCAGCCCCTTGGCGCCGTGCAGCGTCATCAGCGAAACCGAGTCACCGGTGTATTTTTTCCCGCCGTACCGCTGGATATCGCTTTCCTGGCCCAGCGTCACCGCGCGCAGAA
>CAZUIA010000143.1:0-7759 GCA_964620835.1 uncultured Oscillospiraceae bacterium
GACTCGAACCCTTGACCTGCGGTTTACGAAACCGCTGCTCTACCGGCTGAGCTACGTTGGCACGGTTTGCAGATCAGCGGTTGTTACTATAGCATGTATTCTACGAAATGTCAATCTTTTTTTAGGTATCCCCATCCGCTTTACTCCTTGCTTTTTCACGCAAAAACCAAACTTTAAAAATGAAGGACGGGACACCTCCCGAATCCGGCGTGACCCCGGTACATCCGAGCCGCAACAGGCCGGATGGCCGGGATCGTTTGGGGAAAGCGGGCTATTTGGTCTCGGCCTCTCGCTCCTGCGCGGCGATGGCCATGGCGCACTCCAGGCGCTTGCGCTCCATTGCACACTCCAGCGCGTAGGGCTTGGCGATATCGCCGTTCATGGCGTGCGCGTTGGCCGCGCAGCCACCGCTGCAGTAAAACCGCGCCCAGCATTTTTTGCAGTCCTCCTTGGCGAGGACATGGTTTGAGGCGAACCGTTTTTGCAGCTCGCGGTCAAAACTTCCGTCCAGCACGCTGCCCATGCGGAACCCTTTGCGGCCGACGAACTGGTGACACGGATACAGATCGCCTTGCGGTGTGACGGCGACATATTCGTTGCCCGCGCCGCAGCCGGTCAGCCGCTTGCGAAGGCAGGGACCGTTGGAAAGGTCCACCATAAAATGGAAGAAGTTGAACCACTTGCCCTCGCGGCGACGCCGGGTGTACGCGGAGGCGAGGCGCTCATACGTCGCAAGGATGGTGGGCAGATCCTCCGCTTTGAGCGCGTAGTCGCACGAGGCGTCTGCGACGACCGGTTCCATGGAGATCTGCTCAAAGCCTTGATCGGCCAGGAACAGCACATCCTTGTCAAAGTCCAGGTTGTGCCGGGTAAACGTGCCGCGCACATAATACCCCTGTTGGTCCCGGGCGTCGGCAAGGCGAAGCGCCCTGGGCAGCGCCAGATCAAACGAACCGCGCCCGTTCGGCGCGGGGCGCATTTGATCATGCACCTCTTTGCGCCCGTCGATGGACAGCACCACGTTGTCCATCTCCTCGTTCAGGAACGCGATCACCTCGTCCGTCAGGCCGAGGGCATTGGTCGTCAAGGTAAATTTGAACTTCTTTTGGTTCTGTTTTTCGAGCGCGCGGCCGTACGCCACGATCTCGCGGACAGCCGGAAGGTTCATCAGAGGCTCGCCGCCGAAGAAGTCGACCTCCAGCGCGCGGCGCGAACCGCTGTGGGCGACAAGCCAGTCCAGCGCACGCTTGCCGACCTTCGCAGGCATTAGGCTGCGGTCGCGGTCGTGATAGTCGCCCTGGGAAGCAAAGCAGTAGCGGCAGCGCAGGTTGCAGTCGTGCGCGGCGTGCAGGCACATGGCCTTGACCACGCCGGCCTCCGCCGGCGCGACGGCGTCATAGCGGTCATCCGCACCGAGCTGGCCCGTTTGCGCCAGCTCCGCCAGCTCTTTTAGCACCTCGTCCACTTCCGCCTTGGGAAAGGAGGCGCAAAGAAGCGCCCCCAGCGCCTCGCGCGGGAGCGTTTCCCATTGTTTGACCGCCTCATACGCCAGATCGTCCAGCTCGTGCAGGGCGCCGCTTCCCACATCCAGCGCCATCTTCCGGTCAAGGGCGGTAAAGGCGTGAATCATTTCTTCTGCGTCTTTTGCGCGCAAGCCTGGTTGGCGACGGTGCAGGAGGTCTTGCAGGCGGACTGGCAGCTGGCCTGGCATTCGCCGCAGCCGCCGTGGGCAAGGCTTTCGCGCAGGCAGGATTTTTGAATCGTCTTGATGTGTTTCATGGAATACACAGCCTCCGTGTCGTTAAAATACCTAGACAGTATACACGAATCTGTCAAGCGCCGCAATCCCTATTTTGCCTTCAGGTTGGACATGATCATGCCGCACAGGCCGCCGGCCGCCACGCCCATACCGAGGTCCGCCAGGTATGCCGACGGCGCGAGCGAAAGCCCGCTCAAAAACGCGTACCCGACGATGCCCAGCGCCATGTACAAAAGCCCTACCAGCGCGCCTTTGAGCACGCCGCCCGTTCCGCCGCGCCCCACGCACGCTCTGGCGCCAATGAAAATCGCTATCAGCTTCAGCGCCTGATTGAGCACCGAGATGACCGTATCCGAAAGAGCGAGCCATTTGATCAGGAGCGCGAACACCACCACGCCCAGCACCGTGACCGCCGCGGCCGCAAGCACGCCCCGCGCAATTCCAAGCACCAGCCCGAACGACGATTGGTGTTTGACCGAACTGCGCCGGATGGAGGACGTTATCTCCTTTGCCATGAAATCCCCCCTGTCCACTTCTTACTGGAAGATATGCGGGCGATCGGGGCGGTATGCCGGAAAGCACGCGATGTGACCCCATTCATTTTTTGGTGTTTCGCCGATCCAAGAGGACCCTGCGCGGGCTTTTTTACGGGGCGAAAAATATGTGTTTTGCCTGCTCGGGGCGCTTTGTCAATCCGCACCCGCTTCTAATCATTTTCTCATTGTATTCGGCGCAAACATCCGCTACAATATCAGCCATGAGCAAGACGGAAAACGGCAAAAACAAGCTATGGACAAAGAACTTTACGATCATTACGCTCGGCACCGTGGTTTCCATGCTGGGCAACGCGATCAGCGGATTTGCTATTGGGCTGCTTGTGCTCGACTACACGCAGTCCACGTTCCTGTTCGCTTTGTTTATGGTGGTATACAACCTGCCCAAGATCATCATGCCGCTGGTTGCCGGTCCGTACCTGGACCGTTTTTCGCGCGCTAAGGTGATCTACACGCTGGACTTCATTTCCTCTTTTTTGTATGCGGGTATTTTCTTTTTGCTCAAGTTCAACCTGTTCAGCTATGGCCCGTTCCTGGCGCTGGCGCTGATCATCGGCTCGATTGACAGCGTCTACCAGGTGGCCTATGAGAGCCTGTACCCAACGCTCATCAGCGAGGGAAATTACTCAAAAGCCTATTCCATTTCCAGCATGCTCTATCCGCTTTCGTCCGTGATGGTGCCGGTGGCGGCCTATCTCTACGGGAAGGTGGGGCTGGAACCGCTGTTTTTGTTTAACGCGGTGACGTTCTTCATCGCTGCGGCGTTTGAAACGCAGATCAAAGCGCCGGAGACGCAGATTCGGTCGGGCATGGAAAAGTTCTCGCTTCGAAGCTTCCGGGATGATTTTTTGGAAGGGCTTTCCTACATCAATGGGGAAAAGGGCCTGCAAATCATCACGGCGTATTTTTTTGTGTCCATGTTCGCGTTTGCCGCGCCGGGCACCGTGGTGCTTCCGTTTTTTAAGGCACAGCCGCACCTGGGCGTTTTGTGGTACACGTATGTGATGGGCGGGGGCGTGGTGGGCCGGCTGCTGGGCGGCGCGCTGCAATACCGGTTTACCTACCCGGCGCAGAAAAAATTCGCCATCTCCCTTTTTGTATACGCTGCGGTCGCCCTGCTGGAGGGCAGCTATCTGTTTTTCCCGGTGACCGTCATGATGGTTTTATGCCTCCTGTCCGGCATGCTGCAGATCACGTCCTACAATATCCGCGTGGCCGCGACGCAGACCTATGTGCCCAACGAATACCGCGGCCGGTTCAACGGCTCGTTTCAGATGATCTGCACCCTCGGTACGATCCTCGGACAGCTCCTGTCCGGCGCGCTGGCCGACTTGACGAGCGAGCGCACCGTACAAGCCTCGTTCATGGCGATCAACCTGCTGGCGGTGTTTGCCATCATGCTGCCGGGCCGAAAATATGTGCGGGCCATTTTCAACCGGGAGGTATAGCCGGCGAGGTGCCGTCAGGCATCACCGCCGGCCTGCCGCGTATGTACGGATACCTTTTTGCAGCGCGAGCGTTCGCGCTTTTCCTTTGCGCGGCGCGCCTGGCGGGGCACAGGCGATAGAAAAAAAGCTGCCGCGTAAAAGCGTGGCAACCTCGCTCCGTTTCAAAGCATAATAAAAACGCCGGGATTGTTCATTCTCCCGGCTTTTTTTCATCCTCGCCCAGGGCACGCATGATATGGGCATAGATCCCCGCCGCCTGCGCGATCCACGCGTCGCAAAACCGCTGGGCCTGATCGTGCGTGGGGACGCTGAGCTTCAGGTCCAGCAGATGTTCCTCGCGCTCCAGCAGGCGCAGACGGACCAGGTATTCGCCGTTTTCCTTCTTTTGAAAGTCGGCCAACATCTGCTTTTCGCGGCGAAAGCGAAGCCGCCAATCCCCGGCAATCTCGTCGATGCCCGAAAGCCTGGAATGCGGCACGCGCCTTTGAAACATGCTCAGGGCGTCGCGCCCCTTGCCCGTCAAAGCGTAGAGCGTGCCGAGCGCATGCTTTTGCTTGCGCAGCAGGCCCGCCTCGTCCAGCTCCGCCAAGCCGAGCTGCAGCGAGATGTAGCCCATGAAGTCGTTTTCGACCATGAAAAGAAGCAGCTGCTGCGCGGTCACCGCGCCGAGGCGGTCAATGGCGTAAAGCAGCAGTAGCTTGTTTTCCATGTCGGTCGGGCGGCGCTGCATGGTCACACGGTGAACGCCTTGATGTCCTCCAGCAGCGCGTCGCATTCGTCGCTATGAATTTCCAGCGCGACCGGTTTGGACAGATCAAGGCTGAAGATGCCCAGGATGGACTTGGCGTCGACCACATGGCGGCCCGAGCGCAGGTCCATATCAAAATCGTACCGGTTGACCGCGTTGACGAACGCCTTGACGTTTTCCGCGAGGCTGAGGCGGATGGTAACGGTTTTCATGCCGATTGACTCCTTTCCGCGTATGAAGTCCGTGTATGGACAAAGATTGTGAATATTATACGCTTTTTTTAAAAAAAAATCAACCGGCATAAAAACCCCGCCGCGGTTTCATAATAGAGCCGACAAACGCACAGGATTTTTCAGAACATGAGGAGGCGTTCGCTTTGAGAGCTACGGGCATTGTCCGCAGAATCGATGAACTGGGCCGGGTGGTCATCCCAAAAGAAATTCGTAGGACCCTTCGCATTCGGGAAGGCGATCCTCTGGAAATCTACACTGATCGCGACGGCGAGGTCATCCTGAAAAAGTATTCCCCCATCGGTGAAATCGCCGCGTTCGCGAAGGATTATACCGAGTCGCTGTTCCGCTCCCTCGGCCATATCGCCTGTATCTGCGACCGGGACATGGTGGTCGCCGCCTCGGGTGTGCCTCGAAAGGAGCTGTGGGATAAGCCCATCAGCCGGGACCTGGAAGCGGCCATCGCCGCGCGCCAGAGCATGGCGATCAACAAATCCTCGGGGGGCAAGGTGTTCGCCATCACCAACGAGGATGATTCCGGCGGCTATACGGCGCAGGTCTTTTCCCCCATTATCGCCGACGGTGAGGCGATTGGCGGCGTGCTGCTGCTAAGCCGCGAGCAGGGCGTCAAGATGGGCGATACGGAGCTGAAGGTGGCCGAAACGACCGCCGGCATCGTCGGGCGCCAGATGGAGCAGTAACCGCCTTCCCTTGCACTTTTTCCGCAATTTGCTATAATATGGGCAGGTTGCGGTTTTTCTTTTGCCGTTTTCTTTTTCCTGTTTTGGATGAGGTACAGCCGGTTTGGCCGGCAAAGATGCGGAGGATGCGGATGGAACCATTGCTCGTCGTGGCGATCGGCCCGGATGACCCCGGACACCTGACCCTTGAAGCGGCGGACGCGCTGACCGGCGCGGGGCGCGTGCTCTTGCGCACCGGCCGGCACGGAGTGACCAAATGGCTGGCCTCCCGCGGCGTCGTCTTTTCCACGCTCGACGCGCTCTATGACGCTGCCGGCGATTTCGACGAATTGAACGCGCGCGCGGCCGAGGCCGTGCAGCGCGAGCGCGAGGCCGACCCGTCGCTTTGCTATGCGGTGCCGGACCCGCTGACCGACGCCACTATCGCCGCGCTGAAGGCGCGGGGCGTGCCGCTTCGGGTCATCAGCGGGGTTACGCTGGCCGACCTCATGCGGTCAAGCGCCCTTGAGACGGAACTGCCCGGCGAGGACGGCGCGGTCTGTCTTTCGGCGCCGCGCTTTTTGCAGCACCGCATCGACCCTTCTTTGCCGCTGCTGGTGACGGAAGTGAACAGCCGCCTGCTCGCGGGCGAGGTGAAGCTGAGGCTCCTGGACGTGTACGCGCCGGATTTGCGCGTGCTGTTCGGCAACAGGGTGATCGCCCTGGAGGCGCTGGACCGCCAGGCGCGCTACGACCATCTGTCCGTCGTATACCTGCCGGCCGCGCCCCTTTCGGATCGCAGCCGCTACACCTTCGGCGACCTGCTTTCCGTGATGGCACGCCTGCGCCGGGCGGATGACGGCTGCCCGTGGGACAGGGAGCAGACGCACCAAACGCTTCGCGAATACCTCATTGAGGAAGCGTACGAGGTGGTCGAGGCCATCGATTCGGGCGACGACGAGCGCATCGCCGACGAGCTGGGCGACGTGCTTTTGCAGGTGGTGTTCCACGCCCAAGTGGGGGCCGAGCACGGCACGTTCGGCATTTCCGACGTAACGACGGCCATCTGCCGCAAGATGATCACGCGGCACGCGCACATCTTCGGCGACGTGCGGTGCGATACGGCCGAGGACGTGATCCGAAGCTGGGAAGCCATTAAAAAGAAGGAAAAGGGCCTTCGCGAGACGGCCGAGGTGATGCGCGACGTGCCGGGCCATTTGCCCGCGCTGATGCGCGCGTCCAAGGTGCAGAAAAAGGCGCGCCAGGTCGGGTTTGATTGGGACAACCCCGGGGACGCGCTTGAAAAGGTGCGGGAAGAGGCGGACGAGGTGCGCGAAGAGCTTGGCGCGCGGCGCGACCCGGAGGCGGAAATCGGCGACCTGCTGTTCGCTGCGGTTAACGTGGCCCGCCTGTGCGGCGTACAGCCCGAGCTTGCCCTGAGCGCCGCAACGGAAAAGTTTATCCGGCGGTTTGAGCGGATGGAGCGGGCGATCGCGGCGGACGGGAAAAAGCTTGCGGGCATGACGCTTTCGGAGATGGATGCGTATTGGAACGTGGTGAAGCGGACGGAAAAGGAGGGCGTATGAAGCCGGTTTTTTCGGTGGTCGTTCCGGTGTACAACGAGCAGGAGGTGCTGGAAGCCTCCTTCGCGCGCCTGGATGCCGCGATGCGCGGCATGGGGGAACCGTATGAGTTGATCTTCGTCAACGACGGCAGCCGCGACCGAAGCGGCGAGATGCTGGTTGCGCTGGCTAAAAAAAACGAGCAGGTGCGTGTGCTGCAATTCGCGCGGAATTTCGGCCATCAGATCGCCGTTACCGCCGGGCTGGACGCGGCCGTGGGCGACGCGATCGTCATCATTGACGCAGACCTGCAGGACCCGCCCGAGGTCATCCCGGAGATGGCCGCCAAATGGCGCGAGGGATACGATGTCGTGTACGGCAAGCGCGCCCGGCGGGAGGGCGAGACAGGGTTTAAAAAGTTCACGGCATGGGCGTTTTACCGGATTCTGAACGGACTGGTGGGCTTTACGATCCCGCCGGACACGGGCGACTTTCGCCTGGTGAGCAAAAAGGCGGCGGACGCGGTGCGCGCGATGCCGGAGCACAACCGGTTCTTGCGCGGCATGTTCGCCTGGGTCGGCTTTTCGCAGACCGAGGTGCTCTTCCAGCGCGACAAGCGGTTTGCCGGCGAAACCAAATACCCGCTGAAAAAAATGCTGCGCCTGGCGCTGGACGGAATTTTGTCCTTTTCGCTCAGGCCCTTGGATTATATCACCTGGCTGGGCGGGCTGCTGGCAGGCGCCGGCGGGCTGTGGCTGCTCATCCTGCTGATTCTCGC
>CAZUIA010000144.1:0-7682 GCA_964620835.1 uncultured Oscillospiraceae bacterium
CGGGGTTGACAGGGACCCGCGCCGGGCTATAATGGGTACTATTCATTCAAAAGCGAGGGATCCCTATGCAGACCATACCGGTTCACTACGCCGCGGCGCTCAAGCCCAAGCCGGCCGACGAAGCCAAGCTGGGGTTCGGCAAGCTTTTCACCGACCACATGCTGATCATGGACTATGACGCTTCAAGCGGCTGGCATGACATGCGGATCGAACCCTACGCGAACTTTTCCATGGACCCCGCCTGCACGGTATACCATTACGGCCAGGCGATCTTCGAGGGGCTCAAGTGCTACCGGGGCCAGGGAGGGAGCCTCCGCCTGTTCCGCCCGCGCGACAACTTTGTCCGCATGAACGCGTCGGCCGAGCGCATGAGCATTCCCAAGATCGATCCGGACCAGTGCCTTGCCGGCCTGATGCAGCTGCTTTCCCTTGAGCGCGGCTGGGTGCCGTCCAGCGAGGGCACCTCGCTGTATATCCGCCCGACCATCATCGCCACGGACGTGGGGCTGGGTGTGCACGCGTCCCGTACGTACCGCTTCTTCATCATCCTCTCCCCCAGCGGCGCGTACTACGCCGAAGGGCTGTCGCCCGTGGGTATCTACGTCGAGGACGAGCTGGTGCGCGCGGTGCGCGGCGGCATCGGCTTTACCAAGGCGGCGGCCAACTATGCCGCGTCGCTGTACGCCGGCGAGGCGGCCGGGAAAAAGGGGTATGCCCAGGTGCTCTGGCTCGACGGCGTGGAGAAGCAATACATCGAGGAAGTCGGCTCCATGAACATCATGTTTGTCTTGAACGGCGGCATCGTGACCCCCATGCTGACCGGCAGCATCCTGGCCGGCATCACGCGCGACAGCATCCTGCGCCTTGCCGCGGAGTTGGGTTATGCGGTGGAGGAGCGCCGCGTTTCGGTGCGGGAAGTGATCGACGGCATCAAAAGCGGGGCGCTTTGCGAGGCGTTTGGCACCGGCACCGCGGCGGTGGTCTCCCCGGTCGGCTGGCTCTGCTGGCGCGAGGAGGTGCTCAAGGTCGGAAGCGGCGGCATCGGGCAGATCACCCAGAAGCTGTACGATACCCTGACCGGCATTCAGTTGGGCAAGCTGCCCGATCCGTACGGGTGGACGGTCTCGTTTTAGTTGCGCAAACGCGCATCATCGCCGCGCTTCCGTCATGGGAGCGCGGTTTTGATTCGCTCCCCCGCTGGTTTGAAGCGGCGGCTATTGAACGGAGCCCGGCGGCGTGCTATGCTTCTTTTGAAATCATGATAGCGGGAGGACGCAAATGCTGCGCATTGAGCATGTGACCAAGCGGTATGGCAAAACGCTGGCAAACGACGACATCACCCTTTCGGTGGACGGCGGGGAAATCGCCGTGCTGATGGGGCCAAACGGCGCGGGCAAATCGACACTGATCAAGTGCATCACGGGCCTTTTGCGCTTTCAGGGCGCGATTGCGATCGACGGCTTTGCCAACAAGGGCATGGAAGCCAAGCGGCTTTTGGGCTATGTGCCGGAAATGCCCGCCGTGTACAGCCTTTTGACCGTTTCGGAACACCTGGAATTCATCCGGCGCGCATACCGGCTGGACGACTCGGCGAAGGCGTACGGCGAAGCGCTGCTTGAACGCCTTGAGATGAAGGAAAACCGGGGGAAGCTCGGCAAGGAGCTTTCCAAGGGCATGCAGCAAAAGCTCAGCCTGTGCTGCGCGCTTTTGCCGCGCCCAAAGGTGATCGTGTTCGACGAGCCGCTCGTGGGGCTGGATCCGCACGCCATCAAGGAGCTGAAGGCCATCTTCGGCGAGCTTCGCGCCGCGGGCACGACGGTGCTGATCAGCACCCACATGCTCGACAGCGTCGAGGGCCTGTGGGACACGGCGCATATCCTGATGCGCGGGCGCATCGCCGCGATGAAGCGAAACGCCGGCGAGGGCGACCAGCAGGAGCTGGAGAAGCTGTTCTTTGCGATCACCGAGGGGAGGGAGAGTGCGTGAGCGCGCTTTTCTACCTGCTCAAAACGCGGATCAAAAACCGCCTGCTTTCGATGCTCAAAAACCCCGGCAGCCTGCTCGGCCTGCTGGTGATGGCCGCGCTGCTCGGCGTGAGCATCATGGGCGGCGTCAAGGGAAACCCGGAACGGCTGTACCGCGACCCCGCGGAGCTGCACGCGGCGGTGCTGCTGCTGTACGCGGCCATCTTTATCCTGGTGGCAAAAAACGGCCTTGGCAAGGGCGCGAGCCTCTTTTCGATGGAGGACGTGAACCTTCTGTTCACCGCGCCGGTATCCGGCCGGCGCATCCTGCTGTACGGGCTTTTTCAGCAGCTGGGCACGTCGCTTTTGATGGGTATGTTTCTGCTGTTCCAATACAGCTGGATGCGAAACGTCTACGGCGCGTCGTTTGGGTTTGTGGTTTCGGTGATGCTGGGGTACGCGCTGACGGTCTTTTGCGCGCAGCTTACGGCCATGGCGATCTATACGTACGCTTCCGGAAACGACCGGCGAAAGCGGGGAATGACCGCCGTGCTCGTGGGCATTCCCGCCATAGCCGTGCTGTACGTGCTTTGGCGCGGGTATCTGGGCAGGGAAACCCTGCTCCCCTCGCTGGTCGCCGCGGCCAACGGGCTACCGGTATCGCTGTTTCCGGTGGCGGGATGGCTGCGGGAAATGGTGCTCAGCCTGTCCGCCGGCAGCCTGGTTATGGCGCTTACGATGTTTCTGTCCGTCGGCGCGTATATCGCGCTGCTGACCTTTCTGCTGACCGCCCTTCAATCGGACTATTATGAGGACGTACTGCAGGCGACGGAGATCGCCCATTCCGCGATCGTTGCCGCAAAGGAAGGCAAGGTGCGCGAAACGCTGCCCGCAAACGTCAAGGTGGGCAAAACGGGGCTCAGAAAGGGCCTTGGCGCGGGCGTGTTTTTCGTCAAGCACAGGCTGGAGGCCCGAAGGGCGCGCCGGTTTATTCTCGATCCCATCAGCCTGATCATGCTTGCCGTCGTGGTCGCGTTCACGTTCTTTATGCGCGGCACGGGGCTGCTCGGCATCTTTCTGTTTTCCGTGTACATGCAGTTTTTCACCGTGAGCACCGGAAGATGGATGCGGGAATTGACGCTCCCCTACATTTATATGGTGCCGGAAAAGCCGTATGTGAAGCTGCTCGCCTGCCTTGGTGAGTCCATCGTGCAGATTGCCGTGGAGGCGGCTGTCGCGGCCCTGGCCATTGGGGCGATCATGGGGCTTTCGGCCCTGGAAATTTCCGCGCTCGCCTTTTCGCGCTTGACGTTTGGCGTGCTGTTTACGGCGGGCTTTTTGCTCACGGACCGGCTGTTTGCGGGGCTGACGATCAAGTGGCTGGTGTATGTGGTGCTCTTTGTGGTGCTCATCCTGCTAGTGGTGCCGGGTATCGCCCTGGGGGTCTGGGTGTTGTCCGCGTTCCCCGGCATTTTGCCGGAGAACCTTGGCATGCTGCTGCTGCCCGCGGCCGCGAACGTGCCGGTCGCGCTCGCCGCGCTGTTTGCTTCGCGCAACATGCTGACCCATGCGGAGATGGCGGGCGGCAAATAGGGAAACTGGAGGGAATGGCAAAGCGGGGGCGAATGCTTCCGCTTTCGCGCTTCTATCTGGCAGCATGCCGTGCGTTCGGCCATTTGCATTTTCATTTGCATTTCCCCTCAAAAAATGGTAAAATACTGCCCGTTTGGAAAATAAATCGCAAGAGGTGTGCGCATGAACAGCATTCCGAAGGGGTACCGGCCCATTCTCGACATCATGGAAACACAGGTGGCCATCAAACGGCTCAAGGATGGGTTTGAGTCATGCCTTTCGGATATGCTGCACCTGACGCGCGTATCCGCGCCGCTGTTCGTCGCGCCGGAATCGGGCCTGAACGACATGCTCAACGGCGTGGAGCGGCCCGTCTCCTTTGACCTGGGCGAGTGCCCCGATACGACCGCGCAGATCGTGCAGTCGCTCGCCAAATGGAAGCGGCTGGCGCTCAAGCGGTACGGCTTTTTGCCCGGCACAGGGCTTTATACCGACATGAACGCCGTGCGCCGCGACGAAATCGCCGACAACCTGCATTCCTACTACGTCGACCAGTGGGACTGGGAACTGATCCTGGACGAGGGCGAGCGCACGCTGGAAAAGCTGCGCGAAATCGTGGACCGGATCTACGCCGTGTTTTTGCGCACCGAGTACGACGTGTGCATGTTCGAGCCGCGCCTTGTGCCGGTGCTCCCCCGCCGCATCACATTTGTGACCTCGCAGCAACTGGAGGACGAATGGCCGGCGTTGTCTCCCAAGGAGCGCGAGCGCGCCGCGTGCATGAAGCATGGGGCCGTGTTCGTCGCGCAGATCGGCGGCGCGCTTCGGTCCGGCCGGCCGCACGACGGCCGCGCCCCGGACTATGACGACTGGTCCCTGAACGGCGACATTCTGTTTCATTACCCGCTGCTGGACACGGCCATGGAGCTTTCGTCCATGGGCATCCGCGTCAACGCCGAGGCGCTTTCCCGCCAGCTTTCGCTGCGCGGCGTTTCGCACTGGGCAAGCCAGCCTTTTCACCAGAGCCTGCTGCAGGGCGAACTGCCGCAGACGGCCGGCGGCGGCATCGGTCAATCGCGCCTTTGCATGTTTTTCCTGAAAAAGGCGCACATCGGCGAGGTGCAGGCCTCGCTGTGGCCCAGGGAAACGGAGGCGCAGTTTGAGGAGGCGCGCGTTCCCCTGCTGTAGGCGTACCGCGCGGAGGGAAAACGTTTCCCTCCGTTGCCTTTTGCGGCGCCCCGGCCGGAATCCCATCGGGGCGCTTTTTGACGCGCCCGGTGCCCGGCGGCCCGCGCGCTTTTTCCAACCCATTTCTAATCCACTTTTAGCCAAATATACATTGACAGGCGAGGTATTGCCCGCTATACTGCAAACGGAAAAAGGAGGTGACAGCCCGTGTCCATCGCTTCCGACCTGATCAGGGGCCATACGGAAACCATCATCCTGGCCAACCTGCTCAAGCGTGACAGCTACGGCTACCAGATCAACAAGGCTATCCAGGAAAAGACGGCAGGCCAGTATGAGCTCAAGGAGGCCACGCTGTATACCGCCTTTCGCCGTCTGGAGGAAGCCGGCTGCATCCGCTCCTATTGGGGCGACGAAAACACCGGCGCGCGAAGGCGCTACTATTCGATCACCTCGCGCGGGCGGCTTACATTTGCGCGGCTGAAAGCCGAATGGGAACAGGCGAAGGGCTTGATTGACACTTTACTCGTCGAGGAGGGCGAATCCTATGCAGGTTAAGTTTCTCAGGAAGATAGACGAAATGCTCGCGGACGCGCCGCAAACGCGCGAGCTGCTCGAGCTCAAAGAAGAAATCGTGCAAAACCTGATGGAAAAGTATAACGACCTGCGCGCCGAGGGCAAGAGCGACGAGGCGGCGTTTCACATCGCGCTAGGCAGCATCGGGGACATCCGCGCCCTGGCCGGCGGCCACGGCGGGGAGGCGCCGCCGTCCGACGAGTACGACGCGCCGCCCGCGTACCACGGCGCACCGGAGGAGATATACGTGGCGGACGAAGAATACCTTGCGCAATACCAAAAGCGCCGCTCGGCGACGCTCGTCGCCCTGGCCGTCATGCTCTACATCCTCTGCCCCGTGCCGGCCATTGTGTTCGGCCATCGGATGGGGCCCATGCTGCTGCTCGTGATGGTCGCCGCGGCGACGGGCATTCTGATCTACAACGGCATGACCCGGTCGAACGTCCGGCCGGGCGCGTCCGTACCGCCGGAGGACGCCGCCGTGCGAAACGACGGCCGCAGGCATCTGCTCAAGGCCCTGTCCAGTTCGCTCTGGACGATCACGACGGCCACGTATTTTCTTGTCAGCTTTGGTACCGGCGCGTGGCACATTTCCTGGGTCATTTTCCTGATCGGCGCGGCGATCAACAACGTGCTGAGGGCTTTCGTGGACCTCGGCGGAAAGGGGGGGACCCATGCGTAAGGGAGCGTTTTTTCGCATTTGTCTTTGGTCGGCGATCGCCGTGGCGCTCGTTGCGGTGCTGGTCTCGGGCCTTCAGGACAGGCTGTCCTTTCAAAACATCAACCTGGGCTACAGCACCACGTTTTCCTACGCTGAAAGCGAGACGTATACCGCAGGCGACGCCACCTTGCCCGAAAGCGCGTCGGTCCAGGAGATCGCCGTGCGCTGGGTTGCGGGCAGCGTAGACATCCGCATGTACGACGGCGACACCATCCGCTTTTCCGAAACGGCGTCCAGGGCCTTGAGCGACCATGAAATCATGCGCTACCGCTACAAGGACGGCACGCTGACGCTGCAATTCTGCAAGTCGGCCGGCGGGCTTTCGCTGTTCACCAACATGCCGGAAAAAAGTCTCGAGCTGTGGATTCCCGCGCGGCTTGCGCTGCGCAAGCTGAGCGTGGACGCCGTGTCCAGCGACGTGACGCTGCGCGGCCAGGGCGCGCACATCCGGGGGCTTTCGCTGGAAAGCGTATCCGGCGGCCTGACGACCGAAGCGGTTGTTGCGGACGAGCTTGACCTTGATACGGTCAGCGGAAGCATCCGCATGGACGGCGCGTTTGGCAAGATCGATGCGGAAAGCGTTTCCGGCAGCCTTTTCTTCGCGCTGCCCGCCACGCCGAACGTGCTGGACGCGGAGAGCATCAGCGGCTCGATCCATGTGGTCGTCTCCGGTCAAGACGGCTTTACGGCCGACTTTGACACGGTCAGCGGTTCTTTGCAGTGCGCCTTTGCCGATTCGCTGCAAAAGAAAAAGGCCGTCTACAGCGATGGCGCGGCGGCGTTCCGCTTTGAAACGGTGAGCGGCAGCGTGACGATCGAGCGGAACGAGCATCTCGCCGTGCCGGCGCCAAAGCCAAGCGCGGCCGCGCCGCACACGCCGGTCAACGCGCCCGCGCCCGGCGCCACGAAAGACCCTGTACAGTCGGGCGGGCGGAATTTCTAGCCGTTCCGTCCAGCCATAAAGCGAACTCCGCCGCGTAATCGGGGGTATGAAACTTTCCAGAAAGGCCATCTGCGAAAGCGTCAGAACCCCCGCTGCTCAGCGCGAGTGGAGCACACGCAACAACGGCTATCTCAAGTGCCACCGTGAGGCAAGCGAGCGCGTCGATGAACTTGTGCGACCAGCGGTCTTTCTTGCATCAACAGATATCGTAAACTGATGTTAGACGAGACCGCTGGTTATATATATAAACAAGCTTGCCCCGCTGCTCGTCCATGCCACCCCTACCTTGCCGCCCAGAAACAGTGATTTTATCAATCAACCTCAATTTTAAGAGAACATCTCCTGTTATTGTAAATCTCTTTTGAAATCGTTCCACCGAGGAACGCTCAAGCTCTTTGGTTTGATCCACCGCAGGACTGCACTGTAGTCTACATGAACAGAACAAGCGGCGACGGCATGAGGCAGGTGAGGCTCAAGAGGATCGGCATTGACCGCGTAATTAACTAAATTGCCTTAGTATAAACAACTTCGTGTCATATTTCGTGTCATATAGCCTGCCTTTTCCTTTCATCGTTCGCCTTTGTTCTCATTCAAGCGCTTTAATGATAAAGCGTCAAAAAGCTAGAAAAATCAAGAAAAAATGAAAAAGCCCCGATTTCTCGGGACCTCTTCTTTTGGTGCGGTCGACGGGACTTGAACCCGTACGGTCTCCCACACGCCC
>CAZUIA010000145.1:0-2609 GCA_964620835.1 uncultured Oscillospiraceae bacterium
TCCTTCAAGGTCTACCGCGGCATGGGCTCCCTGGGCGCGATGGCCGAGGGCAGCAAGGACCGCTACTTCCAGGAGGACGCGAAAAAGCTGGTGCCCGAGGGCGTCGAGGGGCGCGTGCCGTACAAGGGCCCGCTTTCGGAGACCATCTTCCAGCTCGTGGGCGGTCTCCGCTCCGGCATGGGCTATTGCGGCACGCCGACCATCGAAACGCTCGCGACCGAGGGAGAGTTTGTGCGTATTACCAATGCGGGGCTTACTGAGAGCCATCCGCACGATATCTACATCACCAAGGAAGCGCCCAACTACTCGCGGCAGACGGATCTGTAACGGGCGGCGCAGGCCGGGCGCAAGGGACGGCGTAAGGGGGGCGCGACTCAGACCGCGACAAGGGCTGCTGGCGGTCCGATCGCTCATGAAACATGGAAAACGGGCCGCCCGTGCGGGCAACCCGTTTTCCGTTCTCATGCGGGCCATCAGCGGCCCTTGCCCGTCATTGGGCGGGCTTTTCCCCATCCAGGATCCTGCCCTTGATGATCAGGCGGCCCGTCGGGTTGCCCATCGGATGGCAGGTGATCAGCGTGATCTCCTTTACGTCCGGCTCGCCGTCCAGCACCCAGACCGCGTCAGGGTCAACGAACAGCTTCTCCACCACCGTGTATTCGTACCGGTCCGTCTTGGTGGTCATCGTGACGATGTCCCCCTCCTCCACCTCATTCAAGCGGTTGAAGTTTCGGCCGTATTGGCGGTTTCGATGCCCCGCGATGGAATAGTTGCCCCATCCCCCCGGCGCGCCGCCGTTTGTAAAGCTGGCGACCGATATGCGCAGGTTGCTGTTGGTGACGCCTTTGATCACCGGCAGCTCCAGATCGATCCCTTCAATGCCCAGGATGCCGTCGACCAGAAGCTCGTCATACTCGGGCACCGGTCCGATGTACTCGGCATCCGGATCGTAGTCCGCCGATTCATCCTCAAACATGAATTCGATCAGCAGCGGGTCATACAGCAGCGGGTCGTCAGGCGCGGTCTCCTCCTCCGCTTCCGGCTGCGCTTGCGCAGCGGCCGGCGTCTGGACGGCGGCCGGCTCCGATGCCCGCGTGGGCGCTGCCGTTTGGTTTGGCGCGCCCTTATCGGGCGACGCGGAAGCGGCCTTCACAACCGCCTCCACCTGCGTATCCGCCTGGGCGACGACCGACGACTGCTTCCACTGGTTGAGAAGCTGGCTTTGCAGGTGGTTTTCGTACGTCTCCTTGAGCTTTGGATAGGATAGGGTTATAATGCCGGCGATTATCAAAACGCCCGCGACAACTTTTTTCAGCATGGTCACAAATCACTCTCCCTTGCGGTTGAAGGACGCTGTGCGCCCCTGCGGCGTGCCGGCCACGCCGGCACGCCGTAGAAACAAAGGCCATGTGGGCAGTCCCCCACATCGAATCCGTCCGGGCGGGGCGGGAAGGGCCTCCCCGTCCCGCTTTCCCTAGAAAAGCACCCGGGAACCCCCTGGCCTGCCCTGCGCGCTCAGGCAGGTTTTCGCTTGGGCCGCCACATCAGCAGCGCAAGTCCCAGCATCAGGATCGCCATACCGCCGATATAGTACGGCGCCGGGCTGTCCTCCCCTGTCCTCGGCAGGCGTCCGCCCAGCCGGGTGTTGGGAATCCTGATCGTGGCTTCGTACGAATTGACCGTAAACAAGACGCGTGTCGGCGTTTTGTCCAGCACATAGCCCTTGGGCGCCTGCACCTCGGTGAGCACATATTCGCCCAGCGGCAGCCCGGTTATGACCGCTTCGCCCCATGCGTCGGTCGTCAGCAGCTGCTTGAAGGCCGGGTCCTGCACGCTGGTCAGCTGGAATACCGCGCCCGCCAGCCTCCGCTCGGGTGTCCGCTTGTCCTCCTTGATAATGCGCAGCGCGGCGGTGATCCGCACGTTGTCGATCGTATACGTGTAGTGCTGCTTGCCCTGGCCCGGACCCACGTCAAACGTCCAGGTTTCGGTGCGCAGATGGTAGCCCAGGGGCGCCTCGATCTCCCGCACCACATACCTGCCTGGATACAAGCCCTGCACGGAGGCTTCGCCCTGCCAGTCGGTGAGCAGTGTCTGGGCGAATCCATTCGGCCCGGTCAGCAGGAACTTCGCGTTTGCAAGCCTCCAGCCCGGGATATTCCAATCCACCTTGGTGAGCTTGAACGAGCCGATGATGTCGTTCTTGATGGTGAACGAGTATTCATGCAGGTTTTTGCCGCTCTTCGTCGCGTCGGCCTCGACGGTGAACGTCCGCGTCTTTTCGGTCGGTTTCGGGGGATGATAGTTTGTGGGTTGAAGCGTCTCCGTGAGCGTATAGGTGCCCGGATACAGGCCTTCAACCAACACTTCGCCGTTTTCATCCGTGGTCAGCACTTGATCCTCAAAGCCATCCGGGCCCCCGGTCAGCAAGAACTGCGCGCCCTTTAGCCTCAGGATCGGATCGACGCTATCCACCTTGGTAATTTTGAGTGAGCCTTTGATCTCGTTTTCAATCGTATACGCATGCGCTTGCTTATATCCGTTCTCCTCCGCGTTGTCGCCCGGGCCGACGATGAACGTCCGTACGGTTTCCATCGGCATGTGGTAAT
>CAZUIA010000145.1:2619-7675 GCA_964620835.1 uncultured Oscillospiraceae bacterium
GCGTGTATTCGCCCGGGTACAGGCCTTCAACCAACACTTCGCCGTTTTCATCCGTAATCAGCGTTTCCAAATACCCCTTCGGCCCCTTCAGTTCAAATTCCGCGCCCTTAAGTCCCAGGTTTTTATGCACGCTGTCCACCTTGGTAATCTTCAGCGAGCCCTTGACCTCGTTTTCGATCTCAAACCTGTAGTTCTGCTTGCCCGCCTGCGGCCCGACGGTGAATTTCCGCTCGACCGACTGCGGGTGGTACCCATCCGGAGGGTTGGTTTCCGTCAGCGTATAATCGCCCGCCAACAAACCGCCCAAGGACGCATAGCCCGCGCTGTCCGTGGTCAGCGTCTCTTCAAAGCCGTCCGGCCCTTTCAGCAGAAACTCCGCGCCCGCCAGCTTGACATCGCCGTTTACGCTATCCTTTTTGATCACCTCAACCGATCCGATCACAAGCTCGTTTGTGACGGTGTACGTATAGGTAAGGTTCCCCGTGTTCAGCGCGATGCCGATGGGGGCCGGACGCGGATAGTAGCCAAACGGCGGATCAGTTTCCGTCAGTTGGTAGGTGCCGAACAAAAGCCCCGTGACCTCCGCCTCTCCGTTTGCGTCCGTGGTCAGAACCTGCGAAAAATTGTTCGGCCCACCTTTCAAGAGGAACGATACGCCCGGAAGCTTCACCGTGCTGTCGGCGCTGTCGACCTTGACGATCTTCAGCGAGCTGAGCGGGTAGTTGACGATGGTCTTTTCAATCAGGCCGTTGTTAAGGGTTGCTGCGCTGATAACGACGGTGATGTTCTCGTCCGCGGGCGCGACCTGATAGCCGTCCGGCGGGTTGGCCTCCCGGATGGTATAGGTGCCGTAGTTCAGGTCGCTGATCATCAGCGTGCCGTCATCCCCGGTGACCCCCTCGCCGATGAACGTGGTGCCGCGGTAAAGGGAGAAGCCCGCGCCGGACACCGCAGCTCCATGTATATCCCGTTTGATGATCTTCAGCGAGCCAAGCTCTCCCTGGCCGGTGCCGCTTCCGTCCGTGATGCGGATCTTCTGGCTCCCAGACTCGGTTGTCTTAACCGTTTCTTGGCCCTCTCCCTTAACGTGCACCGCGTTTGACAGCTCCTGTCCGTCCACGGTGGTGGTAATGTTCGTGCGGTACCTGATACGGTACATGTGGCTGATGGTTTCGGTAAACGAAATGGTGAAGATTTGCTTTCGCGTCGTCAGGTTGGGCGGCTGCACGGCGAGCGTATAGTTGCTGGCCGTCGACCACTGCCCGTTCGCATACCGTTCGACCACCACGCTGCTCTGATCCAGCACATGGCCGCTGCCGATGGTATCCGTCACGACCGCGTTTTGGATCTGGGCAAGCGCCTGGTTCAGGGTAACGGTCCAGCTCACATAGGCATCCCCATTTTTATAGTTGACCGAGCTTTTGGACACATAGGTGTCGTGGTTGGCATACGTCACCGAGGCGGAGTAGTCAATGCCGTTTACATTGGCGGTGTTGTTGTATTTGTTTTTCTTCAGTCCGGTCAGCTCCGTCTGGTAGGTGATACGGTGCGGCTTTGTAATGTTTCCAAGCGACACGGTAAAATGATTGTCATCCGTGTAGGTGACCGAGGCGCTGACCTGCGTCGGATTGGTTACCGCTCCCCCGGCGTTGACCGTATAGGTCTCCACCTTGACGCTGCCCTGCACAATCCGCTGGTAGTCCTCCTCCCCGACAGTATCGGTGACCACCACGTTGGAAAGCTGCTTGGACAGATGGTTGACCAGGATCGTCCAGGTGATCCGGCCGTTTTCGCGGTCCAGCACGCCGCTCTTTTCGCCGTTGTTCGCGGTGGGAACGGTGACCTTTTGGGTGGCGGTTTTCTCCGCGCTGCCGGGCGTTACGCCCGTCCAGGCAAATTTGGCCGTGTTTGTATAGTTCTCCGGAATGACCCCTTGTTCGTTGAGGGTATAGTCCAGCTTGGTCTTGTACGTTATGGTGTAGTCCTTGTCCTTAAGACCCTGGGTAAAGGTGAGCACATAGCCCTCTTTCCCATCGGCCGCCTTGGTCAGCTTCTGCAAGGTATACGTAGCCGCCGGCGAGATGCTCAGCGAACCGTCCTTGAGCGTCATGCCGGGGGAGAAGGTGTCCGTCAGCACCAGGCCGGTAATCTCCTCCTTCAGGGGCTTGATGACGATTTCCCACGAAAGCTCCTGATTGGCATGGTCAACGCCCTTCCCGGTTTTGGTGAAGGTATGGGAAATCGGGTTGTTGACTGCAACTTCCTTCTCGGTGCCGATGCCAACCCCGGCCGTGTTGCCGAATTTCGTGGCGTTCACATCCGTCACGCGGGTGCGGTACTCGATCCGGTACGCCGTGGTGATGCTGCCCAAATCCACCGTGAACTGTGAGGCTGTTTCTGTGATGCTGGGATAAACCTGCGTGCCCCTTTGCAGCACGCCGGTATCGCTCACGCTCAGCTCATATACCTTGACGGAATCGGTCACCAGCTCATGGCCCGCGCCGATGGTGTCCTTCACCAGGCCGTTGACCGCTTCCTCGGCGGTGTTCACGTCAATTCGCCAGTCGATATACTTGTTGGCATAGTCAAAGTATACGCCGTTTGGCGAACTTTTGGAAAGATCCGTTCCCCTTTGGGTGGTAAGGGTATGCGAAGCCGAGCCGCTCGCCCCGCTGGGGTCGCTCAAGCCGGCGCTGTTTTCGAAGCTTCCAAGCGCCTTTCCCTCCGCCGTGATATCCGTTTCGTAATAGATGCGGTACGCATAGTTCACCGAATCGTTCGCGGTCACGGTGATGGGATCGCCCGTGGTGTCGACCGTGAAGCTGGAGGTGACGTCCACCCCGGTTTCGGAAATCGTTCCGTCCCCAGGGTTGATGGACAGCTTGACGATCCTCAGGGTGCCGTTCTTGAAGGTCACACCATCGGGCAGATCATCGGTCACGACCGGCTTGGTCAACGCGCGCTCGCCCAGGTTTACGTCTACCCTCCATTCCAACGACTTGGCGTTGTACACGGGCTTGGCCACACCAGACTTGGCCATGTTCGCCAGGCGGGTAACGTCCACGTTCGCGGTGGCGGACGCGGTGCCAAGCCAAGCCGTGTTGGAAAGCGACGTCGCGCCCATTTCCGTGATTTCGGCTTCGTATACAATGCGGTAGGCGGTATCGATGGTCCCCAGGTTCAGCGTAAAGCCGCCGTCGGAAGCGGAAATACTGCCTTCATAGGCGCCCGTCACATCTTTTCCCTGGGTAACAGATTTTCCGTCGAGCGAAACGCTCAGCTCATAAACCTTGATCGAACCGCCCAGCAGCTTCTGTCCCGCGCCCAGCGTATCCGTGACGGTAGCGCCGGTCAAAGGCTCCAGCGTCTTGTTGACGTCCACGGTCCAGGTCACCTTGCTGGCATTGATTCCGGCGTCTCCGCTCTTGGCCACCGGATTGGTCACGCCCTCCGGTGCAAGCTTTATCGGAATGGTCACAACGTACTCGCCGTTGACGACAAAGGTGATATCCACCTTCGTTTTGTTGTCCAGTTCCTTTAGATCAAACGAAGAAGAGATGTTCACACTGCCGGATACGTTTGAAAGCGTCACGGCGGCTTCGTTGAAAACCAGCTTCAGCTCGTGCGTGGCCGCGGTAAGCGACCAGGTGCCAAAGGGGCCGCCCGTGCCGCTCAACGGCTTGTCTACGAGGTCGCCAAAGATTTCAAACTCGTCCGGCAGCTTGATGACGACGTAATCGCCGGCGATCATTTGCTGGCGTTGCTCCTCCGAAATGGCCCACGTCAAATCGATGCTGATGTTTCCGCCCGGCGTAAGGGGCGTAAGGTTTCCGGTTTCTCCGATCTCTTGGCCGTCCTTCTTCAGCGTGATCGACTGGATGATGCCGTCCACCTCCATGGGCGCGCGCAGCGGGGCCAGCGCTGCCGCCAGCAGGCCTTGGGAAGCAGGCAGCGCGATTGGCACGATATGGCTCTGCCCGCCCTCAACCGTAAAGGTCAGGGCGTCCAGCTGCCCATCCTCCAGGGCTTGAACATCGATCTGGCAGGCAAAGGCGACGGTTCCCTGCGCGTCCGAGAGCGCGGCATTCTCGTCATACGTCAGCCTCAGCGTCCGCGAAGCCGCGCTGAGTTCCCACGCGCCGATGGTTCCCTCCGCGCCTCCCAGCGCGCCGGATGCATCGATCAGGGAGATCAGCTCCTCCGGAAGGTGAACCAGGGTATAGTCGCCCGCGCGCAGGTCGGTGCGCTGCCCCTCGGCAATCGCCCAGGAAATCGTAACGTCCGCCCGCATTTCCTGCAAAATGGGGGCAACCGGTTCTTCCGCCTGCTGTTCTTCCCCGGCAGGGGGAGATTCTTCCGATAAGCTTGCATCGGATTCGAGGGATTCTAGCGCCGCATCGTCCGGCTCTTGCGCGTGCACAACGACCTCAATGGCGCGAATGGCGTCCACCGCGACCGGATCACGGGGCGTTTCGAGCTCCTCAAGCGGCTCTACGTAGGGCAAGGCTGAAACGGTGCGCTGTCCCCCGCCCCGCACGGCAAACACAAAAACCACCGGAGAAGGGTCCTCCGACACCGCCGTGTGGAGCGTTGCGGACATCGGGATGCTTCCGTGCACGTCTGCCGCGGCCGCGTGCTCGTCAAACGTCCATTTCAGCTCGCGCTTGGCGGCATCCAGGCTCCAGGCGCCAACGGCCGCGCCCGCGCTCTCCAGCAGGCCCGCACCATCGGCCGCGAAGGCCAGCATATCCGGAAGCTGCACCACGGTATAATCCCCGGGCACCAGCGCTTCCCGCTGCTCCGGCGAAAGCGCCCAGCCAAGCGCGACGCGCACCAAAGCCCCCGGCGCGGGAAGCATGGCGCTTTCATTCAACTCGTTTCCGTCGCCGTCATATAGGTGCACGGAGACAAGGGTATCCAGGGCCATCGGATCCCTGGCGGGAACCTCGGGCTCTTCGGGCTCGCCTTCCTCTCCTTCCCCCGGGGTGGGATCCGGCTCAACCGTCGGCGCTTCTCCGCTCGGCGAGGGATCGGGCTCGGCCGTCGGCGCTTCCCC
>CAZUIA010000146.1:0-7665 GCA_964620835.1 uncultured Oscillospiraceae bacterium
GCTGGCCGTCGCCAGCGCGCTGGTGTAAAAGTGGCTCTCGTCCACATCCAGGCCCATGCGCCAGAGCTTTTGCTGCAATTCCTTGGGCGCGCGCTCGGACGAGTTGGTCAGGAAGATGAACTGCTTGTTTTCAGCCTTGAGCCACTTGACAAAGCGCGGCACGCCGTCCAGGATCCTGTCGCCGTGGTAGATGACGCCGTCCATGTCGCAGATGAACGCGTTCTTGGCGCGAAGACGGGCAAGGTCAAACACCTCGCGCCCTTCCGGTTGCTTTTCCATAGATTCCCTCCTTTCTGGCGGGAAAAGGATTTGCCCGCCGCACATAGTATAGCAGAAGCAGTGGATTTTGCCAATTATCAATGGTATAATGCCTGTATGGGAACTTTTTGCGCGTCGTTTCCGCCGGTGCACGCGCCCGGCTGCCGGGTGCTGGTGCTCGGCAGCATGCCGGGCGCTGTTTCGATTCGGGCGGGGCAATACTATGCGCACCCAAAAAACGCGTTCTGGCCGGTCCTGTACGCGCTGTGGGACCACGATACGCCGGAGGAGCGGTACGAGGACCGGCTCGCGTTCGCGCTGTCGCACCGCGTGGCCCTGTGGGACGCGGCCCATACCTGCCTTCGCACGGGCAGCGCCGACGCGTCCATCCGCGATGCGGTTGCCAACGACTTTGCGGCCCTGTTTGCCGCCTGCCCGGGCGTGCACACTATCTTTTTCAACGGACGAAGGGCGGAGGCACTGTTCCTGCAAAAGGCCCCGGGCCTTGCGGGAGGGCGCGCGCTGGCGGCGCTTCCCTCGACCAGCCCGGCGCACACGATTCCCTTTGTGCAAAAACTTACCGCGTGGCGCGCCGTGCGCCAGGCGGCGGAACGGGAGACATAGATATGCCGACGATGGTGGAGCTGATTTTGAAAAAAAGGCGCGGCGAAGCGTTCGCGCGCGAAGAAATCGCCCAGTGGGTGCAGGGCGCGGCGCGCGGCGCCGTGCCCGACTACCAGCTTGCGGCGCTTTTGATGGCCATCTGCTGTCAGGGCATGACGCCGGAGGAGACGCGCGACCTGACGATGGAAATGGCGCACTCGGGCGCCATGGCCGACCTGTCCGCCGTGGGGCAGGTGTGCGTGGACAAGCACTCCACCGGCGGCGTGGGCGACACCACGACGCTGGTGCTGACCCCGCTGGTGGCCGCCTGCGGCGCCAAGGTCGCCAAGATGAGCGGCCGGGGCCTCGGCTTCACCGGCGGCACCCTTGACAAGCTGGAAAGCATTCCGGGCTTTGAAACCGAGCTGTCCATGGAACGGTTTATCGACCAGGTGCGGCGGGTGGGCTGCGCGGTCATCGGGCAGAGCCAAAACCTGGTGCCGGCCGACAAGGCGCTCTACGCGCTGCGCGACGTCACCGGCACGGTGGACAGCCTGCCGCTGATCGTGTCGTCCATCATGTCCAAGAAGATCGCCGCGGGCAGCGGCGCGATTGTGCTGGACGTCAAGACGGGCAGCGGCGCGCTGATGCACAGCCTTCAGGACAGCATAGCCCTGGCCCAGGCGATGGTCGAGGTGGGCCGCCTGGCGGATCGGCCCACGGCGGCGCTGGTGACGGGCATGGACCAGCCGCTTGGCACGCACATCGGCAACGCGCTGGAGGTGAAGGAGGCCATCGACATCCTTTCCGGCCGCGCGGGCGGGCGGCTTTTGGAGGTGTCGCTCCGCCTGGGCAGCCTGATGCTTACGCTGGGCGGCTACGCGAAGGACGAAGCCGAAGCGCGTGCGCGCCTTGAAGGTGCGCTTCAAAGCGGCCGGGGCCTTTTAAAGCTCAAGGAGATGATCAGCGCCCAGGGCGGCGATCCTGGGGTGTGCGACGACGTGACCCTTTTGCCGCGCGCCCCGAGAATATCCCCCGTGCCCGCGCAGGCGGACGGCGTTGTCGCGGCCATGGACACCGCGCTGCTGGGCGAGGCGTCGCAGGTGCTGGGCGCCGGGCGTATCCGCAAGGAGGATGTCATTGACCCGGCCGTCGGCATCGTCATGGCGGCGGAGCTTGGAAACCGCGTGGAAAAGGGCGCGCCGCTTGCGTACCTGCACACCGGCGGGGAGGATCGCGAAGCGCTTTCGCGCGAGGAAACGGCCGCGCGCATGGTGCAAAAGGCCGTCACGCTTACAAGAACGCCCGTGCCGCTGCCGCCGCTCATCTACGCGGCGGTACGCCCGGAGGGCGTGGAACGCTTTTGATGACGTACGCCGAGGTCATCGTCGAGGTGGCGCACGAGAGAGTCGCCCACGTGTTTACCTACCGAGTCCCCGAGGGTATACGGCTTGTGCCGGGCATGCGCGTCCTGGTGCCCTTTGGCCCGCGCAGGGTCGAGGGCTATGCGCTTTCCCTCAAGGCTGACCCAGGCGATGTGCCGCCCGCGAAGCTTCGCGACGTGATCCGCCCGCTGGAAAGCTATCCGGCCCTGCTGCCGGAGCTGGTCGACCTGGCCGGGTGGCTGTGCGAAAAGACGCACTGCCTTTTGATTGAGGCCCTCAGGCTGATGCTGCCCGCGCAGATGCGCGGCGGCCGCGTGAAGGAAAAGCGCGTTCAGATGGCGAGGCTGCTTGTTTCCGGCGAAGCGTACGATGCGGCCCTCGCCGCGCAAAAAAACGCCCCGCGCCGCGCGCAGATGCTCGCGCTGCTCAAAGAGGGCGACCAGCCCGCGGCCGCGCTGCGGAAGGTGGGCGGCGGGCTTTCAAAGCTCGTGGACCAGGGCCTTGTGGAGCTATACGAGGCCGAAGCCCTGCGCACGCCCTTCGCGCCGCCGTCCGCCCCCGCGCCGGACCCGGTCCTGACGGACGACCAGCGCCGCGTGCTGGACGAACTGCTTCCCGCCCTCGGCCGGGGCGAGGGCCGCTTTTTGCTCTCGGGCGTGACGGGCAGCGGCAAGACCGAGGTGTACATCCGCCTGGTGCGCGAGGCGCTTCAAAGGGGCAAGGCCGCCATCGTGCTCGTGCCTGAAATCGCGCTGACGCCGCAGATGGTGGGCTGGTTCCGCGCGCGCTTTGGCGAGGGCGCGGCGGTGCTGCATTCCCGGCTTTCGGCGGGCGAGAGATACGACGAATGGCGGCGCATCCGCCGGGGCGAGGCGCGCGTGGTGATCGGCGCGCGCAGCGCGGTGTTCGCGCCCACGGAAAGGCTCGGGCTGATCATCGTCGACGAGGAGCACGAGCAGACGTACCTGTCCGACACCCATCCGCGCTACGACGCGCGCGAGGTGGCCCAGCGGCGGGGCGAAAGGGAGGGCGCGACGCTGCTGCTGGCAAGCGCCACGCCGTCGCTCAAGAGCTTTGCCCGAACCGTGCCCACACTCAAAAGCAGCCTCGGGCCGCTGACGTTGCTGGAAATGCCGCGCCGGGTGCTCGGCAGGCCGCTTCCGGATATTGAGGTCGTGGATATGCGCGAGGAGCTGGTGCGGGGCAACCGCTCGGTGTTCAGCCGCGCGCTTGACACGGCGCTTTCCGCGTGCCTTGCCCGGGGCGAGCAGGCCATGCTGTTCATCAACCGGCGCGGGCATTCCACGTTCATCAGCTGCCGCGCCTGCGGCAAGACGCTCAAGTGCGACAACTGCGACGTGAGCCTCACGTACCACCGCGCCGGGGACGTGCTTCGCTGCCACTACTGCGGCCTTACGCAAAAGCCGCCGGACGCGTGCCCTTCGTGCGGCAGCCCGTCGATCAAGTTTTTCGGCGCGGGCACGCAGAAGGTGGAGGAGGCCCTTGGCGAGCGGTTTCCCGGCGTTCCCGCGGTGCGCATGGACCTTGACACCACCAAGGGCAAGGACGCGCACGCAAAGCTGCTGGACACGTTCCGGCGGGGCGAGGCGCGGGTGGTGATCGGCACGCAGATGATCGCCAAGGGGCTAGACTTCCCGTGCGTGACGCTGGTGGGCGTGGTCGCGGCGGACGCGACGCTGCATCTGCCCGACTACCGAAGCCCTGAGCGCGCGTTTTCCCTGATCGTGCAGGTCGCCGGCCGTGCGGGACGGGCCGAGCAGAAGGGCCGCGTCATCGTGCAGACGTACGACCCGGAGCACTACGCCATCTTAGCCGCCGCGCGGCAGGACTTTCGCGCGTTCTTTGACACCGAGTTTGACCGCCGCCGCCGGGGGCTGTACCCCCCGTTTACCCGCCTGGTGCGCCTGCTGGTGGAAAGCGAGGACGAGAAGCGCGCCCGGGAGACGGCCGAGGCCCTTTGCGCCGAGATGGACGCTTTCTTTCAGCGGCAGCCCGCCCTGCATCGCCAGGTGGTGCAGATGCGCGCGATGGAAGCGCCCGTCAAGTACCTTCGCGGAAAGATACGGTGGCAGGTGTTTTTGAAGCTGTACGCGCGCGGGCCGACCGACGCCGTGATTGAGCGGCTCGACGGGCTGGCCGCAAGGCCTCTGGAGGGCGCTTCGGTATATTTGGAGATTGACCCCGCCAACATGATGTAATAGATGGAGGAACCTATGGCGCTACGAAAAGTGTTGAAGATAGGCGACGAGACGCTGCGCAAGAAGGCGCGGCCGATCGATACGCTCAACCGCCGGATGATCACGCTCCTGGACGACATGGCCGAGACCATGTACGCCGAGGAGGGCTGCGGCCTGGCTGCCCCGCAGGTGGGCGTTTTGCGGCGCGCGATCGTCGTGGACGTGGGCGACGAAAACGGGCTGATCCAGCTGATCAATCCGGAGATCGTCTCCACCGAGGGCACGCAGGAAAACGCAGAGGGTTGCCTGAGCGTGCCCGGGCGCAGGGGCTATGTGCCCCGGCCCCAAAAGGCCGTCGTGCGCGGCATCAACCGCGCGGGAAAGCCCGTGGAGATCGAGGCCGAGGGCCTGCTGGCCGTGGCGTTCTCCCACGAGATTGATCACCTCGACGGCACGCTGTTCATCGACAGGATGACCCGCGAGGTGACCGAAGAGGAGACGGAGGCTACATGACGCGCGTTGTATACATGGGCACGCCGGAGTTTGCCGCCAGACCCCTCATCGCCCTGCTGGACGCGGGGTTTCACGTGGTGGCCGCCGTGGCCCAGCCCGACCGGCCGTGCGGCCGGGGCAACAGGCTGACCGCCTGCCCGGTGAAGGTGCTGGCGGAGGAAAGAGGCGTGCCCGTCCTGCAGTTTGAGCGCATCCGGCGGCAGGAGGGGCTGGACGCCCTTTCGGCGCTTGCGCCCGATCTGTTCGTCACCGCGGCGTTCGGGCAGATCCTCTCGCAAAGGGTTCTAGATATCCCGCGCCTTGGCACGGTGAACCTGCACGCGTCGCTGCTGCCCAAATACCGCGGCCCCGCGCCGATCAACTGGTGCCTGATCGAGGGCGAAACCGTCACCGGCGTCACCACGATGATGACCGACGCGGGCGTGGACACGGGCGATATTCTGCTGTCCAAAGAGGTGCCCATCCTGCCCGAGGAGACGGCGGGCGCTCTGACGGCGCGCCTGTCCGAAATCGGCGCCTCGCTGCTGGTGGAAACCCTGCGCCGGGTGGAGCGGGGCGACTGCCCGCGCGCGCCGCAGGACCACGCGGCTGCCACCCGCCACCCGATGCTCGATAAATCGCACGGCAAAATCGACTGGACGCAGAGCGCTGCGCGCATCGCAAACCTGGTGCGCGGCGTGAACCCGTGGCCGGGCGCGTGGACCGCGCTGCCGGGCGGCGGGGTGCTGAAGATCTGGAAGGCGCGCGCTGTCGAGGGAGAAGGCGTGCCCGGCCAGGTGCTGTGCGGCGACGGCAAGCGCGGCATGTCCATCGCCTGCGGCGAAGGTATTTTGGAAATTCTGGAAATGCAAGCCCCGAACGCCCGGCGCATGCCCGCGCGCGACTACCTGTGCGGCCATCCCCTGGGAAGCGGGCTTTTGCTCGGCACGGAGGATATGTGATGCAACGCTACGGAAAACCCGGCCCGAAAAAAGGACCGCCCAGGCGGCCTTTGGAAAATCCGCGCTTGGTCGCGCTCAACGTGCTGCAGGACGTCAGCCGTTCGGGCGCGTACGCGTCGCTGGCGCTGTCGAAAAGGCTTCGCGACACGAACCTACCAAGGCGCGACCGCGACCTGGTGACGGAGCTTGTCTACGGCACGCTTGAAAGGCAGATCGCGCTGGATTATGTCCTGAACAAGCGCCTGGAGCGGCCGGACGACATCGAATCCCTCGTGCGGGACATCCTGCGCATGGGCGCGTACCAGATCCTGTTTCTTACCCGCGTGCCCGACAGCGCGGCGGTGGACGAGAGCGTGAAGCTGACGCGCACGCTGGACCGCGGCGCGTTTACGGGGCTGATCAACGGCGTGCTGCGCGGCCTTGCGCGCGAGCGGGACAGCTTGCCCTGGCCCGTCCGCGAGGCGGACCCGGCGCTGTACCTGTCCGTCACGCACAGCCTGCCGAAATGGATCGTCGACCGCCTGATCGCGGCCTACGGATGGGAGGAGGCCGAGCGGATCGCCGCGTACCGGCCGGACGAAAGATTCCTGACCATCCGCCGGACGCCCGATAAGCTTTCCGAAAAAGCGTTTGAGGACATGATGACGCAAAAGGGCTGGACCTGGAAGCGCGCCCGCCTGCCGGACATGTACCACGCCTCGGGTCTTGGCGATGTCGGCATCGAAAAGGAGTTCCTGCAAGGGGTCTACAGCGTGCAGAGCGAGTCGAGCGCGCTGGCGGCCCTGGCCGTTTCGCCAAAGCGCGCCGCCAGCGTGCTGGACGCGTGCGCCGCGCCCGGCGGCAAGACCGCGTGCCTTTCGCAGATGCTTTCCGGCACGGGCCGCGTGCATGCCTGGGACGTGCACGAGCACCGCGTGGAGCTGATCCGCGGCATGGTGAAACGGCTGCGGCTTGACAACGTGCGTCCGGCCGTGCGCGACGCGTCCATCGTGAAGGAGGACCTCGTTTCCACCATGGACGCCGTGCTGCTGGACGCGCCCTGCTCCGGCCTTGGCGTGATGCTCGCAAAGCCGGACGTCAAATACCGGATGACGCCCGAGGGCGTTTCGTCGCTGGTGGAGACGCAGCGAAAGCTGCTGGACGCCTGCTGTCAGTATGTGCGGCCCGGCGGCGTGCTCGTGTACTCCACCTGCACGATTTTGCCCGAGGAAAACGGGGAGCAGATCGCCTCGTTCCTCGCGCGCCACCCGGAATTTTCGCCGGACGAGGAAGGCCTTCGCGCCTTGCTGCCCGATTTTCTGCGCGGGCGCATGGACGGCTGCGCGGTGCAGCTGCTGGCCCACCGCGACGGGCTGGACGGCTTTTTCATCGCCCGCCTGAAAAGGAAGCCCGCATGAAAAACGCGCTGGACCTTTTCCCCGCCGAATGGAAGGAGGCGCTCACCGCGCTTTCGGAGCCCGCGTTTCGCGCGGACCAGGTGTTTTCCTGGCTTCACAAGGGCGCGGATTTTCCTGAAATGCGAAATGTTCCCGCGCCGCTTCGCGAAAAGCTCGCAGGAATCTACACCGCGCGCGGCGTAGAGATACAGGAGACCTTTGTCTCAAGGCTCGACGGCACGGTGAAGTACCTCTACCGGCTGTCTGACGGCCACCTGGTCGAGGGCGTGCGCATGCGCTACCGCCACGGCGATACGCTGTGCGTTTCCACGCAGGTGGGCTGCCGGATGGGGTGCAAGTTTTGCGCTTCCACCCTGGAAGGGTGCGCGCG
>CAZUIA010000147.1:0-7519 GCA_964620835.1 uncultured Oscillospiraceae bacterium
CGACGCCGTGGTGCCCATCTCGACGATATGCCCCAGGTACATGACGCCGACGCTGTTGCTGATGTGGCGAACGACGTTCAGATCATGCGAAATGAAGATCAGAGACAGCTTCATCTCCTGCTGCAGCCGCATCAGGAGGTTCAAAATCTGCGCCTGGATCGACACGTCCAGCGCGGAGATCGGCTCGTCCGCCACGACGAAGCTGGGGTTGCTGATCAGCGCGCGCGCGATCGAAATGCGCTGCTTCTGCCCGCCGGAAAACTGGTGCGGGTACCGGTCGAGCTGGTCGGGTGTCAGGCCGACCAGGCGCATCATCTCGTCCACCCTTTCGCGGACCTCCGCGTCGGTCAGGCGGTAGTGCACCTTGAGCGGCTCGGTCAGCAGGCCGCGCACGTTCATGCGCGGGTTCAACGAGCTATAGGGGTTTTGAAAGATGAACTGCATTTCGCGCCGGCGCTTTCGCACCTCCTCGGCGGACAGGCCCAGGATGTTTTCACCCTCAAAGAGCACCTCGCCGCCGGTCGGCTCGATCAGGCGCAGGACGCTCGTGCCCGTCGTGCTCTTTCCGCAGCCGCTCTCGCCGACCAGCGCGAACACCTCCTGCCGCCCGAGCGTGAAGGAAACGTCCTCCACCGCGTGGACATGGCCGACGGTCTTTCGCATGACGCCACTCTTGATCGGGAAATAGGTCTTCAAATGGCGGACATCGAGCAATACGTCGCTCACGCTACCACCTCCTTGGCCGCTTCGACCGCGTCGCTGTGCAGGAAGCAGCGGCAGAGATGGCCGGGCGCGATTTCGGTCAGCGCGGGCATGGAAAGCGAGCACCTGTCCATGCGTCGGCTGCACCGGTCTGAAAAGCGGCAGCCCGTTGACCATTCACCGCCGGGCGGCACGATGCCCGGGATGGTGTAGAGCGTGCGCGATTCGCCCCCGAGCGAGGTGACCGCCTGCAAAAGCCCGTGCGCGTACGGGTGCGCGGTCTCGTGGAACAGCTCGACGACCGGCGCCTGCTCGACCACCTGCCCGGCATAGAACACCGCGACCTCCTCGCATGTTTCGGCGATGACCCCAAGGTCGTGCGTGATCATGATGATCGAGGTGTCGCGCGACTCCTTGAGCGCGTTCATCAGGTCCAGGATCTGCGCCTGAATGGTCACATCCAGCGCCGTGGTCGGCTCGTCCGCGATCAGAAGGCGCGGGTTGTTCATCAGGGCGATGGCGATCATGATCCGCTGCAATTGCCCGCCGGACAGCTGGTGCGGGTAGCACTTGAGCGTCTGCTCGGGCCGCGGGATGTTCACCTTGTGCAGCATCTCCAGGATGCGCGCGGCGCCCTCGCGCTTGTCAAGACTTGGGTAATGGAACTCGAGCGCCTCCATCATCTGGTATTCGACCGTGAAGATGGGGTCGAGCGCGGTCATCGGCTCTTGAAAGATCATCGCGATCTCCCGGCCGCGGAGCGAGCGCATCCGCTCATACGGGAGACCCAGCAGCTCGACCTGCCCGTCCCGGCCGTCGAACGTCGCTGTGCCGGCGCTTGCGCGAAGCGGATACGGCAGCAACTGCATCAGGGCGTTTGCGGTGATGCTCTTGCCGCAGCCGCTCTCGCCGACAATGCCGAAGCTCTGCCTGCGCCGGATGTTCAGGTCCACCGTGTTCACAAGCTTGATCGTATTCTTTCCGCGCGGCGTGTCAATTTGAAGGCCGCGTATCTCCAGCAGGTTTTCCATGCGTGGCCTCCTTCTTTACAGCTTCAGCTTCGGGTCGAGCACGTCGCGCAGGCTGTCGCCGAGCACGTTGAACGACAGGATCGTCAGGATGATGAACGCCGCCGGGAAGAGGATCAGCCAGGGCGCGCGCTCCATGTACTTGCGCGCGTCGGACAGCATCGAGCCCCACGAGGGGTCCGGCGGCTGAATGCCAAGGCCCAGGAAGCTCAGCGACGCCTCCGTCAGGATCGCGCCGGACAGCGCCAGCGTCGCCTGCACCGTAAAGGGCGCCATGACGTTGGGCGTCACGTGCTTGAAGAGCACCTTCATGGGCCGAAGGCCGATCGAGCGCGCGTTTTTGATATAGTCCATAGACTTGACGGATTTCACCGACGCCCGCACGGTCCTTGTGAAGACCGGGATGTTGACGATGCCGATGGCGATCATCGTGTTGACGATGCTCGGCCCCAGGGCTGAGACGATGAACAGCGCCAGCAGGATGGACGGGAACGCGAAGAGGATGTCCATGACCATCATGATGAGGCTTTCAACCTTGCCCTCAAAAAAGCCCGCGACCAGGCCGAACAGGTACCCAAAGCCCGCGGCGATGCTGACCGACACAAGGCCGACGACGAGCGAGACGCGCGCGCCGTACACGATGCGGCTGAACACGTCCCGGCCGAAGTTGTCCGTGCCGAAGAAAAACGTAAGGCTTGGCGGCATGAGCTTTGACTTGGCGTGCATCTGGGCGACGGTATAGGGCGCGATGAGCGGGGCGAAGACCGCCATGACCACGATCAGGGCGATGCCGATCAGGCCGGAGCGGCCGAGCGGGTCCCGCCAGACGAGGACGAGCGTGCTTTCATTGCCCGGAAGCGCCCGCTGCTTGACTTGTTTTGCGGTTTGCTGCATTCGGGTCACCTCCGCTATTCGTATTGGATGCGCGGATCGACGTAGGTATAGAGGATGTCGACCAGCAGGTTGATGATGACATAGATGAACGCGATGAACAGCACGCAGCCCTGCACGACCGGGTAGTCGCGCTGGGAAATGCCGGTCAGCGTATACTGCCCAAGGCCCGGGATCGAAAAGATCTGCTCGATGACGACCGTGCCCCCCAGGAGCGAGCCCATCTGCATGCCGACCAGCGTGATGATCGGGATGCAGCCGTTCTTGAGCGCGTGGCGGAAAATCGTCACCCGCTCGGACGCGCCCTTGGCGCGCACCGCCTTGATGAAATCCTGCCGCAGCACCTCCAGCACGGACGAGCGCGTCATGCGCATGACCGAGCCGGCCATGGACGTGCCGAGCACCAGCGCCGGAAGCACCATGATCTCCAGGTTGACCAGGGGCTGGTCAAACAGGGCCGCATATTTCACCGGCGTGAAGTAGCCGAACGCCTTGGAAAGGAACAGGATCAGCAGCGTCGCCGTCGCGAAGTTTGGCATGGAGACGCCGAGCAAAGCCGCCACGCGCACCACCTTGTCTGCCGGCCGGTTTCGCTTGAGCGCCGACAGGATGCCGAGCGGGATTGCGATCAGGATGGAAAAAAGGCAGGCGAGCAGCGCCAGCTCGGCCGTGGTCTTGAAACGGCGGAGGATCTCGGGGAACACGGGCGCGCCGGTCCGAAACGACTCGCCGAAGTCGCCGCGCAGCGCGTTTCCCGCCCAGCGGAAATACTGCGCATACAGCGGCTTGTCAAGGCCCAGCTTTTGCTCCCACGCGGCCCGAAACTCTGGCGTGGACTCGATGCCCAGGATGCCGCTGACAACGTTGCCCGGCACCAGCTGCATGATGAAAAACACACACAGGCTGATGCCGATGAGCACCGGAATCAGCAGCAGCAACCTTCGGATGATGTAGTCGCGCATGACGATGCTCCCCCGTTCGATAAGGGTCGGGGTACGACGAAGTCGCACCCCGCAAATCCCTGACAGACTGCGATTTGTCAAGGATTGAAAGGAATTCGGCCTGAAAAAGCCGCGGCGTTTTCCGGCGCCGCGACGCGGGCGGCCTTAGGCGAAGGGGACGAATTTCTCCGGCTTTTCCTGCAAAATCCGCGCAAATTCACCGCAGAGGAACCCGAGCGTTCGCCCGCCAGCGGCGGAACCGTGAATGCGGCCGGGACGCGGGATTCGATTGAATGGAAGAGGGGCTGCGGCCCCTCTTCCTCTCTCCCGGGTTTTGCCAACGGGGTTTGCCGCACCCCGGGTTTGTTAGGTTATTGCGCGAAATACGCCTGGGACAGGGCGTAGGGGTTGGCGGAGCTGGGCACGTAGCCCTCCAGCTTGGGCGAGCTCATGAAGAACTCGCGCGGGCTGGCGACCGTCACGTTCGGGCACTCGTCCAGGATGATGTTGATCGCTTCGGTGTAGTACGCGCGGCGGGCATCCACATCGGTCGTGCCGGCGCCCAGGTCGCACAGCTCGTCCACGCGGGCGTTGGAGTATTCGGCGATGTTGGCGGTCGTTCCGGTCTTGAAGAAGAAGGCGACGCCGCGGCTGGGGTCGGAGCCCGCGCCGTTCTGGCAGGCCATCATCTCAAAGTCATGCGCGCTCCACAGCGCGACGTACTCGGCGTTTTCCTTGTTCACCACGTTGACCGTGATGCCGACCTCGGCCAACTGCTGCTGCACGACGGCGCCGATGTCGCGCAGGCTGTCTAAAAGGCCTACGATCAGCGTGACCTCAAAGCCGTTTGGATAGCCGGCGTCGGAAAGGAGCTGCTTCGCCTTTTCAATGTCCTGCTGATAGAGGGGATGGGTCGTCACATCCACGGCCCAGTGGCCCATCGAGGCCGGGACGAAGCCGGAGATCTCGGCCTCGCCGTTGTACGCCATGTCGATGATCTCCTCGCGGTTGATCGCCAGCGAGATCGCCTGGCGCACGCGCACGTCCTTGAACACCTCCAGGTTCGTGTTCAGGCACAGCGTCGCGTAGTTGCGGGACTGGTAGTACAGCGTCTTGATGTTGGCATCCCCCTCGACCAGCGGCAGCATCGCCGTGTCGGCGTTGATCAAATCCACGTTGCCGGTGCGCAGCGCGGCCAGGCGCGCGGAGCTGTCGGTCATCACGTAGAACTCGATCGTATCAAAGACCGGCTCGCCTTCCACGAAATAGCCGTCAAACTTGTGGACGCTGACCATGTTGTCGGGCACCCATTCGCCCAGCGTATACGGGCCCGTGCCGCCGTCGGCGCGCAGCAGATCGCCGTTTGCCTCGACGACCTCCTTGCAGACGATCGAGCAGTAGCCGCTGGACAGGTTGCTCAGGAACGGGGCGGTGATGCTTTTGAGCGTGATCTTGACGGTGTAGTCGTCCACCGCCTCGACCGTGTCGATGTTGCCGACGTAGCTGGCCGAGTTGCCCAGCATGCCCGCGTCCGGCGTCAGGATGCGCTCGAAGCTGTACTTGACATCCTCGGCGGTCATCGCGCGGCCGTTGTGGAATTTTACGTCGTCGCGCAGGTGGAAGATGTACGTCACGTCGTCCGGCTGCTCCCAGCTTTTCGCCAGCTCGGGGATGACGTTGAGGTCCTCGTCCACGTCGACCAGCGTGTTGTACACCTGCGACATGACGCGCAGCGACGCCACGGCGGAGATCGTGTGCGGGTCAAAGCCGATCGGCTCGGCGTCGGTGCCAAAGCGCAGCGTGCCCCCTTCCGCGGCCATGGCCGCGGGAACAAGGCCCGTGAGAAGCAGTGCCGCCAGCAACAGTGCCCATGTTTTTTTCATGATCCTACCTCTTTTCCGTTTATTGTCACCCCATCGGGAGTGGTCCGGTGTCAGAAAATGGAATGCGCGCGCCGCCCGGTGCCGGGGCGCCAAAGGGATGCCCGGGGATGCCCCGAAAAAGGGCTTGCGCGTTCATTGCGGCCCCACGACCGTTACTTTTTGCTTTCCTTGATCATGTCGGCGCTGCGCCTCAGCAGGCCTACGATTTCGCCGTGGCATTTGCTGGCCACGCAGGAAAACAGCATGTCCACCATCGACAGCATGGCCAGGCGAGAGGACATCGCCGCCGCGCGCACGAGCGATTCGTTGGAAGCGACATACAGCGCGATGTCGGCCATGCTTGCGATCGGGTTTTGCCCATACCGCGTGATGGAAACGACCGTCGCTCCGCCATCCAGCGCATACCGCACCGCGTCGATCATGTCTTTCGTCGTTCCGTCATATGAAAAAACCAGCGCGCAGTCCTCGTCAATCAGCGTTGACGCGGCGGTGAGCTGGCAATGGGTGTCCGGGGAAAAGTGCGCGTTCAGGCCGATGCGCTGCAGCTTGTTGTGCATGTCCAGCGCCACAACCCCGCTGTTGCCCACGCCGAACAGGCGGATGCGCCGGGCGGTCAGCATGGCGTCGACCGCGGCCTCCATGCGCCCTGGGTCCAGGAGGTTGAGCGTGTTGCGCAGCGACTCGATCTCCATGTGCATCGTGGTGGCACATATCTGCTCTGCCGGACAATCGGGGTAAATGTCCTTGTATTCGGCAACCATATCCCGGCGGCTGGACAGCGCCAGCTCCACGGCGAGCCGGTTGCACAGGTCCTTGTATCCTTTATATCCGGCCTTTTTGCACACCTGCACAACCATCGACTTGCTCGTTTGGCATTCGCCGGCGACCGTGCTGATCGAAATATCCGAAAGCTGCGTGGCATGGTCAAGGAGGTGGCCCGCAATCCGCTGCTCGGTTACGGAAAAATCCTTCATAGACTCCCGAAGATGCGTCAACGTATCCATGCAGACACCGCCATACATCCATATATTGTTAGTATAGCATAGTATATATAGGGGAGTCAATCACTAGTTCGTTTGAGTTGCATATTTCTCTGAAACTAGTTCTTGTCCGGCGGGCGTGTGTCCAAAGAGGGGGAAAGAGAAGTCCCGTGCGCATCCGAAAAGGAATGTGTTCGGATAGGATGCAGGCAGGATGGCTTGCCGCAAGTTCACCAACGCGCGGGAGCGGGCCGGGCTGCGGAGCACGGCATTGCGCAAGGGGCGCTTGGCACAGCCGGATGGCGGGAAATCCGCCGGCCTTTCCCATACCCCCCGCTCGTGCCCGACGCGGCACAAAAGCGGCCCAGGAGGCTTCCCTGGCGGGAACCCCGGGGCCGCTCCTGATGATACGCGGCGCTGCGTCTGCCGGGACAAACAGCCCAGCCTTCCCTTGCTTTTCTCCGCTTACTCTTTTAAGGTGATTTCCACCACCGTGTCCCTGGGGTCGGGCAGGGGATAGTTGTCAAAGGTGCGGTTGAAGAAGAAGAACGCGTGCTGGCGGTATTCCGCCAGGTTCCAATACTCGGACAGGCGGACCTCGCTGCCGTCAGAGAGCAGCCGCATCTTTTCCACCTTGCCGGCCAGATCCGAAAGGCAGATGCCGCCGGCCTGCGGCTCGAACACATGGGCATAGAGCTTGTTGCCCCTCTGGGTGTAGCGGCCCCATTCCGGCTTTGCGAAGTCGGCCATGCCGCAGCCGTAGATGCTCTTGGCGTTGTCGTCCATCCAGCGGCCGACTTCCTCCAGGATCTTGACGGAGGCCTCGGGGATGCGCCCCTTCGCGTCCGGGCCGACGTTCAGCAGCAGGTTTCCGTTTTTGGAAACGCACTCCACCAGCATGCGGATGACCATCTCCGGCGATTTCCAGTGGTGGTCGCCGGCGTGGTAGCCCCAGTGGTTGTTGAGGGTGATGCAGGCCTCCCAGGGCACGGGGTCGCCCAGGACGTTTCGGACGCCCTCGGGGGGGATCATCTGCTCCGGGCAGGCGAAGTCGGCCGCGTAGTCGCTGGGCGCCGCCGAGAGGATGGTGCCCG
>CAZUIA010000148.1:0-7464 GCA_964620835.1 uncultured Oscillospiraceae bacterium
CGCGAAAAGGGGATTCCGTCCCCCCTCCGCGATCCAAAATGGTCCCCTATTGCGCAGCGTGAAAAGCTGCGGACAAAGCGCCTTACGCGTTTTCCATGTATTGGCGTTTGGCAAAGCGCCAGGTGTCGTTGCACATATCGTAAAGCGTCAGCGAAGCGGTCCAGTCAAGCACCCGCTTTGCCTTTTCCGTGTCGGCGTAGCAGACGGCGATATCGCCCGGCCGGCGGGGGCATATTTCCCTGGCGATCGGGTATCCGCACGCCCTTTCAAACGCAGAGAGAATTTCAAGCACGCTGGTGCCGCTGCCCGTGCCCAGGTTGACCGCCTCAGCGCCGGTGTGGGAAAAGACGTATGAAAGCGCGGCCAGATGCCCGAGCGCCAGGTCCACCACGTGGATATAGTCCCGAACGCCGGTCCCGTCCGGCGTATCGTAATCGTCTCCGAACACGCGCACCCTGGGAAGCCTGCCCGCGGCAACCTGCGCGACATAGGGGAGCAGGTTGTTTGGAATCCCGTTGGGGTCCTCGCCGATCAGGCCGCTTTTATGCGCGCCGATGGGGTTGAAGTAGCGCAGCATGCAGGCAGACCAGGCGGGGTCCGCCGCGCAGAGGTCTGAAAGCATCCGCTCGATGACCACCTTCGTATACCCGTACGGGTTGGTAGCCGAGGTGGGATATTCCTCCTTGAAGGGCACGGGGTTTTGCATGCCGTACACCGTCGCGGACGAGGAAAAAACGATCCGCCTGACGCCGTGCGCTTTCATCGCTTCCAGCAGCACGAGGGTGCCGATCAGGTTGTTGTCGTAGTATTCCAGCGGCTTTTCGACGGATTCGCCCACCGCCTTCAGCCCGGCAAAGTGAATGACGGCGTCGATGCGGTGGCGGGCGAACAGGCCGTCCATGGCCGCGCGGTCGCGTACGTCCGCCTCCACAAACGCGAACGAACGCCCTGTGATCGTTTGAATTTTATCCGGCATATCGGGCTTTGCGTTGCTGAAATTATCCACCATCACTAGGTCATACCCCGCCTCAAGCAGTTGAACGCAAGTATGGCTGCCGATATATCCGGCGCCGCCGGTTACTAAAATGTTCATTCGCGACACCCTTTCCCGGTGAGATTTGCGTCCAGTATAGCGCAAATCCGTCCGGTGGGAAAGGGGGGGAAGCATAAATAGCATGGACAAATGTTGCAATTGAGAAACGCCGGGGCTATACTGAAAAAGAGGGGGCATTTCGATGGACGCGGAGCTGTGCAAGCATTCGTTCAAGGTGCGGGAAAGGCCCCTGGCTTCGCTGGCGGTCTATAACGCGGGCTTTCAGCGGTGCGAGGGCGGCCATTGCTGGGGGCCCGGGGTGCGCGACCATTACCTCATCCATTACGTTTCGGGCGGCCGCGGAACGTACGCGGTCGGCGGGCGGACCTATGCGCTCGGCGCGGGCGACATGTTTCTGGCCCGCCCTGGCGAGACGATCCTCTACCGCGCGGATACGGACGCCCCGTGGGTGTACGATTGGGTGGGGTTTCACGGCCCGGAGGCGGCCGGCCTGCTGGCGGAAACGGATTTTTCGCCCGAAACCCCCGTGCTGCACTTTGAGGGGGACGATTCGCCCCGTCAGCTGCTGCGGGACATCTACCAGTCCAGGGGCGGCCGCCCGTTTGAAAGGGCGCGGATGACCGGCAGGCTGTACGTGTTTTTGTCCTGGCTGCTGGAGCGGTCGCGGCATGAGCGCCGCCGCCGGCAGGCGGGGGAGGAGCATGTCGAGCGCGCCTGCGCGTTTATCGCCAACAACTTTGCCAGCCCCATCACGGTCGAGGACGTGGCCGGCCATGTGGGCGTCTGCCGCAGCCGCCTGTACCGCGCCTTTTTGGAACATATGAAAATGTCGCCCGCGCAGTATTTGGCGCAGTTTCGCATGCGCCAGGCGTGCCTTCTGCTGGAAAGCACGGACCTTTCTGTGAAAGCGGTGGCCTATTCGGTCGGGTTTGAAGACCCCCTGTACTTTTCGCGCAGATTCCGCGAGGTGGCCGGATGCGCGCCAAGCGAATACGCAAAAAGGCGGAATTATGGAGAATAACGGATGAATGCGCAGGAATCGGCAGCGCCATAGGGCTTGGAAAACGGAAAGCATCTATGCTATACTGTATGCGATCTGCCGAAATCAGGGAGGGAACCATGAAAAAGCTTTCGCTGCTGGCCGCGCTTTTGCTTTTTTTGCTGCTGGCCGTTTTGCCCGCGCAGGCGGATGCGGTGGCGCAGATGCTTGCGCGCTTTGGGCTGAGCCAATCGGACGCGGAAGCGTTTGCCGCGCTGATGGAGGAGACACAGGGCGACCTGACCGACGAAGAGCAGGCGGCGCTGCTCGAGGATTTCTTGGCGTCCGCCGGCGAGTTCAGGCAAAAAGGAACCCTGGAGGGCGATTTTTATCTGCATCCGTTCGGCTTTACCCTGCGCGTTCCAAGCGGCTGGCGCGTGCTGGAGGAGCAGCCCGGCGCCACCGTGATGCTCATCGGGCCTGGCGGTGAAAAGCAGTTTGCCCCGACCCTCAGCGTGCTGGTGCTCAAAGGGGAGCGGCCGGACTTTGCCGCCAAAACCCGCGAGGAGTGGGACGCGTACTATGGAAGCGTCCTGCACAACTACCAATCCATTTCGCTCACCGCGCTTGAATACCTGGACGTACCCGCGCATGAGCTTGTCCTGACGCACGGAAACGACGAGGCGTCCATGCTCATGCAATACCAGCTCTACTTCAACAAGGATGAAAGGGCGTTCATCATCACCCTGACCACGCTTGCGGAAGAGGCCGCGGACGACAGCGCCCTGGAAGCCTACGACAGCTTCCTCGCGCAGTTCACGGTGCTCACGGGCCAGGGAAACGGGTAAGAAAACGATGAAAAACAACAAAAGAAATGTACAAATGGCCGGGCACGGCATGGGGACGCGCCTTGTTTGCCTTTGGCTGGCGTGCTTCATGCTGGCGGGGGTATGCGGGCAGGCCGCCCTGGCGGACGCGTTCCCCCAAAAGGGAGCGTGCGGACGGGCCGAAAAAGGCCGGACCTTCGGCGGTTCGCGCGAGGCGATGGAGCGGCTGTTGGGCCTGTTTGCGCTTCGCGCGCCCAAGAGCGAAGGCGCCCGGGTGGGCGATTGGTTTTTGCACCCAAAGGGTTTTGCGTTTTTGATCCCCGAGGGCTTTGAACCGCTGGTCGGGTATAAGGGCACCGCCGTGCTGCTGGTGGATGAATCCGAGGGAGAAGGCCCGTTTCGCACCAACATATCCGTCTCCGTTTCCGGCGAGGCGGACGAGCGGGATAAAATCTTTTCCATGTCGCCCAAGGATGTGGAAAACGCGTACGAGGGATCATTCGACCGCTTTGAGCTGCTTGCGTTTGAGCCGGAGACGTTCTACGGAAGCGAAGGCATGCGGATCACCTTTCTGGCGGGAAGCAGCCCGAGGCTTTTGTTCCGGCAGCACCTGTTTGTCAAAAACGAAAGCGCGTTCGTCATCACGCTGACGACGGAGCACGCGCCGCGCGCCCTCAAGGAGGCTGACCGACAATTCCAATGGGTCTGTGATTCGCTCCTGTTCGTTCCGGGCGGCGGGCTGAGGCGCCAAGGCAAATAAGGCGTCCGGCGCGGGGCTGCCGCTCCCCCTTTTGAAACAATCGAAGAGTCGGGAAGGGATTGCGCCTGTGAAGCGTCTATTCCTTTGTACGCTGGAAGAATCTTCATGCCGCTGGAGGACTACGCTTTGATCCGTCGAATCGCCTGCCTTTTTTTATGCCTTTTGCTATTCGCGGCCGGCGCCGCCGCCGACCTGCCCCAAATCCCCAGCCGATATACGTTTTCCATGGGGTATGACAGGCTCCAAACGGCGATCCAAAAGCAGCAGCAGGTAAAGTGGAGGGCAATTGTCACGCCTTCGCCCACGGAAGGCGTTTCCGAAGGCGCGACGGGCGCGATCCGGTCGCTCCTAGGCCCGCTCGAGCTTTCCGGGCTCGTCCAGTGCTTTTCGGACGGGGGATTTCTGCGGGCGTCCGCGGCCTGCGCGGGGCGGGAGGTCGCGTGTATCGAGCAGATGGCGCAGGACGGCCGCGTGGGGCTGAACCTGGACGGCGAGTGGATGAGCACGGCGCAAGGCTCGGAGGAAGCGGTTTCCTCTCTGCTGATGCTGGACGATCTGGGCCAGTCGCTGCTCAAGCTGGATTACGCGCCCCTGCGCGCGGGCGATATTCCTTTTGTGACGCCGCTGTATGACCAGGGCATCCGGCTGTGGCAGCTCATGACGCCCTGGGCGGAGGACAACAACGGCCTGAGGGTGTCGTCCGGCGCGACGGGCCACGGGCTGACCTACAAGATGGATACGGCGGCCGTCCGCTCGATTTTGACCCAGTGGCTTGACGAGATGCGGCCCTCGGCGTTCGTGTACGGGCTGGAAGGATACGGCGTTTCCCTCGGCATGGACACGGAGACCTCCGACGCGTTTATGGAGCGGATGCGGGCGTTTGCCGACAGCGTGGAGGTCAACGGCGCCCTCAAGTTCAACATGGCCTTCGGCGAAGGGGACGTGCTGCGCTATGCCAAGGGCAGCGGCACGATCTCGGTCGGCGGCAAGCGGTCGGGCGTTTCGTATAGCTATAGCTGCAGCCTGTCCGGCACGCGCATCACGCGCAAGTACAGCATTGATTTTCAGCCGAACGCGGGCGATACGCTGGCGCTCACCCTGACGACGCTGACCAGCAGCAACAACAAAAAGAGCGGTGCGCAGGAGTTCACCCTGAGCGCCAAGGGCCTCTTTGACGGCAAACCGTACCGGATCAAGGCGTCCAGCGAGATGGTGAACCAGTACGCGCTGGACGAGACGAAGCTGCTCACCGAGAATATCAAAGGCACGGCGTCGCTTTTCTGCGAATACGCGGGGAAAACCGTGGTGGACATCGCGGTCAAGCGCGACGGGCGGACGTTCTCCGCCCAGGGGCAAAGGGAGGTCCGCATCCTCGACGATCTGGACGTCACGGTCAAGAACGCCGGCGGCGTTTTGTTTGCGGGGCTGGTTTCGCTTCAGTTTCAGGTGGCGGCCGAGCCGGAGGCAACGCCGAGCCTGGATGAATCGTTGTATATGGACGAGTTGGATTTTGTCCAGGCCGAGACGGTGCGCGACGCGCTGCAAAGCACGCTGGCCAGGGTGCGGCAAAATCTTCTCGCCGCGCTCCCGTTCAGGGCGAAGGAGGGCCTGCCGGAAGCCTACTGATCCAAGCAATCGGGTGCAAAGGGGGAAACCGTTCGTGGGAAAACGGCTGGCAGCGGCAGGGCTTTGCGCGCTGCTTTTCTTCGCGTGTCCTTGGGCGGCGGGCGAGAGCGCGGCCGGCGGCCTTTCGGCCGATCGGGAGCGGGCCGCGCGCGAAAGCGGGCTGGAGATCCATACCAAGACGCAGCTTTCCTTTGGCGGCCTGCCGCTTTGGGACGATGAGACGAACGCCGCGGTCGGCAGCCTCCTCAGCGAGCTGGCGCTGGAAAAGCGCGAACAGGGCGCGGCGGGGAGCGGATACGTGAGCCTGAACGCGTACCTGCAGAAGGAATCGGTGTTTGACCTGACGCTGCTGTCAAAGGGCGGGGTCTATTACGAGCAGTCCAACCTGCTGGGCGGACGGACGGCGGCGTGTACCAAGGACGAGTTTTCCGTGTTTGCCGCGCGCGTGGCGGAACAGTCGGGCGGCGCGCTGCCTAAAAACCTTGCCTGGCTGTATGAGCTGATCAGCCTGGCGCTCCTGGGCGGCGACGGGTCAGCCCTGGATACGTCCATGATCGACCGGGCGCTGGCCGCCTATGAAGGGTGGGCTGCCGGCGCGCTGACGGTTACGGAGCGCCGCCGTCCGGACACCTGGATTCCCGGCATATACGGCGCGACCGCGCGCGTCGCCGAGGTGACGCGGGAGGAGGCGCTTGCGCTTTTTCAGGCGTTTGACTGGGCTTTGTCGGGCGGGGAGGCGCTCTGGCCGGACGCCGCGAGCGCGCGGCCGCCGGAAGGGAGCCCTACGGGCCTGTTTGAAGCGTTTGCCGGCGCGCGCGACCTGCTGCGCGCGATTGCGCAGACGCTTCCGGCCTCGCTGCCCAGGGATCTCCCCGCGTCGGAATACCGTATGGTGTACGGGCTTGACGGGACCATGGCGTCCAGGCAGCTCGCGATCGCGCTGCCGGAAGGCGGTTCGCTGCTGCTTGAGTGGAGCGCGGCAGCGGAAGGCGTGCCGGCCCTTTATGTGGCCGTGTCGTTTGCGGACAGCGCGTTTACATTGCTTTGCACGGCGGACCAGGGAGCACCGGTAACCTCCGGCGGCATGGCGCGAAAGAGCGACGTGGTGATCGCGCAAGCTTCGTATACAAAGGGCGCGTCGCGCGCGGACATGATGATGACCATACGGCGCAGCGCGGAGCGGCGCAAGGACGTTGAAACCGTGGATACGGAGATCGAATGTACCCTGGAAAGCGAAACCTGGCTTGGCGAAGGGGCGCTGCTCACGCTGTCCGCGTCGATAAACGACAAGGCTTCCGGCGCGGGGGAAGCCTATGCGCTAAAAAGGCAAACGGTGTTTCGGCTCAAGGGAATGGGCTTTGACGGGCGGGACGTGCTGACCGTGACGGAAACGACCGGCGCGCGAAAGGCGCAGGCCTCCGTCGTCGACGAAGCGGGCGCGGTTCACCCCGCGCTGATGGATGACGCGGCCTTTGCAAAATGGATGGAGGCTGCGCAGGAAAGCCTGCTTCAGGCGGCCTACACGGCGCTTGGGCGCGTGCCGCCGGACGTTGCGCGCTATTTGCTCAGGTACTTTTAGCAAAGCGTATGAGTTTCGCACCAATTGCCGGAAGATTTTTGCCCGCGCGGCCGCGCATGGTTTGAAAGGCAGACGACGCTGCCCCTTGAAGCCATGCGCGGCCGCGCTTTTGGAAGAGCCGTCCGCTCAAGCAGGCTTTTCTTCAGGCCGGCGCGCTGTTGCCTGCCTTCCTCGCTTGCTTGACAGAAGCATCGAAACCAGGATCAGAAGGTGTTTTTGTGGAGAATTTGGAAATGAATCCGTATACCATATCTATTTTTTACTGTAATCATAATTGGTATGCGCAAGATTTCACTTTGAGCGGAACAACTTGACAGTTCTAACCAATTTATGGTATATACATGCTAGACTATGAGGGGAAAAGAAAGGGTGGCTGAACATGAAGAAAATGGTATGCATGATGCTGGCGCTGACGATGGTGCTCGCGCTTGCGGCGACCGCGCTCGCCGCGCCGCCGCCTTCGCCGCAGAATCCGCAGCAGGCCGGCTATCAGGGCGACAAGAGCGAGTTCCCGGTTGGGCCGCAAAACGCCGCGCAGAAGGGCTACCTGGGCAACAAGAGCGAATTCCCGGTCGGGCCGCAGAGCCTCGGGCAGAAGGGCTACCTGGGCAACAAGAGCGAATTCCCGGTCGGGCCGCA
>CAZUIA010000149.1:0-7450 GCA_964620835.1 uncultured Oscillospiraceae bacterium
GGCCTCCTCGGCCTCCTTGGCCTTGTCGCCCTTGGCGAACACGAGCACGCGGACCGTCTTGCCGGTGCCGTGGGGCAGCACGATCGCGCCGCGAACCTGCTGGTCCGCGTGGCGGGGGTCCACGCCCAGGCGCACGGAGATCTCGATCGTCTCGTCAAACTTTGCTTTGGCGGTCTGCTTGGCAAGCGAAATGGCCTGCTCGGGGTCGTACGCGGTCAGCCTGTCGATCAGCTTCGCGCTATCCACATATTTTTTGCCGTGCTTCATCTTCTCTTCCTCCCTTACGCCTCGACCGTGACGCCCATGCTGCGGGCGGTGCCGGCCACCATGCGCATCGCCGCTTCCACGCTACCCGCGTTCAAATCGGGCATCTTGGTTTCGGCGATCTGGCGAACCTGCTCCTTCGTGAGCATGCCCACCTTGTCACGGTTGGGACGGCCGGAAGCCGATTCAAGGTTCAACGCCTTTTTGATCAGGACCGGAACCGGCGGGGTCTTGGTGATGAACGTGAAGGAACGGTCGGAATACACGGTGATGATCACCGGGATGACAAGCCCCGCCTGCTTGGCCGTACGCTCGTTGAACTCCTTGCAAAAGCCGGGGATGTTCACGCCGTGCTGTCCGAGCGCCGGACCGATCGGCGGCGCGGGGGTCGCTTTGGCCGCGTTCACTTGCAGCTTGATCATCGCGGTAACTTTCTTGGCCATGGTCTATCCTCCTCTATTTGTGGTGCAGCGGGGCTCCGGCCCCTCCCACGCCCGCGGACCCTGCCGCGGGGTCTCAACGCCCTAGGGCGATGATGACGTTACTTTTCGCGCTTGACCTGCGAAAATTCCAGTTCCACCGGGGTTTCGCGGCCAAACATGGTGACCATCACGCGCACCGTCTGGTGCAGCGTATCGATCTCGTCGACGCGCCCGACGAAATCCTCGAGCGGGCCGGAAAGGATGCGCACTTCCTCGCCCAGGGCGATGTCCACGCGCATGCTGCGGCATTCCATGCCCATGGTTTCGACCTCTTCATCGGTCAGCGGGATGGGCTTGGACCCCGGGCCTACAAACCCGGTGACGCCGCGCGTGTTGCGAACCACGTACCACGATTCGTCCGTCATGACCATACGAACCAGCACATAGCCCGGGAACACCTTTCGCTGAACGGTGCGGCGCTTGCCGTTTTTGATCTCGACGACCTCTTCGACGGGCACGCGGATTTCCTGGATCAAATCCTGCATGCCGTTGTTCTCAACGGCCTTTTCGAGATTTGCCTTGACCTTGTTTTCATAGCCGGAATAGGTATGCGCGACATACCATTGCAGCGTGTTGTTTTCGCCGTGATCTGCCATGCCTTCCCCTTCCTAAGCTCTGCGGATGATCAGCGAGACGAGCCTGGACGCGCCAAGGTCCAGCAAGCCGACAACGACCGCCATGAGCACCATGAAGATGAGCACGATCGTCGTGTAGCTGATCAAATCCTTTCGGGTGGGCCAGGTAACCTTCTTCAGCTCGGCGATGGTATTCTGGATGGCCGTCCACATCCGCTTGGGGATGTTGGCGACTCCTTTGAGAAACTTACTGCCGCCGGCCTGCTTCTCCTTTTTCGCGGGAAGCTTTTTTTCCTCATTGTTGGCCATGGTTTGTTTCAACTCCCTTGCCTCTTTGCCGAAAGGTTACCGGGTTTCCTTGTGCGCCGTGTGCTTCTTGCAGAAGGGGCAATACTTGCTCAGCTCGATCCGGTCCGGATCGCTCTTTTTGTTCTTTTGCGTGGAATAATTGCGCTGCTTGCAATCCGGGCAGGCGAGCGTAATCTTCACGCGGGCGCCGACAGCCATGCGTTTCACCTCCGTCTTTTCGTCACGACAGAATAAGGCGGGCCTCGCCCACCTTCCAAACATGCTTATATAATTTAGCACAGATCAAAAGGACTGTCAACGGTTTTTTGGGAACGATGCAAAAACAGGCAAGCGGAAAGGGCCTGAACGCTTCCATTTATCGGGAAAGCCAAGCCCTCCGCAATGCGCACATTGAAGCTGATTATCGGCAAGCGTTACAGAGAACATCATCAAAAACATCCCCATCAGGCATAGGCAATCAACTTTTTTAGTTTACTTCTCCTAAACCTGTTCATTTCGCGTATAGGTAGACGTGTTCCGTCCGGCCGTCGGACCACGCTTTTTCGCCCGGAACCATGATTTCCGGAACCACCTGAATAAACGTCTGCCCGGGCCTCAAATAAAGCTCGTTTCCCGCATCGTCGTAGTATCGGACGGGGTCCTCCATCGCGAACCTCTCCCAGGTACCCCGGATGGCCTTCCCTCCTATGTAGGCGATGATTCGCCCCATGCCGCGCGTCGGCACGGTGGCATAGAAATCGGATTCATACAGGTCATTTACCTGCACGATGATGTTTTCGCAGCCGATCCGCTTGCCCGTCACCCCGTCCACCTGCGGCTTTCCGCCGATGGAGCGCTCGTACCGCCCTGTTTCCACTTGGTACGCATACGACACCATCCGGTCGTACGTGGCATACTTCACGCGGATCGAATGGACGTCCGGCCCTTCCGCTTCCGGCGCTTCCTGCGAAAACAGCAGCGCGGAAGAAGCGGAGTCAGCGGCGTTTCCCGCCTGTACGCCAGGCCATTTTTCCTCCACCCACTTGGCTAAATAGAAAAAGCGGTCCGATAGGGGGCCTAAAGCCTCGTCCTGATAGGCGTAGAAGGAACCTCTTGTGCCCAGGACATCCACGCGCATATCCATGGTTGTCAAGTGCATTCTGAAAAACTCGCTGACGGCTTTGTCCGCTGCCGGGCGTGTCCCGGCAAACACCAGGGGGCAACGCCATGCCTGCTGCATCTCCAGCGCGAACAGGCGGGTGCCCTGAACAGGCCCCACCTCGTCCGGATGATGGTCGCCAAACAGCGCGAGATAACAGGTCGTTCTTTGCGGCATAAAGGGTGCTTCGTATACGATGTCCGCTTCGGAAAGGTTCCGGCAGGGCACCCCATCCTGCCAGGTGTTGGCCATTTGCACCAGCACGGGCCGGTACGGCCTGTCGGTCGGCATGCCCGTTGTGGGGGATACGTTCTCGGGGTTTAATTCACCGGCCGCCCACGCAAAGGGCAGCAGCACGGCGCATGCACAGAGCAACAGGCAGACCAGCCGGTTTATGCGTATTCCGTCCTTCTTCATTCCCCACTGCCCTTCCATGTTCACGGCTTCATTCACACCTCCCTTGATCGTTTTTGTTGATTCGTTTACCTAAGATATATCAGCTTTCCACAAATTGTCAATGGCTTTGGAAACCTTTCACAATCTTGCCCTTTTCCCGCCTTCCTCGTGCCTCATTTCTCTTTTGTGATCGTCCAGTTCCGCAGCTTTCCAAAAATAAAAAAAACCCCTGCGGGTTTCCGCAGGGCCTGGCCTTTGAGAGAATCAGCCTTCCTCGATCGCGGAGGTCGGGCACACGCCCGCGCACGCGCCGCAGCTGATGCACTTGTCTTCGTCGATCACGTACTTGCCTTCCCCTTCGGAAATGGCCTCAACGGGGCATTCCGCCTCGCAAGATCCGCACGCGATGCATTCGTCCGTAATTTTATACGCCACAATAAGCACCTCCCTCTATTCATCCCGCGTATTGTAGCACCATTTGAAAAAAAATGCAACGAAAAGATGCGTGGTTTCGTATATGTACTGAATGGGTGTTTTTTCCACCCGGCCGGGCGTTTTCCAGAAATACCCAGCGTCCGGTTCGGTTGACAGTTTCCTGTATTTACCTATATAATTGAGGCTGTCGGCCGTCGAAGCGTGTCGAAAAGGCGCGCGAACGAACAACCGTAAGGAGAAAAACGATGGCTCATTTTTCGCGGACCAAGCGCGTTTTGCGTGCGGCGATGGTGCTTTGCGTCGGGCTTGCGCTCGCCGGCTGCGCCACCGTGCCGCCCCAGATCATCGCCGGCTACCCGACCGCGGCGGAGCCAACGGCAACCCCCGGCGAAACCGGCGCCGCGGTTCAAACCGCGGACCAGCCCATTGAGACGCCCCCCTCCGCGTCCCCCGCGCCGGCGGCCGTGCAAAGCGGCGTTCAGGCGCAGGGTGCAGGTGAACCCCCGCAAAAGGTGGAGGTGTTCTATTCCGGCATGCCGTCGCTGATGGGCTTTGCGGACGCTTCCCAGACCACCATCTATGAAACCGCCATGGACGCGCTGCCCGCGTGCGTCAGCCTGGTCTGGCCCGAGGCCGCGGCTTCCTATTACCGCTACGGCGCCGATGTGGAAAAAAGCGCGATGCGGTTTTCCAAGGACCAGGTTTTAAGCCGGATCGGCGACCCCTCGTTTTACCTGGACGAGGCGATGACCCGGCAGCCCAACCGCGTAAAGTTTGAAGGCTGGCCCGTCACAACCGAGCCGCAGAACATGAACGAGCCGATCCAGGGCTTCTATGAAGCGATGAGCCTGCCCGCGCCCGCGCCGCTCAGCGGCACCCGGGGCACACAGGTGGCCGTCGCGGCGAGCGACCCGGAGCAGCTGACCCTCATCGTCACGGATCTGCACGAGCTTCGGGCCGACGACGGCGCCCTGCTCTCGGCGCTCAATGAAAAGGTGCTCAAGGCGGGCAAGGCCATCGGCGTCGCGGCGGTCATGAGCGAGTTTTCCGGCTATGTTCCGGGCCTTGGCGAAAACAAGACTTCCTTTGTCTGGGGCTCTCCGCCCACGGGGACGCTCGATTATGTTTTGGACTACGGCGACTACCGGGTGGGCGTCTCGGTGGACCCGGAGCAGCGCAAGCTTTCTCCCCGGCCTTTTTATGTGCTCGTCGCCGGCGAGCAGTCGGCCGTCACCCAATACCTTGCCGCCTTCAAGGACCGGCTGACGCAGGAACTTTCGGGCAACCAGACCTTCCGGATGGACACCGCCGTGTTCGGCAGCGGCTACGTGCCCGCGGGATACACGCTGCCGGGGCACATGCGCTATCTGGCCGGACAGGGCGTCACGGCCGTGCCGGAGCCTTCCGCGCCGGCGGGCGTGGCGCGCATCGAGCTGAAGGCCTCGCAGCAGGCGCGCTTTTTGGAATGGGAGGTCGCCTACCAGGTACACCCGGCCGACCCGCGCGGGCTGAACCTTGCGGCGGAGGATTTCACGTTCATCACCCAGGCCGTGACGGAATCGGGCGCATCCACCGTGCTGCCGAACCTGAGCTGGTCCGTCGTCTCGGCCGCGGGGGACACGGTGATGCTGAAGCTGCGCCTGGATCTGCCGCAGGGCATCCTGCCCAAGGGCGACTACCAGCTGCACATCCTCGGGAGCCTGACCGCGCCCTCCAAACTGCCGGGGTCCGACTGGCTTTCCACGTACGGCCAAGACATAGACGGCGCGCAGCTTTTTGACATGGAGCAAAACACGCTCGCCTTTGACGGCGGCCGGACGCTCTTTTTGTCGCGGCTGATCGACACGCTGGGCAAGGCGAACATCGGCCGCCTGGGCGTGTCCCCGCTGGGCACCGCGATCGTCGCGCTGACCGTATACGCCTGAGCGAAGGGAGAAGACGCATGAACCGATTGCTTCGCGCCGCCTGGCGCTGGCTGCTCATCCTGGCCGTATACCTCGTTTTGGCCGTGCCGGTCACCGGCCTGGTCATCCCCGGCGCGGGCGGGCAGGCGTTTCAAATTCCGATGCTCTTTCAGGGCTCCCTTCGCTCCGCCGCCTACGCCAGCGGGTTTTTCCCGGACAACGTGTACTACGAGGACTGGCAGCTGTTTTGCAGCTCCTACGCGATGAACTGCCTGTTCCTTTCCCTTTCGCTGGTGGTCCTGTGGAACCTCCTGTACGCGCCCTTTGCCTTGGGGCGCAACCACGAAAACTCCGCGCGCATGATGGTATGGGTCTTTGCCGCGCTGCACGTCGCGCTGCTGCTCCTGTACGCGTTTTACGTGTTCACGCTGGCGCCGCACATCTGGGCGTGGCTGATCCGCCAGCCGGCCGGGCTTTCGCTGATGCTGCTCCTTCCGCTGTGGACGACCGTGCCGTTTTTTCTGTCGATCCGCGCGCTGTGCCCGTACCGGATCTACAACGTATTCCCCCTGTTTGCAAAGGTGCGCGGGCATCTGAGGCTGCGCGCGTATTCCCGGCGCGGCGCGCGCTAGGCGCGGAAAGGAGCTGTCATGGCAAACCATTTTCTGGTCTTTCTCGGGGGCACGGGCGCCAAGTGCGCCGAGGCGTTCGTGCAGCTTTGCGCCGCCGGCGCGATCGCCGGGCCGGATACGACCTTTCACCTGCTGACCCTGGACGTGGACGCCACCAACGGCAACCGGGAGCTGGCGCTTGAGGCGCTTGACCGCTACCGGCACCTGCGCGCCCAGTTTCCCGCGGGCGGCCAGTTTCTGGGCAGCTCTCTCTTTGGCCCGGCGATCGTCCACTATGACTGGCACGTGCAGTTGCCCGACACCTTCCCGCACGCGGCGGGCGTCGGCTGCCTGAACGCCATGCGCGCCCAAAACGATCCGGACGAGGAGGCGCTGATGCGCCTGCTGTACTCGGACGAGCAGATGGGCTTTGACTTTTCCAAGGAGGGCTTCCACGCCATCCCAGCCATCGGCGCGCCGGTGATGCAGTATATTCTGGAGGAGGGCGTGGCCCTCGGCGGGTTCCAGGCGTTCGTGGACGCGCTCGGGTCCGAGGTCAGCGCCAATTCGCGCCTGATCGTCGTGGGGTCCATCTTCGGCGGCACGGGCGCGTGCGGCATCCCGGCGGTCACGCGGTATTTGAGCGACCGAACGCGCGACATCGCGCTTTCCGGCAACCTGCTCCTGTCCGCGGTGCTGCTGCTGCCGTATTACCACTTTGCCGAGCCGAGCGGCGAGGACGAGCTGGGCGTGCACGCCCGCAAGTTCTACAACAACGCGCGCGGTGCGCTGGCGTTTTACCGCGACATGGAAAGGGAGCTTTCCTACCACAGCCTGTACCTGATCGGCTCGCCGCTTGACTACAACATGGGCGCGTACCATCCGGGCATGGAAAGCCAGAAAAACCCGCCCACGCCTGTGGAGTGGGAAAGCGCGCTGGCGATCGCGCACTGCATCGCGTCGGACCCGGCTGAGGAGCCGGCGCAGTATGTCAAGCGCGCCGAGGGGCTGGGGCAGGGCGAGGTGGCCGGCCGGCTGGTCGTCGGGTTTGACGGCCTGTCGCTCAACATCCGCGACAAGGTGGGCACCATGGCGCGGTTCATCGCCGCGTACATGGGCTACTACCGCCCCTACATCCTCAGGCACACGGGCAAAAGCCGGGGCGTGAAGCCGTTTTACGAGGAGCTGCTGAGGCCCTATGTGGAAACGCGCGAGGCCGAGCACAAGGGGCTTTCCACGCTGGAGGACTTCTGCGAGCGCGCCTGGGAGTGGCTTCGCCGGTCCCTTACCTACGACACGCTGGTGCAGACCTGCTTTTCCGAGCGCATGATGCAAA
>CAZUIA010000150.1:0-7447 GCA_964620835.1 uncultured Oscillospiraceae bacterium
GCGGCAGGATCTTTCTGCAGCTCTATCCTCATCCCGAAAGCCATCGGATCACCGTGAGCTGTGAAAGAGGGCTGGCGGAAATGTACCGGGCGCGTTTTTCCGGCGACGTCAGACCTGGATACCACTGCCCGGACCGGCTGAAGCCGTACATGAACACCGTATGCCTGAACCGGAGCGTTGAAGACGCGCTGGTCTTTGCCATGATCGACCATTCGTACGCCCGGGCGGTCTCAAAGCTGACGCGCGCAAAGCGGGCGTCGCTTGCCGCGCAAGGGGAGCCGAACGTATGAAGCTGGATCGGCTGATGGGCATTTTGGTGACGCTGCTCCGGTGCGATTCGATCACCGCGCCGGAGCTGGCGAGGAAGTTTGAGGTGAGCCGCCGCACCATCAGCCGCGACGTGGACGCGCTGTGTCAGGCGGGCATCCCGGTGGTGACGCGGCAGGGCGGCGGGGGCGGCATCTCCATTGCCGAAGGGTATAAGCTGGACAAAAGCGTGCTGACCGCGGACGAGCTTTCGGGCATCATCGCCGCGCTCAAGGGCCTTGGAAGCGTGACGGAACCGTCGCAAATCGGGCGGACGCTTGACAAGCTTCACGCAAAGGGAGAGGCCGTCGTGTCGCTGTGCGACAGCATCGTCATCGACCTGGCCTCCCATTACCAGGGAAGCCTGACCGACAAGATCGGGCGCATCCGCGGGGCCATCCGCGACAGCCGGCGCGTCATGTTTGACTATTTCTATGAAAAGGGCGAGGCAAGGCGCGTGATCGAACCGCACTACCTTGCCTTTCGCTGGACCGCGTGGTACGTGTTCGGGTTTTGCCTTGACCGGAAGGATTTTCGGCTGTTCAAGCTTTCGCGGCTGTGGAACCTTGAGGTGTTGGCCGAAATATTTATTCCCCGGGAAATCCCGCCGGAAAAGCGGAACCTGGATGCCCGGTTCACGGACCACAACCGCCTCGTCGCCCTGTTTGATCCGCGGACGAAGTACCAGCTCATCGAAACATACGGGCCCCATTCCTTTGCCGAGCGGGCGGATGGAAAGCTCCTGCTTGACATCGGGTACACCAGCCGGGACTATATCGTCGGCTGGCTGCTCGGGTTTGGCGACGGGGTGAGGGTGCTTGAGCCCAAGGACATGGCCGAGGAGATTCGGGGGATCGCCGAAAAAATGGTCGAGCGCTACCGCTGAACAGGACACACAGGTGTCGCGCCGGGCTGGTATACTGCCCATAGAACACACAAACGAAAGGCGTGAACATATGAAAATCGAGCTTTCAAACAAGCGGCCGGAAAACTTCACCGCCTATTGGGAAGGGCAGTATGAGGTGTTTCATCACTTTGAGTTCGCCTGCGGCATCCCAAGCGTGCTGTTCGCGATCAGCACGGTGAAGGAAAACGGTCAGCCAAACGTGTGCCTGCACGCGTGGAGCAGCTTTGTGGGGGAGGGGGACGGCTATTTCGCCGTGCTCGGCGGCGTCGCCAAGCACAGCCATACCTACCAAAACATCCTGCGCACGGGCGAGTTTGCGGTCAACTTCCTGAGCGCGGCGCAGTATGACGCCCTGATCCGCACCATCCACGCAAACAGCGCGGAGGCGGATGAGTTTGAGGCGGGCGGCTTTTTGCGCGAGGACGCCGTGACCATTTCGTGCCCGCGCATCGCGGAGGCGTTTTTGTGCCTGGAGTGCGCGCTGGAAAAGCAGGTGGATCTGACGGAACAGGGGAAAACGTCGGTCCTCATCGGAAGGGTGCGCCATGTGGCGCTGGAGGAGGCGTACGCGACCGAGATTTTGCCGGGCGACGCGGGGGAAAAGTACGGCGAGCGGGGCTTCATGTTCAACCTGCACGCGCCGAAGAACCTGCGAACGGGCGAGGGCGAGCGAAGCGGCGTCGCGACATTGCAAATGATCCGGACGGACATGTAGAAAAGGCCGGCGCCCCGCGAATCGGCTGAAAAGCCCGGAAAGCGCGCCTTTTTCGCGCGCTGCCGGGCTTTGACGTTTTATCGGGTTTCGTTTGGAAAAATGATTGTCAAACGCTGGGCGTTCATGTATAATAACTTCACCATTGTATAAGGCGGTAGGGAACATGAGCGTTGGAAACGACACGATGCCGTTCAAGCCGATCAACGACCGGAACGATTCGGCCGAAGATATCATCATGAACGTATATGCCGCGCTGAAGGCGAAGGGGTATGACCCCATCACGCAGCTTGTCGGCTATCTGATTTCGGGCGACCCCACCTACATCACCAACTATCAGGGCGCGCGGTCGCTGATCTGCCGGCTGGAGCGGGATGAAATCCTTGAGGCGCTGGTGCAGTTTTATATCGACGCGCGCGAGCGGTAGGAAAGAGCCATGCAAAGGGTTCGCCTGGGCGCGCGGGATCTTTGGGTCTCGCGCCTTCTTTTTGGCACGCTGACGATGGGGCCGCTGCAGCGAAACCTCCCGCCCGAGCGGGGCGCGGAGCTTTTATGCCATGCCGCGGCGCGGGGGGTAAATTTTGTCGATACGGCGGAATACTACGGAACGTATCCGCACGTGCGGCTGGCGCTTGCCCAATGGCCCGATCTGGTGGTGTGCACAAAATCCTATGCCTACGACCTGGACGGCGCCAAGCGCTCCGTCGCGCTCGCGCAGGAGGGCATCGGCCGCGAAAGGGTCGATGTTTTCCTGCTGCACGAGCAGGAGAGCGAGCACACGCTGCGCGGCCATGAAGCCGCGCTTTCGTATTACCTTCGCCTGCGCGAGGAGGGGATCCTCGGCGCGGTGGGGCTTTCCACCCACCATGTCGCGGCCGTGCGCGCCGCCGCCCGTTGGCCGGGCCTGGACGTTGTGTTCCCGATCGTCAACCCAAGGGGCCTTGGCATCGTGGACGGCACGCGCGAAGAGATGGAGGCGGCCGTCCTCGCGGCCCATACGGCCGGGCTGGGCGTGCTGGCGATGAAGGCACTGGGCGGCGGACACCTGATCGGGGAGAGGCGCGCGGCCTTTCGGTACGCGCTGAACCTGCCGGGCGTTGACGCCGTCGCCGTGGGCATGCAGTCGGAGGCGGAGATCGATTTCAACTGCGCGCTGTTTGCAGGCGAGGAGCCGGGCGCGAAAAGCGCGGCGGAGACGGCGGACGCGCGGCGGACGCTGATCGTGCAGGATTGGTGCGAAGGCTGCGGGCGGTGCGCCAAGCGGTGCGGCCAGGGGGCGCTGGCGGTCGTGGACGGTAAAGCGCGGGTGGACAATGACAAATGCGTGCGCTGCGGCTATTGCGCCGCGGTGTGCTCGCAGTTTTGCTTGAAGGTGATTTGAGATGAAGGAGCGGATCCTGGCGCTGGACGTGGGGGACAGGCGCATCGGCGTGGCGGTCAGCGACCCGCTTGGGCTGACGGCGCAGCCGGTGGGCATGGTGGAGCGCGTGGGCTTTGGGCCGGACATCCGCCGCATTGGGGCGTATGCCGAAAAGTACCGGACCCGCTCGCTGCTGTGCGGGCTGCCGCTCAACATGGACGGGTCGGAGGGGCCGCAGGCGCAAAAGGTGAAGGCGTTTGCGGATCAGCTTGAAAAAGCGGGGTTCACCGTGGTATTCTGGGACGAGCGGATGAGCACGTTAACGGCGGAGCGCGCCCTGATCGAGGGAGGCGTTCGCCGCGAGCGGCGGCGGGGCGTGGTCGATCAGACGGCGGCCGCGATCATCCTGCAAGCGTATTTGGACGCGAACCGAGAGAGTGAGGGATAACGATGGAACATGACGAAAACCGCGTGGTGGAGCTGATCGGCGAGGATGGCACGCCCGTCGCCTTTGAACACCTGATGACGCTTCAGCACAAGAAGCGCTCCTATGTGCTTCTGACGCCCGTGCAGCCGGAAACGCCCAACGAGGAAGGCTCGGTCGTGATCATGCGCATCGATCAGGATGATTCGGGCGAGGACTGCTACATCGTCGAGGAGGACGAGGCGGTGCTGGACGCGGTGTTCAACCAGTTCCTCGAAATCATGGACGAGGCGGACGAGGACGAAGAAGACGAAAGCGGCGAAGGGGAAGAGGACGGGGACGAGGAGTAGGCACGAAGCTTGCTTGCAGGACGGCTAGGCGATTGATTTTTGGCATGCCTGCGCGGCGGCGCGAAGAAAGCGGCCGCCGGCGCGGCCGGGTGGCTTTGCGGGTTGAACGCGAAAAAAGGGGCTGTTGCGAGAAAAGCGCGATAGTTCCTTTTGGTTTTGTGAGAGGAGAGGAGGGTCCGCGCGGGGAGCTGTGCGGGCGTCCTCGCTCGCGTGCGCGCGAGCATCGGGGAGGAACCCGCGCCGCACGGGTGTTGCGGGCCGAGAAAGGCGTGCGGCGCGGGGAACCGGACAGACAATTCTTTGGACGCTTTATGCCGCGCGGGAAAGGGCCTCCGGCGGCCAAAGGCGCTGCCTTTGGAAACCGCTGGGGACTCGTCCCCAGACCCCTTTTTTGTGGCGCGGTAGGTTCCTCTGTTTGGGTTTGGAGGGTACGCCTGCCGCGCGGGAGGAGGGGGATGCTGGGATCAAAGCTCTTTTTTCCCGTTTTCCAACCCCAGCACGCCCTTCAGCGTGCGGAAGAACAGCTCCGGGTCGTCCGTGAGGACCGAGTGCCCGGCCTTGACGAAGGAGATGTACTCCGCGCGCTCGCCGAAGTCTTCCTTCATCTGCTGTGCCCACGCGGACGGCACCACCAGGTCCTTTTCGCCCTGCAGGATGTAGATCGGGCAACGGATCAGGTCCATGCGGCCGTTTCCTTCGCGCACGCCGCTGTGGCGGCGCGAGACGTTGAACGTCAAGAGCGCATAGTCCACATCCACCAGGCAGCGCTGCCTGAGCATCGCGTCCAGGTACAGCTCGTAGTCCGACTCGGGCGGCTTTGCAAGGTTGTAGATCACCGCGTTCCAGATGGCGCGCATCGTTTCGCGGTCGCCGGTTCGCATCGCGGTCAGCGCGGGCAGCACTTGCACCGGGTCGGCCGCGATTTCCTCCTTTGTTTCGTAAAACTGCCCGATGAGCGGATTGCCGGACGCGTCCTTTTTGAACATCGGGTACCCGGTCAGGGGCACGGAATCAAGCAGCACGAGCTTTGTCACCTGATGCGGGCGGTCGGCCGCGACTTCCATCGCCACGCCGCCGCCGGTGGACCAGCCGACCAGCTCATACGCGCCAACGCCAAGGGCGTCAAGGAGCGCCTCCACGTCCAGCGCCAGGTCGTGCAGCGAGTCAAACGGCGCGCGGTAGGTGGAGTCGCCAAACCCGCGAAGGTCCGGGACGATCACCCGGCGGTACGGCTCCAGCGCCTCCATGGTCGTCTGCCAGTGCACGCCGGAGGACATGTTGCCGTGCAGCAGGACGGTCGTTTCCCCCTGGCCGCACGCGCGGTAGGCGAGGGTCTCCCCGTTTTTGATGCGCACGGTGGATACGGGATACTGTTTCACCGGTTTCCCCCCCTTTTTTGAAAGCGTAGGATCTATACGCGCCTGAGCACCAGCGCCGTGCCCATGCCGCCGCCGATGCACAGCGACGCAAGGCCGTATTGCGCCTTCTCGGCGCGCAACAGGTGCGCGAGCGTGACCGTGATGCGCGCGCCCGAAGCGCCCACCGGGTGCCCCAGCGCGATGGCGCCGCCGCGCACGTTCGTCTTTTCCGAAAGCGCCTCCATCGAAACGCCGTGCTCGCGGCAAAGCTCCGTCAAAACGCCGAGCGACTGCGCGGCGAAGGCCTCGTTCAGCTCCACGTAGTCCATGTCGGACAGCGAAAGGCCGGCCATTTCAAGCGCATGGCGGATCGCGGGCACCGGGCCGAGCCCCATCACGCCGGGTTCCACGCCGCCCTGGCCGAAGCCGACGATCTCGCAAAGCGGGGATAGGCCGTAGCGCTCGACCGCGTCCTCGGTCGCGACGAGCACGAACGCCGCGCCGTCGTTGATGCCCGAGGCGTTGCCCGCCGTGACCGTGCCGTCCTTTTGAAACGCCGGGCGAAGCGCGGACAGCTTTTCAGGCGAGGTCTTTCGGTTTACGTACTCGTCGGTGTCAAAGACAAGCTCTTCCTTCTTTTGCTTCACCGTGACGGGCACAATTTCCTCCCTGAACGCGCCGGAATCCACCGCCGCGATCGCCTTTTGCTGTGAAGCGTACGCAAAGGCGTCCTGCGCCTGGCGCGTGATGCCGTACTGTGCCGCCACCCTCTCGGCGGTGATGCCCATGTGCTGGCCGTCAAACGCGTCGGTCAGGGCGTCAAAGACCATGTGGTCGACCAACTGCTGGCTGCCAAGGCCGAGGCCCTTGCGCGCGCCCGAAAGCAGGTAAGGGGCGCGGCTCATGCTCTCGGTGCCGCCGGCGATGAAGACGTCTCCAAGGCCCGCCTGCGCGGCGGCGCAGCAGAGCATGACGGCCTTCATGCCGCTGCCGCAGGCCATGTTCAGTGCATATGCGGGCACCTCGATGGGGATGCCCGCCCGGATCGCCGCCTGGCGCGCCACGCCCTGGCCGCACCCGGCGGGCAGGATGTTGCCGACGACCACCTCGGCGATGTCACCGGCGGGAACGCCCGTCTCGGCGAGAATCGCTTTGATCACCTCGGCGGCGAAGTCGGGGGCGGAAATGGGGGACAGGGCGCCGTTGAAGCTGCCGATGGCCGTGCGCCTGGCGCTTGCGATATAGATCTTTTTCATGGGGAGACCTCCTTTTCAGTGCGTCCTCGGGGGTATTTTCCGGCGGGGCGTTTGCTTTCGTTCAAGGAATACGGTATAATCGCTGCATCGTTAGGAAGCTTGGAGGGTATTATGCCAACGCACACGTTCCATCACCTTTCCGAAGAAAAGCGGGAGTGCATCCTGGAGGCCGCCGTCAAGGAGTTTGGCGTGCGAAACGTGCAGGAGGCGAACCTGTCCAACATCATCAAGGACGCGGGCATTTCGCGCGGCAGCCTGTACCAGTACTTTGAAGACAAGGAAGACCTGTATACCTTCGTGTTTGACACCCTGCGCGCGCGCCGGTCCGAGTATGTGAAGCCCGCCTATGAGCTGTACAAGAAAGCGCCGTTTCTGGAATTTTTCAGCGAGTTTTACCTGCGCGACAGCGAGTATCTTTTACAGCACCCCACGCACATTGCCCTGGGACAGCAGCTGTACAGCAACGCGCTGGGCATTTCCCGGGGACTGATCCAGCGCCTGCAAAACCGCTACAAGGAAACCTTTCTCATCGGGATCGAGTATGACAAGGAGCGCGGGCTGATCAGCCATGAGGTGGACACGTCCAGCCTGGCGGATCTGTGCGTGCACTTTGTGACGGATATCTTCATCTTCCAGAGCGTCAACAGCCAGTTCACCATGGCGAACATTCGCGACCATTGCCAAAAAACGCTGTTCATCATTGAACATGGAATTAGGCCGCGCTAGCGCGCGGACCGTTGACAAACTGAGGTTTGTCAACGGGAAAGGATTCGG
>CAZUIA010000151.1:0-7430 GCA_964620835.1 uncultured Oscillospiraceae bacterium
GGTCTGCTCCAAAACGCCGAGCGCGCGCACCTTGGCCTCGTTTTGGTAGGGGACGCACCCCTCCACAAACGCGCCGGACGCCCCGGGCACGGAGATCAGCCTGGAGGCGATCAGCCCGCCGGTGCAGCTTTCCGCCGTAGCGACGGTCTTGCCGCGCAACAGCAGCGCCTCCACGGCGGCCCGCTCCAGGGTATAGGACGGGTCGTCCGTCACGGCGTAGACCACCTCGGAAAGCCGCCGCATCAGCTCGGCCTGAAGCGGGTCAAGCAGCGGCGCGGCGTCCTCCGGACGGGCGCAGCGCGCCGTCAGGCGAAGCTGCACCTCGCCCGTGGAGCAGTACGGCGCGAGGGTCGGGTTTTCGGCGGTTTCCATCAGGTCCCTGACCCGGCTTTCGACCATGGATTCGCCCATGCCGAAGATGCGCAGGTACCTGGACACGATGACCGCCCCGCTGCGAGAGGCCAGGTAGGGCATCACGCTCCGGTCGAACATCGGGATCAGCTCGCGCGGCGGGCCGGGCAGGTGGACGACGGCCTTGCCGTCCTTTTCCACGATGCAGCCGGGCGCGGTGCCGTAACCGTTTGCAAGGAGGATGGCGCCCTCGGCAAAGTCCGCCTGGCGCAGATTGTTTTCGGTCATGGGACGGCCGCTTTTTAAAAACCACGCGCGCACCGTCTCCTCGGCCTCGGCGTTTCGCCGCATGGGAAGGCCCAGCGCCTTGGCCGAAAGCTCCTTGGTGATGTCGTCCGCCGTGGGGCCCAGCCCGCCGGTGGTGATCACCACGTCGGCGCGGGAAAGGGCGATCTCGATCGCCTCCAAAAGCCGCCCGGGGTTGTCGCCCACGGTCGTCTGGTGGTGCAGCGTGACACCCGCCTCCGCCAGGCGGCGGGCGATGTATTGCGCGTCGGTGTTGACGATTTGGCCCATCAGCAGCTCGGTGCCGATGGAGACGATTTCCGCGATCATACGGTTTCCTCGAGCACACGGCGGTTTTTCACGAGAATCTCAACGCCGGACCAGGCCGAAAGGATGGCGGCAAACCACGCCGCATACCAGCCCAGCGAAAAATCGAGCGTGAGCAGCAGCACCGCGACGATCTGGGAAACGGTCTTGATCTTGCCGGACCAGTCCGCCGCGATGACGATGCCCTTGGAAACGGCGACCAGCCGGAACCCGCTGACGATGATCTCGCGCGCGACCATGATCACCACGGCCCACACGTCGATCGCGCCGCCGGTGGACACAAGCAGGATCATCGGCAAAAGCACGAGCAGCTTGTCGGCGATGGGGTCCATGAACTTGCCGAAATCCGTGACCAGGCCGCGCTTTCGCGCGATCTGGCCGTCCAGCAGGTCGGTCACCGAAGCGATGAGGAACACCGCGGCCGCGGGGATGTTGCGGGGCGTTCGGATCACGGCCATCAGCACCAGATAGACCGGAATGAGCAGGATGCGGGCGATGGTGATGCGGTTGGGGAGGTTCATCGGCAGCCGGAATTTGGTCATAGCGCTTCTCCCGTCAGATCGTAGGCCTTCGCGCCGGTGATGCGCGCCGTCACGAAATCGCCGGGCGAAAGGGGACGGCCGGAGGAGAGCAGCAGCACGCCGTCCCCCTCCGGGGCCTCGCGCTCGGACCGGGCGACGTATACGCCGTCCTCAACCCGGTCAATCAGGGCCTCGACAACAGTGCCGACCCTTTTTCGGTTGTTTTCAAGCGAAATGCGCTGCTGCAGGCGCATCAAGCGGTCCAGGCGCTCCCGCTTTTTCTCCTCGGGCACCTGGTTTGGCATGGACGCCGCGGCGGTGTCCTCCTCCACGGAGTACGCAAACGCGCCCAGCCGGTCAAACCGCGCCTCCTCCACGAAGTCAAGCAGCCGCGAAAAGGCGTCGTCCGTCTCGCCGGGGAAGCCGACGATCATCGTCGTGCGCAGGGTGATGCCCCGCTCGCGGGCGCGGCGAAGCAGGCTTCGGATTTCATCCGGCGTGCCCTGGCGGTTCATCGCTTGGAGCAGGTCCGCGTCGATGTGCTGCAGCGGCAGGTCCAGATACCGGCAGGCCTTGGGCTCGCCCGCGAGCACGTCGAGCAGCTTGTCGTCCACGCGGCTTGGGTAGCAGTACAGCGCCCGCACCCAGCGCACGTCCTCGATGGCGCAGGTGTCCCGGATCAGGTCGGCAAGCCCCTTGCCCTCGGGCAGGTCGTCCCCAAAGCGGGTGGTGTCCTGGGCGATGTAGGTGATCTCCCTGGCCCCGCGCGCGACGAGGACGCTGGCTTCGGCGAGGATGCCCGCGTAGCTGCGCGAGCGGTAGGGGCCGCGGATGAGCGGAATGGCGCAGTAGGTGCAGCAATTGTCGCACCCGTCGCCGGTGCGGATGAAGGCGGAAAACGCGGGGGTCGTCAGCACGCGCGGCGCCTCGAACACGTCCTGCGCGCGCGAGCACGCGACGGGCCGGCGGCCGAGCTTTGCCTGCGACAGGGTGTCCTTTAGGCGCGGGTATTCGTTCACGCCGATCAGCGCGTCGATTTCGGGCATCTGCTCGTAAAGCGCGTCGGCATACCGCTGCACAAGGCAGCCCGTGGCCACCAGCAGCCGGCAGCGCCCCGTCTTTTTGTATTCGGCCATCTCCAGCAGCGTGTCGATGGATTCCTGTTTGGCCGGGTCAATAAACCCGCAGGTGTTGACGATCAGGATGTCGGCCTTCGCCGGATCCTTGACGAGGGTGTATCCCCAGTTGCTCAGCAGCCCCAGCATTTGTTCGCTATCCACGCGGTTTTTCGAACAGCCCAGCGATACCATCCCGACAGTCTCTTCCACGGACCGATCGCCTCCATGCGAATTGGTGTTCGTATCCATATCTCCCGATATTATACCACGCATCCCATGGCCATGCAATGACAAAAAGAGGGCGCGGCGGCGCGGCCGGGAAAGCCTTACAAAAGAAGGGGCTGCCGTTTCGGTGCCGGCAACCCCGGTTCGTTTGTATGTTTTGGCTAGGCCCTCTCGCCGCCAAGCAGATACTTTTCCGCCTCCGCGTTCCATAGCCCGCCGTGGCGGTCGCAGATTTCAAAAAGCGCGGCAAAGCGCGCGTCCCGCTCGCCGAGCTTTTGAAAATCGTCGATGGCCGTGAGCGGCATGTCGATGTGCGGATAGATCAGCTTCTTGCCGCCGGGAATCTTCGGCAGGTTCAGCGTCGTGTCGATGGCCGCGTTCAGGCCGCCGATGTGCGTCACCATGCACGCGGGATTCAGCCGGCCGGCCGCGGTCATCTCCAGGCTTTCGATCATGTCGGCGGTGTTGCCGCCGCTCGTGCCGACCAGGTGCGCGGCGTTGTAGTGCACGTCGTAGAAGTTGATCGGCGCGGAAAACGCGGGGTCCGTGGGGCCGGCAAAGAAGTTGAGGCACCCGTCGCGGCCCAGGATGGCGCTTGCGGACGAGATGAGCGACGCAACCGGCGCAAAGACGAACACATCGTCATAGCCGTCGTCCCCGGTCAACGCGCGAAGCTCCCCGATCGGGTCCTTTAAGGCGGCGGTGTTCAGGTAGACGAGCCGGATGCCCTTCGCCTCCGCGTCCTTGACCGAAAAGATGGACGCGGCGCGCGAAAGGCGGGCGGCGTCGATGTCGGTCACGACGAGCAGCGAAGGCCGCCTGTCCGCGTTGAGCGCGTAGTCCACCGCTCCAAGGCCCATCGGCCCTGCGCCCGCGAGGATGGAGAGGTTCCCTCCCTCGCGGATGCCCATGTCGTGCCGGTAGATGCCGGGGCGCGTGTGGTACTGCGCGTGGAACGCCCCCACGATGCAGCTCATCGGCTCGGCCAGGGAGCCGTAAAAATAGGCGTCCGCGTCGTAATGCAACAGGCAGCCCATCTCCATGACCTCGTTGGGCAGGATGCCGTAGGTGGCGTTGCCGCCCAGGTGCGGGTAGGAATATCCTGGCGCGCTCAGGCTCCCTCGGTAGTTGAGCGCCGGCTGGATGCCGAACTTCTCTCCCGGGGAAAACTGGTCCCGCCATTTCGCGCCGACTTCCACGATGTCGCCGCAGAACTCGTGGCCCAGGATGACGGGGTTTTGCGCGACATCGTCCGGCACGCGCTTGTGCGCCGCGCCCTGCTCGGCCGCCTTGTAGGACGACATGCAGATGCTGTCGGATACGATGCGCACCAGGATCTCGTCCTCCCGAATCGGCGGCAGGTCAAACGTTTCCAGCCTCAGGTCCTGTTTGCCGTACATTCGAACGGCGGTCGTCTTCATCGTGATCCCCTCCTCTTTTTCCAGCGTTCATTTGGGAAGGCCCATGCGCACCCCGTCGATGCGGCCGACATCCGGGGTCAGCACCCGAAACTCGTAGCCCAGGTCGCGAAAATGCGCGACCAGCTCGGGCAGGGTGCGGATGGTGCGCTTTTTGCCGTCGTGCACCAGCAAAACGACGGTTCCGTCATAGCGGCCGGCGGTGGAAAACGCGCGCTCCAGCGAAGCCTTGTCGCTGTTGACAGCGCTTTCGGTGTCGCCGTTGAGCGCGTTCCAGTCGATCCAGAGATACCCGTCCTTTTGCAGCTGCGTGCGGAAGGAAACCGGGAGGGTGGACGCGCCGTAAGGCACGCGCAGGATGGGCATCGAAAGCGGAAAGCCCAGCGCCTGCGCCACGGCCTCCTCGCACTTTTGAAAATCGCTCAGGCAGGACCGGTAGCTTGCCGAGAGAATGGCCGCGTCGTGCGAATAGGAATGGTTGGCGATGCCGTGCCCCAGGTCGTGGATGGCCTTCAATTGCACCGGGAACTGGCGCACGTACGCGCCCACGACGAAGAACGTGGCCTTCACGTCCAGCGCGTTCAGCACGGCCAGAAGGTCCATCGTATACGGCCCCGGGGAATCGTCGATGGTCAGGTAGATCGTCTTTTCCCCGCGCTGCGGCACAGCCTTTTTGCCCAGCGCCTGAAACACCTCGTCCATCGGCATGTCCCGATACCCCTCCCCGTGGCGGTAATAGAGCACGCCGTCCGCGCCGTAGAACCATTCGCCGGTCAGCGAAAACTGCTCGACGGGCGGCGTGATCTTCGGCTGGGAGGGCGCGGCTTCCACGCCCGGGTACAGCAGCGCAAGCTGCGAAAGCGACAGCGAGGTGCCGGCGGGCAGCGTGCCGTCCAGCTGCGGGATGCCCTCCTGCGCGGCGGCCATCCGCTGCGCTTCGGTCAGCTCCGTATCGCCTTCCAGCATCCAAAACCACTGGTCGTCGCCCGACACCATCCATTTTCCCTCCGGCAGGGCGGGCGTATGCTCCGGCGCGGCGGGTTCCTCGGACGCCTGCGGCGGCGAGGCCTCCGGCGCGGGCTGTTCGCAAAGGGCAGTCGCGGGGAAAAGGCACAGGGCCATCAAAAGCAGCGTCGCGAGCATGTTTTGCATAGTACTCCTTTGTATCCAAGGGCGTTTAATTCATCTGCTGGCCGCCGGTGACGTTGATGGCCTGCCCCGTCATGTATGAGGACGCGTCCGACAGAAGGAACATGGTGATGTTTTCGACATCCTCATAGCTGCAGCCGCGCTTCATCGGCACCTGCTGGATATACTTTTCCCGCACCTGCTCGGGCGTGATGCCCTGGTTGCGCGCGTACTGATCGTACAGCGAATTGACCCACAGCGGGGAATCGAGCAAATTGCCGGGGCACACGGCGTTGACGCGGATGTTCTGCTCCGCCAGCTCCAGCGCGAGGCTCTGCACCAGCCCGATGCCGCCGAACTTGCTGGCCGCGTAGGCGCTGTTTCGGGCCGAACCCTTTTTGCCGCTCTTGGAGTTGATCTGCACGATCGCCCCGCCGCCCGCCTTGAGCATGTGCGGCACCACCGCCTTGATGGTGTGAAAGCAACCCAAAAGGTTGACGCTTAACACCCTTTGGAAGCTTTCGCCCGTCAGCTCCGTGACGGGGCCGGACAGCACGATGGCGGCGTTGGCGATCAGCCGGTCGATGCGGCCGTACCGGTCCACGGCTGCCTTTGCCAGGGCCTCGCACTGGGCAAAGTTGGTCACGTCCACCCCTACGGCGATCGCGTCCGGTAGCCGCCGCGCGACGGACGCCGCGGCGCTTTCATTGATGTCCCCGATCACCACGCGGCTCCCTTCGCGCGAAAGGCGCATCGCCAGCGCCTCGCCAAGCCCCTGCGCGCCGCCGGTCAAAACGGTTACAAGCCCTTCCAATTGCCCTGCCATACCGATCCTCCCGTTCCACTTTCTGCCTGGAAGTATACACCCATCGCCCGGATAGGGCAAGTGCGTTGAAAAAAACGGCGAATCGGGGTATACTGGGAAGGAGCCTGATTTTTCATACGGCGAAGGAGGACCTATGCGCATATCCTTTGGCTGCGACCATACGGCGGGAGAATTGAAGAAGGAACTGATGGCCCTGGCGGAATCCCTGGGGCATACCTGCCGGGACGTGGGCATTTTTGACGGTGAGGCGGGCGATTATCCCGTCTTCGCCGCGCGGGCGGCGCGGCTGGTGCAAATCGGCGAATGCGACCGGGGTGTAGTGCTCTGCGGCACGGGCATCGGCGTTTCGCTGGCGGCGAACAAGATGAAGGGCATCCGCTGCGCGCTGTGCGGGGACTGCTATTCGGCCAAGATGGCCCGCGCGCACAACGACGCGAACATGCTTGCGATGGGCGCGCGCGTGACCGGCGCGGAGTTGGCGAAAATGATCCTTTCGTTTTTCCTGGAAACGGAGTTTCAGGGCGGCAGGCACGAGCGGCGCGTTACCATGATCGCGCGGGTGGAAGCGGGCGAGCCGATCGAATGACGCGCCTGTTTCTGGGCGTGCCGGTGGACGAAGCGGCCCGGCAGGCCCTTTGGGAGACGGCCCGCGCGCTTTCCGCCCGCGTGATCGGGCGGTATCTGGACCCGTCGCTGTACCATATCACGCTGGCGTTCCTCGGCGAAACGGGGGAGCACAGCCTGCCCCGGATCCTCGCGGCCATGGAGGACGCGGCAAAGGGCGTTCCTCCGTTTCAGGTTGTGCTGGGCGGCGTCGGCTCGTTTGGAACCGTGCTCTGGCGCGGCCTGCAAGACGACCGCGCGCTTTTTTTGCTTGCCGGCCGCCTGCGGGCAGCGCTTGCGTCGCAGGGCGTCCCGTTTGACAAAAAGCCATTCAAGGCGCACATCACCCTGGCCAGGGACGCGGGACCGCCCCCGGACGCGCCGAACATCCGCGCGCCGGAGGCGTCCTTTTGGGTTAGATCGCTGACGCTGTTTGAAAGCGCGCGCCCGGCGGGCAAGCTTGCGTATCTGCCGCGAAGGGAAGTGAGGCTTTGATGACCGAATATCTTTGGGAAACCCACATGCACACCTCGGAGACGAGCCGGTGCGCCCGCTCGCCCGCGGCGAAGATGGTCGCCGCCTACAAGGACGCCGGGTATCACGGCATCGTGGTGACGGACCATTTTTT
>CAZUIA010000152.1:0-7426 GCA_964620835.1 uncultured Oscillospiraceae bacterium
ACCAGCCGGTGATTTGAAGGCAGCACCAGCACGCCGCCGCAGGTCTTTGTGACAAAGGCCCCCTCGGGGTCCTTCACCAATTCGCCCATCATCGGCCCGCCCAGCAGGATGGCGACATCCTTGATTTTTGCGCCCCCGGCCGCGCCGAGGACGTCCGCGACGGACGTGCCCACCGGGGCGTCGTACAGCCCCGGCCGCCCGACCTCGCCCGCGACCGTGAAAAGCCGCCTGGTGACCGGCGTGCCGTGCAGCGCGTCCCAGGCGCTGAGGGCCGTGGACACGCTCACCACCGTGCAGCCCACGCTCCCCGGCAGCGAGCCGGGCGGCACGATGCGCCCGGTCGCGGCGTGCACCACCGCCTGCTCGTCGCCCACGGGGTAGACTGAGGGCAAAAGGCACAGCGAAAGCGGCCCGCCCTTTGCCGCGATCGCCGCGCGCAGGGCCTTTGCCTGCGGCTCGTAGTGCGCTTTGAGCGCGAGAATCACCCGCTCCGCGCCCGCGATCTTCCTCAGCGCGGCCGCGGCTTCCACCAATGCCTCGGCCCGGCGCAGCATCAGGTACTGGTCGCTTTTCAAGAGCGGCTCGCACTCCGCGCCGTTGATGAGCAGGGTCTGCACGCGCGCCTCGAGCTTTTTCCACGTGGGAAACCCGGCCCCGCCCCCGCCCACCACGCCGCCCAGGCGAAGCAGAAGAAGGGCGTCATCCATGGCGGGCCTCCTGCGCGCGGTTGACCTCGTGGATGTCGATGATCGCGACGATGGCCGCGTCCACCGGCGAATCCGTCTGCCCTTCGGCTCGGCGCGCCGAGCTGCCCGTGGCGACAAGCACCATTTCGCCGATGCCCGCGTCCACCGCGTCCACGGCCACGATGCATTCCCCGACCGGCTCGCCGCCAAGGCGCGTGGGCTGAACGATCATCAGCTTTCGCCCGACGAGCGATTCCTCCTTGCGGGTCGCCCAGATGTTGCCGACCACCTTTGCAATGATCATGTCGTTTCCTCCCGCCCGACCGTTACGCCGCCCGCCCGCAGCGCGTCCAGCGCCAGCGGGGTGATAAGCTGCCCGCGCTTTAGGAGCACCCTTCGCGCCCCGGACCCGACAAGGCGCCGCGCGTCGGCCTCGGTCATGAGCTTTCCTTCAAAGCGTTCTGGCGCCGGCTCCGGGGACTCGGCCGGCTCGGCCGGCGGCTGGAAGCAAGCAAGCAGGGCGCAAGCCGTATCCTTGGCGGCCCCGGAGGCGTTCGCCTCGTCCGTGTCGATGTGCAGCGCCGTGGCCGCCCGGTCCGACACCCGCACGGCGATGTCCTCCAGCACCAGCGGCCGCTCGCCCAGGATGCGGGCGGATACCGTCTGGCCGTCGCCAAGGCCCATGCGCCGGGCATCCGCCGGGGTCAGGTGCAGGTGGCGCTTGGCGACGATGGCGGCGCTTGCCTCGACGATCGCCCCGCCTGCTTGGATGTGCAGGGCGGCCGCGCCCGCAAGGTCGCCCGACAGCCGAAGCGGCGCGTCCACGCCGAGCAGGCGCGCGTCCGCGCGCGAAAGCTCCACCTGCGTGCGGCCGCGCACCGGGCCGAGCACGGCCACGCCGTCCAGCACGCCCCTGGGTCCGATGAGCCGGACGCGCCACTTGGCCACAAACTGCCCCGGCTGCGACAGGTCGCGCTCCTTTTCCAGCGCATCCGTGCCGAAAAGGCGCAGGGCGTGCTCCTTTGACAGGTGCACGTGCCGCGCCGAGGTTTCGACGGGCACGTGAAAGCTATCGGAGCACGGGGGAGCACCGGCCTCCCGCGCCTGCGCGACGACGGCGCGCACGATCCTTTCAATTTCCGCTCTTTCCATGACCCTATCCCTCCCCAGAGGCGACAATGGCCTGCAATTGGAGCACGTAGAAATAGCTCGACAGCCGGTTCAGCGCCAGAATGCGCTCCTGGCAGCCCGCGGCGTACGGCGGCGCATAGGCCGCGACGGCGTGCAGCTCGGCTTCTCGCGCGGAGGTCCTCAGGCGGTTCAGGCGCGCGGCAAGCTCGCCGTGCTCCGCCCTGGGCGGCACGTGGCCTTCCGGCAGGTATCGCCTGGGGTTGTGGGAAGCGGCGCGCACCTCGGCCGGCGTCATGCCGTCCAGCGTCCATTCGCCCAGCGGCGCTTGCTGAAAATCCGTGGCGATCATGCGGCGCACAAGGTCCAGGGCTTCGCCCAGCCGGCCGGCCATGGCCGGGCTTTGGAGCCTTGCCGCCTCGATCTGCAAAAGCAGGATGTCCGCCTCCAGCGAATCCAGCTTGCCGCGCAGGGCGATGCGGGGGTGGTCCTTTCGCACCAGCTCCGCGGCGGAAAGGTGCGTCATGTCCTCCGGCTTGTCGCTGGGCTTCGGCGGTTTTTCGTTTTGATTGCGGCCCTGCGGCACCAGCAGCCGAAGGTCCATGAGGTATTGGCGCGCGGCCGGCGTCAGCCTGGCGCCGCCCGGCGGCGCGTAGTGCTCGGGAACGCCGGACGCGAACGCGTCGCGAAGCTCCTGTTCCGTGATGAACCGCATGGCTGGCTCCTTTCGTGGGGAATGCGTGGGGCGCGGCGGGGGTGGGCATGCGATCATGCCGGTCGCGATATTCCCAAAGAACGCACAAGCTGCATGCTTGCCGAGCAAACACAGGCTACCCTCGGAATTCTTGCTCCTGTATCCGCGGCAATCGCTGCGATCGTGCCGATCGCGATATGTCCCGGTATGTGCAAAGCGAAAAATGCCGCGCTTGAAACCGGCATCCTGCGGGCATGGGGCAGACGGGTTTGCGCGCCTGCCGGACCGATCCTTTCGGATTCACTCCCAGCCAAAAACCGACAGATATTCCGCTTTTCGGGCGCAAGCATGCGCACAGCGAGAGGCCCATCAACGGGCGGATGCGCCACCAAGCCGGGCGCCGCACCCTTCGCCACCGGCTGCCCGTACGGCTACGGCATGCTTCGCGCGGCCCGTCACATGGTCGGCAGGATGCCGTTGACCTCCTCGTGAGGCCGCGGGATCACATGCCGCGACACTAGATGGCCGACCCGCTCGGCCGCCGCCGCGCCGGCGTCCACGGCCGCCTTGACCGCGCCGACCTCGCCGCGGACCATCACCGTCACCAGCCCGCCGCCCACGTGCACCTTGCCGATCAGGGTCACGTTCGCGGCCTTCACCATCGCGTCCGCCGCTTCGATGGAGGCGACGAGGCCGCGCGTTTCAATCATGCCAAGGGCGATCATATCCATGGAAAGTCCTCCCTATCGTCCGGTCATTCCGGCATTTCCAGGTGAGGCAGGATGCCCTCCAGCTCCTCGTGCGGCCGGGGGATCACGTGCACCGACACCAGCTCGCCCACGCGCTGCGCCGCCGCCGCGCCCGCGTCCGTCGCGGCCTTGACCGCGCCGACATCCCCGCGCACCATGACGGTCACCAAGCCGCCGCCGACGTGCACCTTGCCGATGAGCGTTACGTTCGCGGCCTTCACCATCGCGTCCGCCGCCTCGATCGAACCCACCAAGCCTTTCGTTTCCACCATCCCCAGGGCGATTTTTTCCCGGTCCCGCGTCATGTTGGTGTGCCTCCTTTGAACCTATATTGTCGTAATGGAATGGGCTATTGCAAGCCGCGCAGTTCGCGCAGCACGGCCTCCACAATGCGCTCGATATGCGCCGGGTCGTCCGCCGGCAAAGGCGCGGGCGGCTGGCTGGGCAGGGTGTCCGTCAGGGCCTCCTGCTCGCGAAGGCCCCATGCGGCGCGCCGGATCTGGAACAGGTGCGTCACGGTCACGTTGTCGCTCGTGGCCGAGCCGCCGACCGCGCCGCAGCCCAGCGTCAGTGAGGGCATGATCCCGGTCGTGGCCCCGATGCCGCCCAGCGTGGAGCCCGCGTTCACGATCAGGCGCGAGACGGGCTTGGCCGTCAAAAATGTGCGCACCAGCTCCCGGTTGTTCGTGTGGATGGCCAGCGAATGGCCGATGCCGCCGAACTTTAAAAGCTCGATGCACCTCTCGCACGCCTTTTGCCAATCCGGCTCGGTAAAAAACGCGAGGATGGGCGACAGCTTCTCGATCGTGAACGGGTAATCGTGGCCTACGTGCTCCTGCTCCGCAAGGAGCACGCGCGTGCCCGCCGGAATGCGGATGCCCGCCATTTCCGCGATTTTTGCCGCGCTCTGCCCTACGATGCGCGGGTTGACAGTGTCGCCGCCGCCGGGATGCCGGATAAGCCGCGCCACCTTGGCGGCGTCGTCGCCGCTGAGAAAAAAGCCGCCCTGCCTTTTCACCTCGGCGATGACCTCGCCCTTTATGCAGGCTTCGGTCACGATCGCCTGCTCGGACGCGCAGATGGTGCCGTTGTCAAACGTCTTGCTGAGCAGGATGCGGCGCACCGCCGCCGGGATGTCCGCTGTGCGCTCGATGAACGCGGGCACGTTGCCCGGCCCCACGCCCAGGGCGGGCGTGCCGGACGAGTAGGCGGCCCTTACCATCGCGGTGCCGCCCGTGGCGAGGATCAAATCGGACAGGCGCATCAGCTCGTTCGTGCCGGGCAGGGTGGGCAGCGTCATCGCGGCGATCAGCCCTTCCGGTGCTCCGGCGGAGCACGCCGCGCGTGTGAGCACGGACACGGTTTCCGAAATGCACCGCACCGCGGCCGGGTGCGGAGAAAAGACGACGGCATTGCCGGCCTTGACGGCGATCAGCGCCTTGAAGATGGTGGTGGAGGTCGGGTTCGTGCTGGGTACCAGCCCGGCCACAATGCCTACGGGCACGGCAGCCTCCACGATCCGTTTTTCCGCGTCCTCGCGGATGATGCCGATGGAGCGGATGTCCTTGATCGACGTATGCACCGTCCGGCTGGCGAAGCGGTTTTTCACGATCTTGTCGGCCACGACGCCGAAACCCGTGTCCTCCACCGCCATTTTCGCAAGCCTTTCGGCGTTTTGCTCCGCCGCCTCCGCCATCGCGCGGACAATCGCGTCCACCTCGGCCTGTCCGAGGGACGACAGGGCCGCCTGCGCCTTTTTCGCCGCGCGGATCAGGTCGCGCACCTCCTGCACGGACGAGAGGTCACGGTCCAGGGTCATGCGCTATTCCTCCCTTTGAAGCTGCCAGCGCGAGAGCGCGTCCAGCAGCGCCTGCTTGGTCGCAAAGCGGATCTCCCCGGGCGCCAGCGGAAAGCCGGGGAGCTTTCGCGCGTACTGCCTCAGGGCGACCACCTTCCACGCGGAAAAGGGCTTATCCGGCGGCAAGGGGCGAGGAGCGGCGGATCTTGCGCCCGCGCGTTCCCTCCGGCCGCCCTCGCAGCCGCCGCAGCTCGCGCAGCCGCCCGCGTACAGCCTGCCGGGGCCGACGGACACGTCGCTGGCCAGCATACACACGACTTCCGGCATCGCGCGCGGGATCACGTGGCGGGTAAACACCCGGCCCACGCGCTCGGCCGCCGCCGCGCCCGCGTCTACCGCCGCCCGCACGGCCGCCACCTCGCCTTCAAAGCGCACCATCACCAGCCCGCCGCGCACGTAGTCCGTGCCCAGCAGGCGCACGCGGGCGGCCTTGAGCCCCGCGTCCGCCGCCACGACCGCGCCGATGAGGCCGACGGTTTCGATCATGCCCAGCGCCGTCGCCATGGGCACTCCTCCTTTGGTGAATTACGGGGGCTCCGGACAACCATCCCGGAGGCCGGACGCCGGCGCAAACGCGCGGGCGGGCCGGGGGCGGATACGCCAGATGGAAACGCCGGAGACGTTAGCGGTGCATAACGCGGGAGCTGACCTGGTCCTGCCCTAGCCATGCCGCATATCGCGACCGCCGCGGCGGACGCAAGTGGGAACGTGCGGCCGTGCCACTGATTCGGATCGTCGTCAACGCTGTCTCCGCAAGCGCGCATTCCCCTTGGGGTGTCACATGGGTTCCGTCGATTTGGCCGCCCCGGACATCTCCACCACCGCGGTGAAAGCCTGTACAAACGCGCGGATGCGCCATTAATCCGGACCCTGGCCAGCACCCCCACCGAAAGCGCGCGCCCTTTCCGCATCAAAAGAACTCCAGCGGCCTGGCTGCGACGGCCTCGACCGCCGCGGCGAACGCGCGGCAGGCCGCCAGGCAGTCGGACTGGGAGCCGGTCAGCAGCGCGCCGCCAAAGTTTGTCGGGGACGGCGGGCCGTAAAATGCCGCCACCGTGACGCTGGCCGCCTTGAGCGCCGCGTCCACGCCAAAGACGGATTCCAGCGGCGGGGCGATCAGGTACGCGAGCGGGGCGCCCTCGGGCAGGCCGTTTGCCGCGCTTAGGTACGTGCCCGTGCGGGCGATGCAGTGCGCGAAATAGACGACCGACCCGTCGTCGTTGGCGCTGACGAAGCTGGCCCCCTCCCGGATGAACGCCGCCGCGGCGTCCAGCCCGCTTATGACCTCCTCGGGCGTCGCGCCGGCGAGGATGCCCAGAAACTCGCCCGAAAGCGCCGTGCTGGCGTTCGCCGCGCCCGCGTACATCGACTGCGCGTACGCCACGCGCACCTCGGCCTTTTTCGTGGCCTCGTCCAGCGCCGTGTAGCCCACGTCGTCGCTGTCGCAGGTGATCAGGCCGATGGACAGCTCGCCCGCCGAAAGCCCCAGCCTTTGGCGAAGCAGCGCGTCCGCTCTGGGGATCACCCGCCGGGCCAGCACCCTTGAGCGGATCGGATCGCCGCGCATACGCTCCCTCCCGTCAGATCGGCAGGTCCACGCCGCTCTTTTGTTCTTTGAGCATCAGGCGGATCAGGTCCACGATGTGCGCGCCCGCCTCCACCGCCGGGGTGCCGCCCGGATGGATGTTCGCCACGACCGTGCGGCGGCTCTCCGGCATGCCCACGGTCGGCCGGTAGGCAAGGTAGGCGCTCATGCTCTTGGCGGTCACAAGGCCGGGCCTTTCACCGAGGAGCACGCACGCCACCTCCGCGCCCAGCGCCTCGGCCAGCGCGTCCATGGCGCCCACGCGGCCGTACTGTACGAAAAACGGCGCGTTGACCCGGATGCCGTAGCCCTCCAGCCCCTTTTGGATGACCGGAAGGATGTCCGCCGCGTTCGCCCGGACCGCGCTGGACGAAAGCCCGTCGGCGAGATAGAGCAGGACCTGATTGCCGGTACCCGCTTTCGCGCGGATCTCGTCCAGCGTTTCAGGGGCAAACGTCCGGCCAAGGTCCGGCCGGGTGAGAAATTCGTCGCGCGAGGCGCAGGCGGTCCGGTATTTCAAAAGCCCCAGGCCGCTTAGAAAGGCGTCGTCCACGTCGCTGAACACGGCGGCCTGCGCGGCGGCATGGTCGGCCATGAACCGGAGCATCGTCGCGGTGCGGTAGCGCGCTCCGGCGCGGCCCGCGCCCACGCGGGCGGGGGTGCGCTCCTTGAGCGAAAGGAACGCCTCGCGGTCGTGCGGCCGGTCCACCAGGTATTGCGCCTTCA
>CAZUIA010000153.1:0-7283 GCA_964620835.1 uncultured Oscillospiraceae bacterium
GTGATCGACGCGGCGGGCCTTTGCGTGACGCCGGGGTTTATCGATTGCCACACGCATAGCGAACTGGATCTGATGGTCAACCGGCAGCACCCCTGCGCGGTCTATTCGGGCGTTTCGACGGTGGTGGGGGGGCAGTGCGGCGTGGGCTTTGCGCCCATGGCGCCGGAGCTGTTTGACCTGTGCCTGCGCACGCACGCGGGCCTTTTTGGCGACAAGCGCGCGCACCTTGCGCCGTGGTCCTCCTTTTCAGAGTTCCTCTCGCGCCTGGACGGCTGCGCGGTGAACGCGGCCGCGTGCGTCACGCACAACGCGGTGCGCCAGGCGGGTACGGGGCTTTCCGCCGCGCCGCTCACGGGCGGGGCGCTTGAAAAGGCCAAGGACGCGCTGGACCTAGCGCTTTGCGAGGGCGCGGCCGGGTTTTCCATCGGCCTTGCGTACTATCCCGGCGGATACGCGGACGAGGCGGAGCTGATCGAGCTGTGCCGCGTGGCGGCCCGCCGCGGCGCGCCGCTGTGCGTGCACCTGCGGCCGAGCCTTTTCGGGTCCTCGTTTGACCCGCTCGCCGAGATCGCCGGGGTGGTGCGCGAAACGGGCGTTCGGCTGCACATGCTGCACTACAAAACGGCGTACCCGAAAACCGTCGGCCACCCGGAGGAGATGTTCGCGCCTTTTGAAAGCCTCCTCAAGGAGGGCGCGGCGATTACCTTTGAGTTCTACCCCTACCTGGCCGGGTCCAGCTACCTGCTGATGCTTTTGCCCGGCTGGGCGCAGGAGGGCGGCGCGGACGAGATCCTTTCCCGCCTGGCTTCCCCCGCGTGCAGGGAGCGGCTGATCGAGGACATCCAAAAGCGCTACGCCGTCTTTGTGCCCGAATGGGGCGGCAGCGTGATCTCCGCCGCGCGCGACCCGTTCAGCCCCTGCCTGGGCCGCACCTTGGAGGACATCGCCGCGGAGCGCGGGCTTTCCGTTCCCGAAGCGGTGATCGCGCTGCTCTTGGAAAACGAGCTGGAAATCGCCTACCACGATACCGAGCCCGAGGACGAGGCGGTGCGCGCGCGGCTGTTTGACGACCAGCGCGTCCTGTTTTCGGACAGCCGCTATACCATCGGCAGCGATACGATCCCAAACGGTGAATACCGCCATCCGCGCGGCTTTGGCACCTATCCCCGCATCCTGCGCCTTTCCCGCGAATGGGGTATGCCGCTTGAAAAGACCGTGCACAAGCTTACGGCCTTCCCGGCGGAATTGTACGGGCTGAAGGACCGCGGCACGCTGGAAAAAGGCAAGCGTGCGGACATTTGCGTGTTTGACCCGGAAAAGGTGGCGGACCGGGCGACGTTTGACAGCCCGCTGACCCCGCCTGAGGGCATCCGCACGCTGATCGTCGGCGGCAAGCCGGTGCTTCGCGACGGCTTTCTCACCGGGCTTTTGCCGGGCCGTGCGCTCAAGGCCCGGCAGGGCTGACCATTTTTTGAAAACAGGAGGAAAATCCATGGACGTATACGCAAAACTTCGCGAATTGAACCTCACGCTTCCGCCCGCGCCCAAGCGCGGCGGCATTTACAAGCCCGTTCGCCGGCAGGGGAACCTGCTGTACGTATCCGGCCAGGGGCCCACATGGGAGGGCGTTGCCCGGTACACGGGCAAGGTCGGCTCCGAGCGCACGCTCGAGGAGGGCCGCGAGGCCGCGCGCCTGTGCGTGCTCAACGCGCTTGCCGCCCTTCAGGAATATGTGGGCGACCTGAACCGGCTTTCCGGCGTAGTGAAGATCCTGGGCCTTGTGCAAAGCGCGGACGGGTTTTTCAGCCAGCCCAAGGTGATCGACGCCGCGTCGCAGCTTTTGCTGGACGTGCTGGGTGAGGACGGCGTGGGCGCGAGGTCCGCCATCGGCGTGAGCGCGCTGCCGAACAACATCTCGGTGGAGATCGAGTTCATCTTTGAGCTATCGGAAAGGGGCGCTGACCATGGACACCAGGCGCTATGAAATCGAGCGCGCCGAGCAGCTGGATACGCCGTCGCTCATCTATTTCAAGGAAATCATCGTCGAAAACACGCAAAAGGCCATCGCGCTGGCGGGCGGCGTGGACCGGCTGTGGCCGCACGTCAAGTCGCACAAGATGCGCCAAATGATCCTCCTGCAGCAGTCCATGGGCATCCGCCGCTTCAAGTGCGCGACGATTCTGGAAGCGAAAATGGTCGCGGACTGCGGCGCGGAGCATATTCTGCTGGCCTACCCGCTCGTCGGGCCGAACCTGATTAAGTTTATCGCCCTGCAAAAGGCGTATCCGAAAAGCCGATTCTACGCCATTGGCGACGATTTGGCCCAGCTTTCAAAGCTCTCCGAGGCATCGGTCCAAGAGGGGCTCACTACGCGCGCGCTGCTCGATGTGGACATGGGCATGCACCGCACCGGCGTTTCGCTGGAAAAGGCGAAGGAAATGTACGAAAGGTGTGCCGCCCTTCCCGGCCTTGTCATGGCCGGCCTGCACGCCTACGACGGCAACAACGCCCACCCGGACCTTGAAACCAGAAAGAAGCTTTCCCGTGAGAGCATTCAGGCCGTGCACGCCCTGCGCGAAAGCCTCCAAAAAGCGAACGTTCCCTGCGACCTTCTGGTTGTCGGTAGCACCCCGTCCTTCCCCGTCCACGCGGAGTATGACGGCGTGTTTTTGACGCCCGGCACGGTCTTTATCACCGACGCGCGAAAGTCCGTCGGCCGGGACGATTTCGTGTTCGAGCCCGGCGCGGCCGTGCTGACGCGCGTGATCAGCCACCCGGCGGAGGGGACGTTCACGCTGGATCTGGGGTCCAAGGCCATCGCGTGCGACATCCCCGGAGACCGGGGGTTCATCGTCGGCCATGAGGAGATGAAGCCGCTCTTTCAAAGCGAGGAGCACTGGGTCTTTTCCGTGCCGAAGGGCACGGCCGTGCCGGCCATCGGGGAATTACTGCTCGTGGTGCCCACGCACGTATGCCCGACCAGCGCGCTGTACCCGTACGCGCTCGTCGCTGAGGGCGGAAAAATCGTGGACAGGTGGGGCGTGACCGCGCGGGACCGCTTCCCCGCCTTGTGAAAAAGCGCGAAGCGGCCCGCAAAACGGCGAACGGGAGCGCTGGACAGACGCGGCTTGATCAGGTAGAATAAAAGGTGAATTTTCCCATCGGTAGGAGAGTGCCAGCTTGCCCCAGATTCAGCATCCGCCGGCCGCATATCCCGGCATACCGCGCGACAACGCCTTTCAGATTCTGGATGAGACGGGCGTCAAGCGCGGGAGCGCGGCGGTGGTCGAATATATCAACCACGGTTTGCTGCCGGAGCGTCCCCTGAACTACTATATCAGCATCAGCGCGCAGGATGAGCGTTCCTTTGACATGCTGATGGGCGCAGTGATCGCGCGCTCCATGCAGCTTCGCGGGCAAAACCCCGGCTTGGCGGCCCGCCTGTACGCCCCCTGCAAGCCGCACGACCAGCAGCTTTTGCGCTCCTTCATGGAATACGGCTTTCGCAACGACGACGCGATCGTGCGCATGCGCAGGATCCTGTCGGATACCGACAGGATGCCCAACCCGCCCGTCGGCTGCGCGATTTCGCCTGTGCTGCTGGAAAACAGCGACGACGCGGAGGGCCTTTTGCGCCGCGTGAACGCGTATTCGGTGACCGAGCGCGGCATGGACTGGCTGTACCGCCTGCAGCAGGAGCAGCTGTTCGCGGTGTACGGCGTCTGGCAGGAGGGAAAGCTGCTGGGGGAGATGGTCCTCACCGCCTACGGCGCGGAGGGCCGCATCGAGATGATCTACACAAGGCCCGAGTACCGCCGCCGCGGCATCGCGACGGCGCTGAGCGCGTACGCGGGGCAGGTGCTGCTGCGAAACGGCATCCGCAGCCTGAACGCGGAAGTCTGGCGGCGCAACATCAACGCCCTGTCGCTGTTTGAAACGCTGCGCTTTGAAAGCGTCGCGCCCACCATCCTGTATCCGGGGATGGATTTGTAAAGATGATCGAGCTGTTTGGCGCGGAAAAGGCGTGCGTGCTGCCCCTGTTTGACCGCCCCTATTGCCAGATCGTGCGCTCGTGCTGCCAAGGGCTTGTGGCGTCCCGCGTGTTCGCGGACGACGCAAGGGCGCCGACTGCCGCGGTCCTGTCGCTTTCGCGCATGGGCATCGGGTTTGCGGCGGGTGACGCGCGGCAGGCCGCGGGGCTGCTCGATTGCCTTCGCGGGTGGCACGCTTGGTATGAGATTACAAATCCGCCGCCGTCCTGGCACCCGGCGCTGGCCGCCTGGTCGCGGGACAGCTTTGCGACCGTTCGGTACGGCTTTTCGGTCGGTGCTTCGGGCTTTGATCTGGACAAGCTGCGGGCCTTGGCTTCGCCCCCGCCCGGCACGCGCCTTAGGCGATATGACGAGGCGCTGCTTCGGCAGGCGCTTTCCTCCGCCTGGTCGGAGGACCAGCTCGGCGCCTTCGAAACGCCCGAAGCGTTTTGCAAAGAGGGCTTGGGCGTCGCGCTCGTGTCCGAGGACGGCGCGCTGCTGGCGGGCTGCACGAGCTTTTGCCGCCATGCGGACGGGTATGAGATCCAAATCGACACCCACCCCGATGCGCGAGGCAAAGGATACGCCGCCTGCGTGGGCGCGGCGTTTGTCCTTGAAACGCTGTCGCGCGATCTGACGCCCTACTGGGACGCGGCGAACATAGCCTCCCTCCGGCTTTCGCAAAAGCTGGGGTTCATTTTTCGGGAAGCCTATGCGTGTTGGATGCTTGTTTCCGACAAAGCCACGGCGGAGGAAGCCGCGAAAAGAGCGATCGCGAACTGACGGAAGGAGAAGGATCATGCGGCTACGGTTTATCGGCACCGGCGCGGCGTTCAACCCCGCGCTGGGCAGCAACAGCGCGCTGTTTGAAACGGGGGACGACCTGGTCCTGATCGACTGTGGGGAAACGGTGTTTGCCGCCCTGATGCGCGCCGGGCTGCTCGGCAGGGTAAAGGGCCGCATTGTGGTGGCGCTCACGCACCTACACGCAGACCATTGCGGCTCGCTCGGCACGCTGTGCCTGTACGCGGCCCAGATGCTCAAGCAGCCGCTGACCCTCGTGCACCCGGACGACCAGGCGCGCGCCCTGCTTTCGCTGATGGGGGCGAGCGACGGCCAATACCTTATGGTGCCGTCGCTGGACGAGCCGGGCCTTCGCATCACGCCGATCAAAGCGCGCCACCTGTCGATGACGGCGTTTTCCTACCTGATCGGGGACGGGGCGGAAACGATCTACTACAGCGGGGACGCGGACCATCTACCCGCGGAGATCCTCGCCGCGCTTTCGGACGGACGCATCGCGCACGCGTATGTGGACGCCATGGCCTTTGACGGAAAGATCCCGGAGAACCCGCCGCACCTGCCGTTTTCCAGGCTGTGCGATCTGGTGCCAAGGGTGCTTCGAAGCAAGGTCACGGTCATGCATTTCAACCGTGATTTTCGCGCCGAGGCCGCGGCCGAGGGCTTTTTGTGCGCAGAGCGCGACCCGGTGTTTGCGTAGGGCCTTGGCCGATCCTTTTCCCTCGCGCCTGCAGAGCGAACCGATATGGCTACGGTATATTTCGAAAAAAGGAACCCCGGCTTTTCCGAACGGCGCGGCCTTTCCCCGCCGCCCCTCAAAGGCCGGCCCTTGAAGCGCGGCCGCGTACCGTATGCTGATCTGCACGCGTTTTACAAAACAACCGGGCATGCGCATTCTTTTTGCGAAAACCGCCCCCAATTTAGGCCATACGGTAAGTCGGCGAAGCGACGATGATTTCCATCAAATATCGCGGCGATGCCGAAAAAAGATGGGGGAGAAAGCGCAAGCCGGCCTCGCCAAAGCGCAAAAAAAGAAGCCGTCCTGCGCATCAGCTGTCAGAAGTATGCTATTCGTTAAAATCTCGTCACATTTAAGTAAATATATTTTGGAAAATCTTGACAGTTCCCAGTGTGTCGTGGTAATCTGTTTCAGAAACAGATGCAGGCGCTCTTGGCGGCGCGGAGAAAGACGAACCGTTGCTCCCGAGTCCACCCAGGATTCCTCATATAGCGACGTTTTCTGTCCATGGAGATTCTCAAGAGAAGTGGCATCTTCATCCGATGAGGGGCGTGGACGAAAAGCCCATGAACGAGAACCGAATGCTCATCGAAATGGGGTACGCGATCCGAAGGCGTACCACCGGACGCGAAGAGTTTCTTCGCACGATGAACTATATCATTCCCTGGCAGGAATGGATCGATTACGTCCGTCCGTTTGTTCCGGACGGAAGCGGTGACGATCGGTCCATTGAACTGTTGCTGCGCATGTATTTGCTGCAGAAATGGTTCAACGTGCCGGATGCCCTGATGGAGGATTCGATCCACGACAGCTACGCGATGTGGCTGTACATGGGCATCACCTACCTGGAAGAGCCGGTTTTGGACATCCAGGCACTGATGAAATTTCGAAAGAAGCTGGAAGACTCCGATGCGGGCAAAACGCTGATGGAGGCGATCCAGAGCTTTTTGCACCGCTATGGGCGGCGCATCCAGCCGGGCACGGTGATCGATCCGGCGATCCTCCTGGAGGACCCGGACAAGATCCCGCCCCAGCCGCCCGATCCGGCGCGCCCGGCCGGCGAAGAGCAGCCCAGCGCCAGGCGGAGCGGCCGGCGGGCGGAAAGCGCCGCGTCGTCCTTCGTGCCGCACGCGTCGGCAAGCGAAGCGCCGGCGGCCGGGTTTGTCCCGCCTGTCGCGCCGCACCCGGCGCAGGATCCATGGTCCCAGGCCGACCCGTTTTCACCCGCGGGCCCCGTGCCCGGCACTTCTTTCCAGCGCCCCGCGCCCAAACCGGAACAGCCCTCCGCTTCGTCCGCTGCCTGGAAGCCCGAAGGCTGGAATTTTGAAAGCTTGAAGGCCGAAGAAAAGGAAGCCGACCCCAGCCGCGCGGGCGTGTGGATCCGCCGCGCCGTCCTGCTTGTCCTGGTGTTGGCCCTGCTGTATTTGTTCGGCCCCGGCCTTTACGCCAACGCGCGGTCGTTGCTGGCCCAGCGGTTTCCGGATTCCCCGTGGTTTGCGTCCTTGCAGCCGACGCCCAGCCCGAGCCCTCCCAAATCCGCCGCCGGGCCGACGCCGTCGGTCGGCCTTCCGGTTCGGGAGATCAGCGAGGGTGTGGTGGGCGGAAATTATTACGACGCGTCCGCGGACATTCAGAAAAACCTCAAAATGCTGGCAGGCGGGGCGACGCCAGCCAGCATTGTTTCCTCCGATCCGTCGCCGAAAAAGAAGCTT
>CAZUIA010000154.1:0-7232 GCA_964620835.1 uncultured Oscillospiraceae bacterium
TTGTCACAAAGACCTGCGGCGGCGTGCTGGTGCTGCCTTCAAATCACCGGCTGGTTGCGCTTGCGGGCCTTCCGCTTTCGCACATGAAAAACCGGGCCAAGGCCGCGTGCATCCAGTGCAGGTATTGCACGGACCTGTGCCCGCGCTATCTGCTCGGCCATGCGCTCTACCCGCACAAGGCGATGCGCGCCTTCGCGATGGGCCAAACGGAGCCCTCGGCGCTTTTGTGCATGGAGTGCGGCATCTGCGAGCTGTACGCCTGCCCGATGGGCCTGTCGCCGCGCCGCGTGCAGGCGGGCATGAAGGCGGAGCTTCGCCAAAGGGGCACCGTGCCCGACAAGACGCTGCTCCCCGTTCAGGAGCTGACCCGGGACGGCAGGCAGGTACCCGCCAAGCGCCTGGCCGTGCAGATCGGCGTTTCCGCGTACGACCTGCCCGTGCCGGCGGAGGCCTTCGGCGTGTCCCCGGCGCGCGTGCGCGTGCCGCTCAAGCAGCACATCGGCGCGCCGGCCCGGCCGGTCGTCGCGGCGGGCGACAGGGTCATGGCGGGGCAGACCGTCGGATGCATGGACGACGGCGCGCTGGGCGCCGACGTGCACGCGAGCGTCGAGGGCCTCGTCACCCGCGTGGACGAAAGCGTCTGGATCGAAAGGGAGGTGTAGCGGCATGACGTCGCTCGGGCTTTTGGAGCTTGGCAGCATCGCGCGCGGCGTGGAGGCGGGCGACGCGATGCTCAAGGCGGCGGAGGTGGCGCTGCTGCGCGCGGGCACGGTCTGTCCCGGCAAGTACACGGTGATCATCTCCGGCGAGGTGGCGGCGGTCGCCGCGGCCATGGACGCGGGCCGCGCCTGCGCCCGGGAGGCCCTCGTGGACGATTTGACCATCGCAAGCCTCGATCCCCAGGTCATCCCCGCGCTGTCCGGGTGTGCGGACGCCGGATCGGTCAACGCCCTGGGTGTGATGGAGTTTTTCAGCGTCGCCGCGGCCGTCGTCGCGGCGGACCAGGCCGCCAAGGCCGCGGACGTCAGGCTGATTGAGGCGCGGCTTGGCGTCGGCATCGGCGGCAAATCGTTCGTGTCGCTGACAGGCGAGGTGGCGGCCGTTAAGGCCGCGGTGGACGCGGGCACGAAAGCGGCGGCCGCAAAGGGGCTGCTCGTCTCCACCTGCGTCATCCCCTCCCCGCGCAGGGAGATTTTCGATTCCATGCTCTGACAAGATCACAGCCTTCGTTCAGGCCGTTTGTATAAAACCCGACAACTTTTTGTAAGCAGATAGCAAAACCGCTTGACAATACACGGTCTGCATAAGATACTAATGCCATCAGCGTATCCCTATCGCATCCGGGTGAACGAAGCCATGGTCACACAACACATTTCTCACACACAAAGGAGGCTACCCCCATGAAAAAGACCCTATCCCTGCTGCTTGCCGCGCTGCTCTGTCTCGGCTGTCTGTCCTTTGCGCTGGCGGACGAAGCTTCCAACGCCGAGGCCGCCCAAAAGGCCGCCGCGATGAGCTTTGAGGAGCTTTTGGAGGCCGCCAAGGCCGAAGGCCAGGTGTACAGCGTCGGCATGCCGGATGAGTGGGCCAACTGGAAGGACCTGTGGGCGCACATCCGCGACCTGGGCATCAAGACGTCCGACACCGACATGTCCTCGGCCGAGGAGCTGGCGCAGTTCGCGCTCAAGGGCAAGGCCAACGCCGACATCGGGGACATCGGCATCGCGATGACGGCCGTGGCGGTCGAGCAGGACCTGCTCCTGCCGTTCAAGACCTCCTACTGGGATTCGATTCCCGACTGGGCGAAGGAAGAAAACGGCCTGTGGATTGAGGCGTACACCTGCACCACCGCCTTCATCACGGACAAGCAGAACGTCGAAAAGGCCCCCACCTCCTGGAAAGAGCTGCTGGAAGGCGACTACAAGGTCTGCATCGGCGACGTGGAGAAGGCGGCCCAGGCGTACTACGGCGTGCTGGCGTGCAACGTGGCGCTGGGCGGCGATGAGACGGACCTGACCCCGGCGCTGGAGGCGTTTGCCAAGCTGGCCGAGGAAGGCCGCCTGAACACCTCCAACCCCTATGTCTCAAACCTTGAAAACGGCGAAATCGAGGTCGCCGTGGTGTGGGACTTCAACGCCCTGGGCTACCGCGACCAGATCGACGCGGCCCGCTTTGACGTCACCATCCCCTCCGACGGCGCGGTGACCTCCGGCTATGCCAGCGTCATCAACAAGTACGCCAACAACCCCTATGCCGCGATGCTCGTTCGCGAGGTTATCCTGAGCGACGCGGGGCAGAACTACCTGGCGCTTGGGTATGCGCGCCCGATCCGCGAGGACGTGGAGCTGACCGAGGAGGCCAAGGCCCGCGTGCTCGACAGCGCGCTGTACGTCAACACCTACAAGATCGCGGACCTGGCCGCGTGGGACGCGACCGTGGCGGAGCTGCCGACCCTGTGGGCCGAGGAAGTCGCCGTCAACATGAACTGACGCATTCCCTTTCGGGGCTGCCGCGCCGCTTGGCGGCGCGGCAGCCCCGCCTTTATGATCACTTGATCCGCTCTGGCAAGGAGGCATTTTCCACGCATGAAAAAAAGACGGCTGGGCGGTTTTTACCTGACCTCCATGGGCGTTTTTCTGCTTCTCATCGCGGCCTTCATGGCCATTCCCGTCGTTTCCCTGGTCTCCACCTCGCTGTCCGCCCAAAAGACGGGCGGGTTTTCGCTGGAAAACTACGCGGAGATTTTCAGCAAGAAGCTCTACCGCGTCAGCTTTGTCAACTCCATCCTCCTGTCGCTTCAGTCCAGCGTCTACGGCATCCTGATCGCGCTGTTCTGCTCCTACGCCATCACCCGCTACGGCAGCGAAAGGGCGCAGAGCAACCTGCTCGTGATCGTGAACATGACCAGCAATTTCGCGGGCCTTCCGCTTGCCTTTGCCCTGACGCTCATGCTCGGCAACTCCGGCATGTTCATCACCCTGCTCAAGCTCATGGGGCTTGACGTCACCAAGCAATTCAGCATCTATTCGGTTCAGGGCCTTGTGATCGCCTACACCTACTTCCAGGTGCCGCTCGGCATCATGCTGTTGTACCCCATCTACCGGGGGATCCGCGAGGACTGGAAGGAGGCCGCGTCCATCCTGGGCGCCACCGGCGCGCAGTTCTGGCAGCGGGTCGGCATCCCGGCCATTTTGCCGAGCATCCTGTCGACGTTCACGGTGCTCTTTGCCAACGCCATGGGTGCGTACGCCACGGCGTACTACCTGGTGTCCTCCAGCTACAACATCGTGCCCATCCGCATCAGCGCGCTGATGAGCGGCGACATCCGCACCAAGCCGGAGCTTGGCAGCGCGCTGGCGATCACGCTCGCGTTCGTGCTGATTTTGACCATGCTCCTCAACGACTGGGCCTCCCGCATGGCCGGCAGAAGGGGGATGAAGTCGTGAGCAAGCCGAAAAAGAGCCGCGGTCCCAAGGTGATCGTGGCCCTGCTGATGGTGTACCTGTTTTTGCCGTTCGTGATCACGGGCCTTTACTCGCTGGCGACCAACTGGTCAAACACCGTCCTGCCCGAGGCGTACACGCTCAGGTTCTACAAGGAGATGTTCACCTCCGCGCGCTTTTGGTCCGCCATCGGCCGCAGCGTGGGCGTCAGCGCGATCGCGGTCGCCGCGGCGGTCCTCGTGATGACGCCGGTGACGTTTGCCATCGCGGCGTTCACCCCGCGCCTTGAAAACCTGATGAAGGGGCTGACGCTCCTGCCGTACGCCATCCCCGGCGTCATCAACGCGACGGCGCTGCTCAGCACCTACGGCGGCACCAGCATTCCGATGGTGGCGGTTTTGACGGGCGCCTATTTCGTGCTCATCCTCCCGCTGATCTACTCGGGCATCAACAACGCCATGCACGCCATCGACATCGTGCCCATCACCGAGGCGGCGCGGGTGCTCGGCGCGTCCACGTGGACGACCTTCCTGAAGATCATCGTGCCCAACATTGCCCCGGGCATTTTGGTGTCCACGCTTTTGAGCTTTTCGACGCTCTTTGGCGAGTTTGTCGTCGCCAACCTGCTGGTCGGCGGCAGCTTTGAAACCGTGCAGATCTATCTGTACCTGGTCATGAAGCAGACGGGGCACCTTTCCAGCGCGATCGTCGTCATCTACGTGTTCATCCTGACGGTCATCTGCGCGGCGCTGATGAAGCTGTCCGGCGGCAAAAAAGAGAAAAAAGCGGTTTGACGGGAGGATGGTTCGATGGGCTCCTACATTGAGATTCGAGACGTATATAAAAGCTTTGGGGACAACGTGGTGCTTCGCGGCATCCACCTCAACGTGGAGCAGGGCGAGCTGGTGACGCTGCTGGGGCCCTCCGGGTGCGGCAAATCGACGCTCTTGCGCGCCGTGGCGGGGCTTAACAGCATTGACCGGGGCAGCGTGTCCATCGACGGCAGGGACGTGACGGACGTGGACGTCCGAAAGCGCCAGGTGGGCATGGTGTTTCAGAGCTACGCGCTGTTTCCGAACATGACCGCGGCCAAGAACGTCGCGTTCGGCCTTTCCATTCAAAAGCGGCCCCGGGACGAGGTGGACAAAAAGGTCAGGCAGATGCTTGAGCTGGTCGGCCTGTCCGGCAAGGAAAACCACCGGCCCAGCCAGCTTTCCGGCGGCCAGCAGCAGCGCGTGGCCCTGGCGCGCGCGCTGGTGATGGAGCCGAAGGTGCTGCTGCTGGATGAGCCGCTCTCGGCGCTGGACGCGCAGATCCGCCAGAGCCTGCGCGCGCAGATCCGCGAAATCCAGCAGGACATGCGCATCACGGCCATCTTTGTCACGCACGACCAGGAGGAGGCCATGGCCGTTTCCGACCGGGTGTGCGTCATGCACGGCGGCATCATCGAGCAGCAGGGCACGCCCGAGGAAATCTACAAGCGGCCGGAGACGGAGTTTGTCGCGCGCTTCATCGGCCACTACAACGTGCTCACCCCTGAGGAAGCGGAAACGGTATTAGGTCCGGTCGAAAAGGTGGGCAAGGTCGTGGCGATCCGCCCCGAGGCCGTCGATTTTGAGCCGGGCGACAACCGGCTGCCCCTGACGGGCCAGGTGGTGCGAAGCTCGATGCTCGGCAGCGTGATGCGCTACCAGCTTCGCTGCGGCGGCGTGCCGGTGAACATCGAGTGCGTCAACCACGAGCGGCGGTATTTGCAGCTCGGCGAGACGGTGACGTGCTACGTGCACGAGCGCAATGTTCTGCGCATTGACCGGTAGGCGGGGCGCGCGGCCGCTTTCTTGACGGCCCGCCGGGGAGCGGGTGTTCCGTATCTGCCTAATTTCGGGGCGTTATGTGGGTTTTGGGGGCGGCGCATAAACAAAAAGGGGCTGCCGCACGCGCTTGGTGCGGCGGTCCTTTTTTCGCGTCCTGAGTCTAGTGGCGGCATCCGCCGAGCCGCGTAAGGCGCTGGAGCGCACGGAGGCCCTTTCGAACATCGTTGGGCACATTGCCTTTTGCGCGCATTTGGGGTATACTACCAGATACGAAAGAATTTGGACCAATCGGGAAGTGAGGGATCGGCATGGGCTACCGCGAAGCGTACGAGGCCTGGATGCGCGATTTTGCGTCCGACGCCGCCACCGTTTCGGAGCTTGCCTCGCTTGCGGGCAACGAAAAAGAAATCGAGGACCGGTTTTATACCGAGCTTTCCTTCGGCACCGCGGGCATGCGCGGCGTGCTGGGCGCCGGGCTGAACCGCATGAACGTCTACAACGTCCGCCGGGCCACCAAAGGCCTTGCCGACTACATCCACCGCATTCCCGGCGCGGCCGCGCGCGGCGTGGTCGTCGCCTACGACTCCCGCCGCATGTCCGCCGAATTTGCCAGGGAAGCGGCCCTTGTGCTCGCCGGCAGCGGCGTTCAGGCGCTGCTGTTCCCCTCGCTTCGCCCGGTGCCCGTCCTGTCCTTTTCCGTACGCCACCTGGGCGCCGTGGCGGGCGTGGTCATCACGGCCAGCCACAACCCGCCCCAGTACAACGGATACAAGGTCTACTGGGAGGACGGCGCGCAGATGCCGCCCGAGCGCGCCAACGAGGTCCTCTCGCTGATTCGCGCGCGCACCTACGGCGAGTGCCTGCCCATGGACGAGCAAAAAGCCCTTCAAAGCGGCCTGCTGCGCTACGTTCCCTCCGAGGTGGACGACGCGTACATCGAGCGCGTGAAAACGCTGTCGGTGCGGCCGGAACTCTTAAAGCGACACGGCGGCGAACTCAAAATCGTCTATACCCCGCTGCACGGCTCGGGCAACGTGCCGGTGCGCCGGGTGCTCCGTGAAGCCGGCGTCACCAACCTCCTGGTCGTGCCCGAGCAGGAATGTCCGGACGGCGACTTCCCCACCATTTCGGTGCCAAATCCCGAGGAGCCGGATACCTTCCGCCTGGCCATCGCGCTGGCCGACCGCGAGGGCGCGGACGCCTGCTTTGCCACCGACCCGGACTGCGACCGGCTCGGCGTGGCCGTCCGAAAGCCCGACGGGGCCTTTACGCTGCTCACGGGCAACCAGATCGGCTGCCTGCTGCTGCACTACATCCTCAAAAGCCGCCATGAGCTCGGCACGCTGCCGGAAAACGGCGCGGCGGTCAAGTCCATCGTGTCCACGGAATTATCGCGCGCCATCGCCGAGCGCTACGGCGTTTGCATGGTGGACACGCTGACCGGCTTCAAATTCATCGCCGAGCAGATCCAGCGGTTTGAGGACACGGGCGAATCCACCTTCCTGTTCGGCTTTGAGGAGTCCTACGGCTACCTTTCCTCCACGTTCGTGCGCGACAAGGACGCCGTCAACGCCTCGCTCCTGGTGACGGAACTTGCCCTTCACGCAAAGCTTCAGCGCAAGACGCTCTACGACATGCTCCAGGAGATCTACGCGGAATTCGGCTACGCGGTAGAGCGCGTGACGTCCGTCACGCTGCCGGGCAAGGACGGGGTCAAGCGCATGCAGGAGATCATGCGCGCGCTTCGCCAATCGCCGCCCAGGCAGATCGCCGGCCTTTGCGTGGTCGCCACGCGCGACTACCTGAGCGGTCTTCGCACCGGCGAAGGCAGCCAACGCCCGATGGGGCTTCCCACGTCGGACGTATTGTATTTTGAACTGGAACAAAGCTGCTGGGTCTGCGTGCGCCCTTCGGGGACGGAGCCGAAGATCAAGCTGTACGTTAACACCCGCGCCGCGTCGCAGGCGGAGGCGGA
>CAZUIA010000155.1:0-7210 GCA_964620835.1 uncultured Oscillospiraceae bacterium
CCATCTGTTCGTGGCGATCGACCGTACATCCAAGTTTGTCATGGCAAAGCTGTATGAAAGAGCGACGATGGCGTCAGCCAGGATGTTCTTGGAATCGCTAATCGAAACCGTATCCTATTGCATTCATGCCATTCTGACCGACAATAACATCCAGTTCGCGGATCTCCCGAACAACCAAGGTGGCGCAACCGCTATGTTTCGCGGACACCCTTTTGGCCGGGTTTGCCGGGCCAACAGGATTGAACATCGGCTTACCAAACCCAATCATCCATGGACCAACGGGCAGGTCGAACGCATGAACCGTACGATCAAGGAAGCGACAGTGAATCGTTACTATTATCAGAACCAGGATGATTTGCAGCAGCATCTGGACCTTTTTATCGCCGCCTACCATTTCGCCAAGCGCTTAAAGACACTCTACGGGTTGACACCATATGAGTCCATTGTCAAAGCCTGGTCTGAAAATCCCTCTTCCTTCTTTCGTGACCCGTCCCATCTCAATCTGGGACTATACACCTAATTTGGGTTGCTGATGAGTTCTTCGCCGTCGGTATGCCCCCTTCAGTATTTCTTAAGGTTCTGTCAAGGATGGCGTCAGAAGAACGTTCCAATCGCATACTTTGCAGAAATTTTATCCCCAAATATGTCCAGTTTATGTTGGCTGCTACATATGGAACGCCCTTCGCATGTCATATGCCAGATAGCTCATCGCGGTTTGCGCGGATACCTTCCCCTTTCCCCGGCACAGGAAGGAATGCGCGCCGTCATACCACCTCACCGTTCCGAAAGGGTGCTCCGCCATCTCCTTGCGCTCTTGCTGGAGCGCCAAATCCCGACGGAGGATGACCATCACCCGGCCTATTCACAGGCGCGCGCTGCCCAAACAAAAGCGCCGGGAAGGCGGATAAACCCATCCGTCCCGGCACTTTTCCTTGTTGCGGCCTTCCTTATTCCGCGTACCCGACCACCTTGCCGGGGTTCAAAATGCCGCTCGGATCAAACACGGCCTTGATGCCGCGCATCAGCTCCATCTGGATGCCGCCCACGGTTTCTTTAAGGAACGGCACCTTCGCATGCCCGATGCCGTGCTCGCCCGACACCTGACCGCCCAGGGCGCGCGCCTCGTCGTAGAGCGCGTTCATCACCCGCTCGCACTTTTCCCGCCACTCGGCCGTCTCCAGCTCATCCTTCAGGGCGTACAGGTGCAGGTTGCCGTCGCCCGCATGGCCGAAGGAGCGGATGCGCAGCTTCAATTCCTTGCCGATCTCCACGCTTTTTTTGACAAACGCCGCGATCTTGTCGCGCGGCACCACCACGTCGCACTCGTCCATGGACGGCGTGCTGCCCTTGATGGCCTCCAGGAACGCGCCGCGCGCGTCCCAGATGGAGGTCTTTCGCTCGTCCGTGTCCGCGAGCAGCACGTCCTTGGCTCCCAGGGACAGCAGCAGGTCCGTCAGCTCCGACAGCGCCGGGTCCAGCGCCGCGCGCGACGGCCCGTCCAGGCGCACCAGCAGGTACGCGTCCGCGCTTTTGTCCGGGAACTGCTTGCCGAGGTATTCCTCCGCGGCCTGAATGACCTCTTTTTCCATGAATTCCACAGCGGTCGGCTCCCCGCAGGCGAGCACCCGCGGCACCGCCTCGATGCACTTGTCCAGATCGTCAAACGGCACGAGCACCGACAGGTTGGCCTTGGGCTCGGGGATGAGCTTCACGGTCAGCTTCGTCAAAAAGCCCAGCGTGCCCTCGGAGCCGACCATCAGGTCGATCAAGCTGTAGCCGCTGGAGTTTTTCACCACCTTGCCGCCGAGTTCGATGATTTCGCCGTTTGCCAGCACGACCTCCATGCCGAGCACATAGTCGCGCGTGACGCCGTAGCGCACGGCGCGCATGCCGCCGGCATTGGTCATGGCGTTTCCGCCCATGGTGGCGCTTTTTTCGCCCGGGTCCGGCGGGTAGAAAAGGCCAGTGCCCTCCAGGGCCTTGGGGAACTCCATCAGCAAAACGCCCGGCTCGACCGTCGCGGCCATGTTCTTGACGTCCACCTCAAGCACGCGGTTCATGCGCTCGGTGGACAGCACCACGCCGCCCTCGGTGGCCACGCAGCCGCCGCACAGGCCCGTGCCCGCACCCCGGGGCGTGACCGGGATGTTGCGCTCGCTGCAGTACAGAAGCACCGCGCTGATCTCCTCGGCCGACTCGGCCAAAAGGACGGCCTCGGGCAAAAAGTGGCCGTACTCGGTCATCTCGTCGTGGTCGTAGTCCTCGACGATCGCGTCGCCGGTAAACACGCGGCCGGGCATGATCAGCTCAAACGCCTCGATATCCTGCGCGTCTATTCTTTTAAACGGTTTCATGCCGTCCCTCCTTCTTTAAAGATTCGATGAGCTCGGGAACGATCTTGTACAGATCGCCCACGATCCCCACGTGCGCCACCTGGAAGATCGGCGCGTCCTTGTCCTTGTTGATGGCGATGATGTGCTCGCTCGCGTTCATGCAGGCGGTGAACTGGATCGCCCCGCTGACGCCCAGGGTGAGGATCAGCTTGGGGCGCACGGTGCGGCCCGACAGGCCGATCTGCCGCAGGTTCGTTTCCCATCCCTTTTCCACCAGCGGGCGGCTGACCGCGTATTCGCCGCCAAGCAGCGCGGCAAGCTCCTTGACCATCTCAAGGTCGCTTTCCTTTTGCAGGCCGCGCCCGGCGACGACGAGGATCTCGGCGTCGGAAATGTTGGCGGCCTTGGGCACCGGCTGGGTGGACACGTGCCGCACCGGGGAAGCAAGCGCCGCTTTGGGCACCTTGCGCCGGATGATCCCGCCCTGCTTTTCCTCTCGGCGCGCGGGCGCGTCCATCACCTTGTAGCGGACGGTCGCAAACTGCGGGCGCGGGGTCGGCGTGACGATCTGTGCCATGATGTTGCCGCCAAAGGCGGGGCGAATCTGCACCAGGTCGCTGTTTTCCTTCAGTTCCAGCTTCGTACAATCGGCCGTCAGCCCTGTGTGGAAGCGCGTGGACAGCCGGGGCGCGAGCGAGCGGCCCAGCGCCGTGGCTCCTACCAGCACGACGGACGGCTTGGTCTTTTGGATACAATCCTCCACGCACGCGGCAAACGCGTCCGCGCGGAAGAACGACAGCGCCTTGTCCTCGTATATGTATACCTCATCCACGCCGTAGTGAAGCAGCTCCTCGGCTTCCTCCCCCACGCTTTCGCCCAGCAGCACGGCCTTCACCCGGTGGTGCGTGCCCTTGGCCAGCTCGTGCGCCTTGCCGATCAGTTCCAGCGACACCGGGTGGAGCTTTCCGCCCGCCTGCTCGGCAAAGACGAGGATGTCGTTCCATTTGGACTTATCGACGCTTTCCACCTTGGTTTCCAGCTTGATGATCGCCTTTTCGGGGCAGGCCTTGATGCAGATGCCGCACACCTTGCACGCGGCGTTGATGTCGGGCTTTCCGTCCTTCATCTCCATCGCCTGGAAGGGGCAGCTTTGGATACACACGCCGCACCCGGTACATTTCCGTTCAAGAATCGCGATTTGGGCCATGGTTGCCGCCTCCCTTCTTTAGATGAATTTCCACTTCTTCAGCAGGTCGTGAAGCCTTGGGGCCGTGTCGTCGCCCGTCCACATGTCGCGCTCGATATCGTTTTCAGGCGGGAAGATCCGCTCCACCTGCGTGGGGCTGCCCGTCAGGCCGTAGTGGCTCGGGTCGGTATCGATGAACGCGTCCAGCGTCACCAGCGTGATCTTTCGGTCCTTCACCTCGCGCGCCGTCTTTAAAGACGGCAGGCGCGGCGTTACGATATCCTGCTCCACGGTCACCAGGCACGGAAACGGCATCCAGGCCGTCTCGATCACGTCCTGCAGCTGCTGCTCCACCGTCACGCCGCCGTCCTTGACGGCAAGGGCGGACACCCAGGCCGCGTGCGGGATGCCCATGTGCTCGGCGATGGCCGGACCCACCTGCGCGGTGTCGCCGTCCGTCGTCTGCTTGCCGCACAGGATCAATTCAAAATCGCCGACGGACTGGATCGCCTGGGAAAGCGTGTAGCTCGTCGCCAGCACGTCCGCGCCGCCCAGCCGCCTGTCGGAAAAGATATATCCTTCGTCCGCGCCCATCCAGAACGCCTCGCGAATAACGGCCTCGGCCTGCGGCGGCCCCATCGTGCCGACGACCACCCTGCCGCCGTGCGCCTCGCGCAGGCGCAGCGCCGTCTCCAGCGCGAACAGGTCGTACGGGTTCATCTTGCTTTCCACGCCGTCGCGCTTCAAAACGCCCGTCTTTTCGTCCACCTGCACCTTGTTCGTGGATGGCACTTGCTTGATGCATACAAAGATATTCATCGGGTCAGCTCCTTGTCTCGTGTTCAGGCCATCGTTTTCAAGTATACCAGATACCCCTTTAAAAACAAACACCTAAAAAACGCTAATTTCTGCCGGAATTCGCGTGCCTTGCCGGAGATTTGCGCGCCGCATGCCAAAGGCGGGATCGCGCGGACAGATCGTCCGCCCAAGCCCGCCTTGAGAAATTCTTCCTGTTTCCGGGCGAAAAGGGCAGCCTACAGGCCCCCTCGCGCCGCGCTCGGTCACGGCTGCTTGCCAATGTAGGCCAAAATGCCGCCGTCGACGTAGAGGATATGGCCGTTGACAAAGTTGGACGCGTCCGACGCGAGGAACACCGCCGGGCCCATCAGGTCCTCGGGCGTGCCCCAGCGGCCCGCCGGGGTCTTGGAAAGGATGAAGCTGTTGAACGGGTGCCCCTCCTCGCGCAGCGGCGCGGTCTGCGGCGTGGCGATGTAGCCGGGGCCGATGCCGTTGCACTGGATGTTCGCGCCGCCGTATTCGGCGCAGATGTTGCGCGTGAGCATCTTCAGCCCGCCCTTGGCCGCGGCGTAGGCGGATACCGTTTCCCGGCCCAGCTCGCTCATCATCGAGCAAATGTTGATGATCTTGCCGTGGCCCTTTTGGATCATCGACGGGATCACCGCCTTGGCCATGAGGAACGGCGCGGTCAGGTCCACGTCGATGACCTTGCGGAAATCCTCCGCGTGCATCTCCGTCATGGGCACGCGCTTGATGATGCCCGCGTTGTTGACCAGGATGTCGATCGCGCCGACCTCCCGCGAAACTTGCTCCACCAGCGCCTGCACGGCGGCCTCATCCGTCACGTCGCACACATAGCCGCGCGCGTCGATGCCCTCCTCGCGGTAGGCGGAAAGCCCCTTGTCCACCAGCTCCCGGTTGATGTCGTTGAACACGACGGCCGCGCCCGCCTGCGCAAACGCCTTGGCCATCGCAAAGCCGATGCCGTAGGACGCGCCGGTCACCAGCGCGACCTTCCCTTCCAGCGAAAACTGCTTCAAAACGCTCATCTGTACAAACCCCTTTATGCCGTTATTTTACCGCCGCAAGCGTATACGCCTGCGTTCCCAGCCCGACCTCCTCCAGCTTTTGAAGCTGCAGGTACGGGTTCTTCCCGTGCAGCCGCTCAAACAGGTGGCCCTCATCGCCCAGCTCCATGCCCTCCGGCACGCCGGCGCGGATCAGGTCCTCCACCTTGATCGCGTCCAGGCTCGCCCGCTCCACCGCCACGATGTCGTCGCACGCCATGATGCCGATGTCCGGCACGAGCGACGGGGTTGTCATGCCCCAGCAGTCGCACAGCGCCGTGATCTGGGTAAGCACGTTGATGAAATACGCGTTGCCCGGCGCGAACGTATCCAGGACCGTCTTGGTGCAAAGCGCCATGCCGGTCTGAAAGTCCTCGTAGTCGTGGCTGTCCAGCGTGATGGCGTTCGTCGGGCACACCTTCACGCAGTGCTGGCAGAGCGTGCAGTGGTGGAAGTTGACGTCGTACCTGCCCGACTCGTCAAAGCGGTTGGCGTAGTGATTGCAGCTTTTCAGGCACAGATCGCAGTGGATGCATTTTTCCTCGTCCCAGTTAAGGCCGCCCTCCAGGCCGTGGATCTCGTGGCGCGTTCTGTCGGTCACGCAGCCCATGGCGATGTTTTTGCACGCGCCGCCAAAGCCGCAGGAGCCGTGCCCCTTCACGTGGGAAAAATCGATCAGGAAATCCGCGTCATGGATGAGGCCCGCCACGTCCACGTGCTTGAAAGAGCGGAAATCCACTTCCTTCGTGTAGAAGTATTTTCCCAGATGGCCGCAGTCGTCCAGCAGCGGGCAGCCCATGTTCATCTCGGTATAGCCCCGCCGCTCGGGGTGGCGCTGGTAGAGGTAGTGGTCCGTCAGGAAGCAGTCGCCGCCGCTTTCCTGCACGAAGGACACGAGCTTTTGCACAAACACCGGCGGAATGGTGGAATACCCCACGTTGTCGCCCACATGCATCTTGATGGCGACGGTCTTTCCCTTCACCTTTTCCGAAAGGCCGGACTTTTTGAGCAGGCGCGTAAACTTTTCAGGCAGCGTGAACCGCGCTTCATAGCGGGCGAACGCCATCGGGGCAAACAGTACTTTTGCGGACATGCGGGTGCTTCCTTTCCTTTTCTACCGAACCAGTATAGCACAAAAAAATACGCAAGGGAAGTTTCACCGGCATTTTCAAAGGGTATACGCTCGCAAAGGAGTTGAGACGCATGGCCTGTACGATCACGGTGCGAAACGGCGTGTTGCCGCAATCGGAGCTTGCCGCTTACCTGGACCGGGCAAAGCGCAAGTACGGACGGGAGCCGTTGGCGATGGAGATCTCGGTGGACGGGGACTATGTCGATGTCTGCTACGATTTCGGCCCCCTCCCCTTTCAGCGCGTCCGCCGGATCACCGGATATCTGGTGGGAACGCTGGACCGGTTCAACAACGCCAAGCGCGCCGAAGAACGCGACCGCGTCAAACACAGCATTTGAAGGAGGCAAGGATCATGGACAAGTACGTTTGCACCATCTGCGGCTGGGAGTACGACCCGGCGGAAGGCTACCCCGACGGCGATATCGCGCCCGGCACCGCGTTTGAGGACCTTCCCGACGACTTTGTCTGCCCCCTCTGCGGCGCGTCTAAGGACCAGTTCGAAAAGGCATAACCGTCTTTCATCGGCAAGGCGCAGGCCGTTGACAAACTGTGGTTTGTCAACGGGAGGAAAGGATTCGGCCTGAAATCCTGCGGGATTTCCGGGCGGCCTCAGGCAGAAAGGACAGATTCCTCCGGCTTCGCCTACGGAATCTGCGCAAATCCACCGTACATGCCGCTGGATTTGATTAAAATC
>CAZUIA010000156.1:0-7203 GCA_964620835.1 uncultured Oscillospiraceae bacterium
CTGAAATCCTGCGGGATTTCCGGGCGGCCGAAGGCAGAAAGGACAGATTCCGCCGCCTACGGCTCTGGAATCTGCGCAAATCCACCGTACAGGCCGCTGGATTTGATTTGATTCGAGAGGGTTTGCGAACCCTCTCGAGCTCTCCCGGGTTGCTGCACGATGAACTTGCGGCAATTTTTTTGTTTTGGCGCGGACTATCAAAGAAGGGGTCCAGGGGCGATGCCCCTGGCGGATTCCAAAGGCAGCGCCTTTGGCCGCCGGAGGCCCTTTTCCGCGCGGAGCAAAGCGGACGGAGGGAGGGGATTCGGTTCTCCCGCGCCGCACCCGGTTTTCGGCCCGCAACACCCGTGCGGCGCGGGTTCCTCCCCGGCGCTCGCGCGCACGCGAGCGAGGACGCCCGCTCGGATTCCCGCGCCATCCCCTTCTCCTTCCCCGTCAATCAAAAGGGGCTGGCCCCCCTTTCGCGCAACAGCCCCCTTTTGTATGTTTACAAGCGCATGCCGCCGTTGACGGACAGCACATGGCCCGTCACGTAGCTGGACTCGTCGCTCGCCAGGAACAGCGCGGCGTTGGCGATTTCGACCGGTTCGCCCAGGCGGCCGAGCATGGTCAGGCTCTTGAACTTGTCCAAAAGGTCCTGGGGCACAGTCTTTAGGATGTCGGTCATGATGTAACCCGGCGCGATCGCGTTGGCGCGCACGTTCGCACCCTTTCGCGCGAATTCCTTGGCCCATGTCTTGGTCATGCCGATGACGCCGGCCTTTGTGGCCGCGTAGTTCGTCTGGCCGATGTTGCCGTATTCGCCCACCACCGAAGAGATGTTGATGATCGAGCCGAAGCCGTTTCCCATCATCACGGGCGCGGCGCAGCGCGTCATGTAAAAGACGCCCTTGAGGTTCACGTCAAGGACGATGTCCCACATCTCATCGGTCATCTTCTGCACCAGCGCGTCGCGCGTGATGCCCGCGTTGTTGACGAGGATGTCGACGCGGCCGTATTTTTCTACCGTTTCGTCTACGACGGCCTTGCAGTTGGCGGCATCCGTCACGTTCAGGCGCATGTATTCAACGCCCGCCGCTTCGTAGGAAAGCGGGTTCATGTCCGCGGCAATCACCGTCGCGCCTTCCTCCGCAAACCTTTGGCAGCACGCCGCGCCGATGCCCGCGGCCCCCCCGGTCACAATCGCGATCTTCCCTTCCAAACGCTTTGCCATGATCCATCCCTCTTTCTGTATGTTTTTCATGCTTACACGATCTTGATCTCGGGCCCAAGCAGGAGAAAGCCCAGCACCAGGGAGGCGAATTCGGCGGGCTTTTCGTACATGACCGCGTGCCCCGCGCCCTCGATGCGCACGTGCGCCGCGCCCGGAATCCCCTTGACAAGCTCCGCCTGCTGGTAGGGGGGCGTCACATAGTCAAGCTCCGAGGAGATGACCAACGTGCGCGCGCGGATCAGGGAGAGCCGGTCGCGCACGTCGTGCGTCTCCGCCGAGCGGGTGAGCCGTGCGAACGCGTCGTACACCTCCGGGGGGAACGTGCGCACGAACATCTCCTCCCGGGCGCTGGCCCAGGCATAGTTTTTTTCATAGAACATGGGCGCGTACACAATGGGGATGCAGGTTTTAAAAAACTGGTGCCCGTCGTGGCTCGCAAACGCGTACTCCCACGAATGCCCGATGTCCTTGAGCCACTTGGACGTATGCGCACAGGTGTTGGACAGGAACAGCTTGTCCACCCGCTCCGGGTGTGCCGCGGCAAGCTGGAGCGCCACCTCGCCGCCGTAGGAGATGCCCATTACGCCGGCCCTTTCAAGCTGAAGGTGCGCCATCAGCGAAAGCACGACCTCAACCTGCAGGGACTGCGTATAGTCCCGGTCCATCCTGCCTGACTTGCCCTGGTCCAGCAAATCCACCAGGATCAGCCGGCAGTGCGGGGAAAACGCGGGAACGAACGCCGCCCAGGACGCGCAGGACATGAAAATGCCGTTGAGCACGATCAAAGGGCTGCCCTGGCCGTGGTCCTCATAGTAGACCGAGCGGCCTTCAAACGAAAAGGAAGCCATGCGTATCCCTCCTTAGACCCAATAGAGCAGATCCCTGGCGCTCTTTCGCAGCTCGTCGCGGAACTTCGGGTGGGAAATCTCGATCAAAAGCTCCGCGCGCTTTCGAAGGCTCAGGCCGCGAAGCTGCACCGCGCCGTACTCCGTGACCACAAAGTCCACGTCGTTTCGGCTCAGGGACACGGCCGCGCCGGGCTTTAGAAGGGGCATGATCTTTGAAATCTCCTCGCGTTCGCCCGTTTTTTGGTTTTTGACCAGGGCCGTGGAGTACAGCGCGATGAAGGACCGGCCGTTCTTGCTCTTTTGCGCGCCGGTGGCCGTATCGCTCTGGCCGCCGGTGCCGGAATACTGCAGGTGGCCGATGCTTTCCGAACAGCACTGGCCCGTCAGGTCGATCTCGATGGTGGTGTTGATGGACACCTGGTTGTCGTTTTGCGCGATGACGTGCGGATCGTTCACCCAGGAGCCGGGCTTGATCAGCGTGTCCGGGTTGTCGTGCATGAAGCTGTACAGCTCCTGGGTGCCAAGGGCGAAGCAGCAGACCGACTTGCCGGTGTCCATCTGCTTTTTGCTGTTGTCCACCACCCCGGCGCGCATCAGGCGCATCAGGCCGGTGGTCATCATCTCGGTATGCACACCCAGGTGCTTCATGCCCGCGATGAATTCGCACACCGCATTTGGGATACCGCCGATGCCGATCTGCACGCAGTCGCCGTCGTTGATCCTCTCGGCGATGAGGTGGCCGATGGCGCGGTCCTTGTCGTTGGATGGCGCGTCCGGTATTTCCGGCAGGAAGTAGTCCGCCTCGATCAGGTAGTCGATCTCCTCAAGGGAAAGCGACAGATCGCCGTGCATCCTGGGGATGTTCGGGCTGATCTCAAGGATCACGAGGTCCGCCTGGCGCGCGGTTTCCGCCTCGTAGACGTTGGAGCAAGAGAGCGTGACGTTGCCGTTTTCGTCCGGCATGGAGGCCGAAGCGATGAAGATGTCGGTGCGCACCGTCTGATTCCGCTTTTTGCCGGCAAAGTGCAGGTTGTTGGGGATGAACGATACCTTGCCGGTGGATTGCAGCGTCCGAAGCAGCGGGGTATAAAACCAGCTTTCCACCTGGAAGGCCTTGAACGCGTCGGGGTTGGACAGGTATTCGCCCGGCACGGTGGGCAGGCAGTTGGTGATGGCGACGTCTTGCACGCGGCCTGAGATGGTGTGCAGGTTCATCAAAAACGCATACGGCTCCGCCGCGGCCATGCCCACGGTGATGTTCATGCCGCTTTTGACCATCGAAAGCGCCTGCTGAACCGAGATGAGCTTGTGGCGATAGTCGATCATGGCATCTCTCTCCTTAAATCATGTCAAGTCGTTGACAAACTGAGGTTTGTCAACGGTTTGGAAGGGATTCGGCCTGAAAACGCTGCGGCGTTTTCCGGGCGGCCTCAGGCGAAGCGCCCCGTCAGCGCCTACGGCGCCGCCGGGTTTCGGGCGGCGAATTTTCAATTCGCTCGCCCTCATCCCGCCCTACGGGCGGGAGCTATCAGGACAGATTCCTCCGGCTTCGCCTACGGAATCTGCGCAAATCCACCGTACATGCCGCTGGATTTGATTTGATTCGAGAGGGTTTGCGAACCCTCTCGAGCTCTCCCGGGGTTTAGCGACGATCTGGTTATGCCTTTGCTTCGCCCCAGCGGACGCAGGTGGAGGCCCATACGTAGCCGATGCCGGCGGCGATGAGGATAACCAGCGTGCCGTCTTGGATCTTGCCGGATTCAAGGCCCAAGGCGAGCTGCAGAATCTGGTCGATCTGGCCGATATGGCCGTAGTCCTCCAGATAGGTGGTCTGCTCCGGAGAAAGGCCGAGCTCCGCCATCATGGCGTTGTGCTGAGAGCGCTTGAAGTGCAGAATGCCGAGGTAGCCGATGTCCTTGCGCGTCAGGTTGCCGGACTTTCGAAGCGATTCGTCGATACAGCGGTACCAGTTGGCGACGGACACCTCGTTCAGCCGCTCCTTCATGTGCTTGGGGTTTAAAAGCCGGAGCGATCGGTACCCCTCCGCCACCGTGTCCGGCGTAAAGGGCTTGGTGATGCCGCCGATTTCCACGCCCGCGTCGCGCGCCATGCTGCCGTCGCCGATCAGGTGTGTGCCGAGCACCTCGTTTCGGCCGAGGTCCTTTTGCAGGATCAGCGCGCCGGCGCCCGCGGCCAGGTTGTACATCATGGACATGTCCTTGTCGGTATAGTCCACAAAGTCGCCGTTTCGGTAGCCGCCCACGATCATCACGGTGCGGATCTCGTCGTCCGCGATCAGCATATCCTTGGCCATTTTGAGCGCTGCGCAGGTGGTGCAGCAGCGGTTCTGCACGTCGATGCCCCAGGCGTTCACCGCGCCGATGGCGTCCTGAATGTAGGTGGCCGAGGTGGTGAGCGGGTATTCCTTCCATTCTTCTCCGATGCAGAGGATGACGTCGATCTCCCTGGGGTCAAGGCCGGTGCGCGAAAGCGCGTCGCTCGCGGCGTACACGCCCATCTCCTGCGTGCCGTCGCCCGGGCCGGGGACGGGCTTTTGCACAATGCCCAGCTTTTCGCGCACCGCTTCCTCCGACCAAAAGCCGCCCGTCGCCTCGGAGATCTCCTTTGCGGTCATGCGTTCCTTTGGCAAATACAGTCCGTATCCCAAGATGCCCGCGGTATGGGCCATATCGACAGCTCCCTTCCGTGTGTGATCCGTGTAGGATTTTTTCGCGTTTTGGTGGCTTGACAGAAAAATGACAAGGTTGTCATTTTTGAAATAGTATAGCACGAGATTTTCCTAAATTCAATGACTTGAGCGAAAAAGTTCGACTTCCTTATAAATGCGGCGAATAAGCCGAAAAGGCAAATTTATGGGGCTTTCGGATAAACTGCAAAACACACTTTATTCGTTCTTGACAGCGAATGCGGGAGAGGATATAATCAAGAAAAGCAAGAGAAATGGGAATGACAAAGTTGTCACAATCCGGGTTTCACAGCGCTTTTCAGAGGGGCAGATCCGCCGGTTGATCCTACACGCTGCCGGCCTTAAACCGATCGCAAAAGGGAAAGGAAGAGCGGACGATGGTGGCTTTTTTCCAAAACATCGTGGGCGGCATTGAAACCGGCAGCATGTACGCGCTGGCCGCGATGGGCCTGGTGCTGATCTATCAGACCGCCAAGATCAACAATTTTTCGCAGGGCACGCTCGGCATGTTCAACGCCTTTTTTTGCGTCACCCTCACGCGCGCGGGGTTCCCGCTGTGGTGGGCGATCGCGGTGTCGCTGTGCTTTGCGATGCTGCTGGGCGGGGTGATCGACTCGCTGCTCATCAGCCGGGTCAAGACCATTTCCCCCCTGGCGCGCCAGATGATCACGCTGGGCCTGATCATGGTGTTTCAGGGCCTTGCCCCGATGATCTACGGCACCAACCCCTACTCGTTCAGCAAGATGATCTCCGCGCCGGCGCTGGACATCGGGGGCGTGAAGGTGCTGCCGAATTCGTTTTTGATCATCGGCCTGACCTGCGGGATTATGCTGCTTTTGTATTTTTTCCTGGAAAAAAGCAAATGGGGCCTGGCGGTGCGCGTCACGGCGTCAAACCCCACAACGGCCAAGCTCATGGGCGTGCCCACCCGGGTGGTGACCATGGGCGCGTGGGCCGTCGCCACGGCGCTTGGCTGCCTTTCGGCGCTGATGGTGTCGCCGCTGACGAACATCAACGTCTCCATGATGGACGGCATCCACCTGAATTCCTTCATCGCCTCGGTGCTCGGCGGGTTTCAAACCTTCTACGGCCCGGTGGCCGGCGCGTTCCTCATCGGCGTGGCGAACAATCTGATCGCCTACTACGTCTCCTCCAAGTGGGCGCTGGCGATCCTGTACGCGTTCATTCTCCTGTTCATTGTCATCCGGCCCAACGGTCTTTTCGGCAAAAAGACCGTCAATAAGGTGTAGGCGGTGAGGCCCATGCAAAGCGCTCAAAGGGTTTTGAAAAACAAGTACCTGCAGTATGCGGCCGTCGGCATTCTGTTCATCCTGCCGGTCGTCCTGCCCGGGGTTTCCACATCCTTCATCACCACGATGGGCGGCATCGTCTATCTGGCCATCGCCGGCTGCGGGTACAACGTGCTCCTCGGCTTTTCCGGCCAGATTTCGCTCGGACACGCTGCGTTCATGGGGCTTTCGGCCTACATGTCGGCGTACCTGACCCAGCAGATGGGCTTGCCGTTTCTTGTCTCGTTCGTGATTTCGGTGATCGCGCCGTTTCTGGTGGGGCTTTTATTGGGCGCCATCGCGGTGCGGCTGCAGGGGTTCTACCTCGCTATCGCCACGCTGGGCTTTGGCGAAATCCTGCGGCTGATCTTCATTGAGCTCGATTGGTTCACCGGCGGTTTTTCCGGGGCAAGGGCAGCATATCCGATCCTTTTCGGCGTGAAGCTGACCAAGGACCAGACCTACATCGGCATGGTGGTGCTCATGGTGCTTTTGATGATGCTGGTATATAACCTCGTCAACTCGCACTCCGGGCGCGCGCTGATCGCGATGAAATCCAGCCAGCACGCGGCGCGCGCCATGGGCGTGAACCTTTTCAAGTACAAGCTCGTCGCCTTTTCGATCAGCTCGCTGTTTGCCGGCGTCGCGGGCGTTTGCTACGTGCACTTCATCCGCTATTCCGACCCCACGGTATGGATCGCCATGCTTTCCCTGAATCTGATCGCGCAGGTGGTCATCGGCGGCACGGGCACCATCGCCGGGCCGGTCGTCGGGGCCATCGTCATCCGCGGCCTGCCCGAGCTTCTGAAGGCCGCCCCGGTCATCGGCGAGCTGGCGGGCGTGCCGGTGCTCCTTTCGGGCGTTTTGATGATCGTCATCCTGATGTTTTATTCGAAGGGGCTGATCTTCATTCCCTCCAGCATCGCGGCGTTTGTGAAAAAGCGTTTGAATTTGAAAAGGTCCGCGGCTGTGAAAAAGGAGGCGTGAGCGTGGCGAACGTGCTAGACCTATCCCACCTGTCGATCAGCTTCGGCGGCCTCAAGGCCGTGGATGACCTGAGCTTTTCCATCGAGCGCGGCCAGATCTACGGCCTCATCGGCCCAAACGGCGCGGGCAAAACCACGGTATTCAACTGCATCACGCAGT
>CAZUIA010000157.1:0-7111 GCA_964620835.1 uncultured Oscillospiraceae bacterium
CGCCAAACATTTCCAAAATGGAATTGACGATGCCGTTGGAGGGGTTGTACATCCATGCCCACACCGTACCGGTGACGACATAGGACAGCGCGAAGGGAAGCAGGATCAAATTGCGGAAAAGCACCGTTCCCTTCAGGCTTTGATCCATGAGCAGCGCAAGCCCAAGCCCCACCAGCAAGCAAATGGGAATAATGAGAAAGAGCAGCAGCGTGTTGGAAAGCGAGGTCCAAAACACCGGATCGCCAAACATCTTGGCATACCATGAAAAGCCACCAAAGCCGTAGCTCGCCTCCAGGCTATGCTGCTTCCAGTCGGAAACGGATACCCACAGATTCCAGCCCAAGCTGACATACACAAAATAGAGCAAAAGCGCGGCTGGGATGACCAGCGGCCACATGGGATGCCGCCTAAAAAATACGCATACCCTGGTCATATCGCATCTCCCCCGTAGTAAATCAAAGCGCCTGCCCACAAGCGTTTTTTATTCGCCATAGCCAAGGCCAAAGCCGTAGTCGTAAAGGGGATTGGCCAGATCGAAGGAGATATCGCCTTCCTGCGCCTTCACGGATTCCATATCGCGCGGCATTTGAACAGGCAGCTTGCCCGTGGGATTGTTCAGGCCGAAGAGCGTTTTGGCAATCGCGACGCCGCCCTGCTGGCCCGGATAATACGCCATTAAAATGGCGGAGGTGTTTTCCTGACACCAGGTCAGGATGATGGGACGCCCCGTGACCACGACGGTGACGATGGGCGTGCCGGTTTCCCTGACGGCTTCCAGGATGTCCTGCTGCGACTGCGTAATTTCCAGTGAATCCGCGCCCCAGGGCGAGGAGTGCATGTAGCTGGGCTCGCCGACGACCACAATCGCGACGTCAACGGTTTTCGCAAGCTCCGCAATCCTCTTTACATCCTCCGCCTCGTAGATCACCTCGGCGTTTTCCCCGGCATACGCCTCCACGGCCTGCGCCACGGTCATGCCGGGCTGCGCGGAAGACCAGCCTCCGCACAGGGAGTCCATATCGCCGGCGCGCAGGCCTGCGACCAGCACCTTTTGATCCGTATCAAGGGGCAGGATTCCGTCGTTTTTGAGCAGCGTCATGGATTTCTCGGCGGCAAGCCGGTTGAGCGCCTGGTTTTCCTCGTTGCCCACATAGGAAACGGCGTACTCGACGTCGACATAGGGGTTTTCAAACATACCCATTTCAAACTTGGGGCGCAGGATGCGCATGCAGGCGGCGTCGAGCACCTCGTCGGTGAGTTCGCCGTCCGCGCAAAGCGTCTCCATGGTATCGATCAGGCGGATGGACTCGCCGCCGATGCCATCGACTTGCGCGTCCGCCACGCCGATGCGCACGGCCTCTTTCTCGCTGATCTCATCGCCCCACAGGGAGGCGCTCTGCTGGATGCCCCAAATCATGCCCCAGTCGGTTTGAATGATGCCGTCGAAGCCCATCTCCCCGCGGAGCAGATCCTGCAGCGTGGCGCGGCTGCCCAGCGCCGCCACCGTGTCCAGCGCCAGCGGGATGGAATAGTAGGGCATAACGGACGCAAGGCCCACCTCGATCGCTCTCCGGTAGGGCTTGAGGTGCTCGAGCAGGGATTCCTCGGTGGAAATGATGGGCGCCATATCCACGCCGTCCATCTGCGGCCCGGCGCCGGGGAAGTGCTTCATGCAGGCGATGATGGAATCGGCGTTCAACCCGTCAGCGCCATTTTGGAAGCCGATCACCTGCGCGACCGTCATTTCGGTGACCAAATCGGGGTCCTCGCCAAAGGTTTCCATCACGCGCCCCCAGCGCGGCTCGGAGGCGATATCCGCCTCGGGCGATAGCGTCATGCGCGCGCCAATCGCCAAATGCTCCTGCCGCGCCATGTCGGCAAGCTCGGCCACCAATGCCACGTCCCTAGTGGCCGCGAGCCCCAAGTTGTGCGGGGTAACGGTCGCGCCGGTAACATAGCTTGTGCCGTGCACGGAATCCATGGATACGATGATCGGCACGCCGAGGCGGCTCTCCTCCGCCCATTCCTGCACCTGATTGAGGTTTTCGGCGGCCGTTTGCACGTCCCTTAGCTCGCGCACCAGCACAAAGCCGATGTTTTCTTCCTTCGCCCACTTTTGCAGAAAGCTGGGCACGGAGCCGTTGGCCTTGGGCACAAAGGTAGGGTGCTGCATCTGGGAAATTTTTTCGCGAACGGTCATTTGGGAGATCAGGTCCGCGGCGCGGGTTTCGGCATCCAGCCGCCAATCCTCATAAGCGTCCAGCGCGCCGTTTCCGTTCAAGTCCTTAAATTGAAGGCCCTCCACCTCGATCATGGCTTTCGAGCGCGCAACCAATGCTGGCTGGACGGTGCCCGTGTCCTCCGCGAGCGCCAAACCGGCGGGCAGGGTAAACGCCATTGCCAGCGCCGCAAGCACTGCGCAGATTTTTCTACTCAACAATGTTCCATTCTCCTTTCACGCCGGCTTCCTTCAAAGCCTCGGTGATCATCTTGGCATAGCGCGCGGTATCGGGATCCGTGCTGGTAGCGAAGTCCGTGATGCGCGTTTGCAAGTCGGTCGAGGCAGCCCAAGGCAGCGCGGTACCATGCGTAAAGCTGGGATAGCAGATTATGTTCTCGGAAAGGAGCTCCTTTTTAAAGCGCAGGGTCAGTTCATTGTAGGTGTCCTCCGGCGTATCGGAATACGGGGAAACGGATTCCTTCACGCTGCTGAACGCCACCTGCACCTCGGGATCGGCCGCGGTATACGCCCAGCGCACGCCGCCTTCAACATCCGCCGAATCGTTCGGGACGACAAAGCCGTCAATGCACATGCCAAAGTAGCCTTCCGTGCCCGGCATATTGAATACGCCAAAATCCTGCCCGTACACCCAGCCCATACTTGTGAGCAGCGGCTGCATCCACGTTCCCATGACCTGCATGGCGTAGTCCCCCGCGACCATGCGTCCGGCGGTTTCGTACCATTCGCGGGCGGAGTGATCGGGCGCGACATAGCCCATCAGGCGGGAGAATACGTCCAGCACCTGCTGCACCTGCTCCTGCGTGGCCTGGCCGTTCACGAAATCCTCATAGATATGCGCATCCACACCCATCATGATGCTTTCAAACACCTGGCAAGCCGCCCAGCCCTTGCGGTCGCCCAGATCAACGGCATACTTGCCTTCGGGCAGACTTTGGGCAAGCTGCTCGCAGATCGCCCAGAATTCGTCCCACGTGATGTTTACCGAATCGGGAACCTCGACGCCGTATGCCTCGAACATGTGCATGCTGTAGAAAATGGTGTTGGTCTTGTGCACGCCGGCCGGAACGATATAGTACCCGCCGTTTTCGGCGCGGCACAGGTCGCGGATGCCCGGAAGGATGCGATCGTTCAGGTTGGCGTAATCCCATACACCGCTCAGGTCAAAGAGCATGTCGGCGTCCAGGTACGGCTTTATCTCCTGGCCGGGATGCGCCTGGAAGGATTCCGGCGATTTGCCCGCCTGCTGCAGCACCTTGACCTTCATGACCATCGCGCCGCCTGCGCCGCCGGGAATGGCGTTGGACTTGGCGGATTCCTTGGGATAGCTTTTCTCAAAGCCCGCGATAATGGCGTTGACGGCTTCCTTTTCGCCGCCCGCCGTCCACCAGTGGTATACGTTCACCTTGCCCGCAGCGGCAGTGTCCTCGAGCACCGCGGGAATGTCCAGCTCCGCAATTTTCTGATTTCTTCCGGCCAGCGCGCTCATGGGCAGCGCGGCGCAAAGCAGCGCCGCCAGGCAAAGCCCGGCAATTCTCTTTTTCGTCATGTTCCTCTACCCCTCATTCGCAAAACGTCAGCATGCCCCACAGGGAAGGATCGGTATCGACATCCATGCTGCCGCCGTGCCACTGCATGCGCACGGTCGCCACGCCGGGGCAGGGGAAGTCCAGATCGAACACGCCGAATTCAACGCCAAGCACCATGCCCGCCTCGGGGACGAGCGCGGCGATCGCGTCGTTGGCGAAGTTTCGCCACGGTATAACCGCCTCAAAGGTATAGCCGCCCTCAATCTCCTCGATGGCGCATTCGTAGCCGTCCAGCACCTGCTCGTCGCCGTCCGCGCCCGCGGACGTAAAGCCGCCGTTGTCCTCGACCATGTCGCGATCGATGCCGGTGTTATAATAGTAATCGTCGATCACCATGGTCAGGCGAAAGTCATTTCTGGCATAGGCTTTTCGGTTCATATCCGCGCCCGGGTCGGTGCTCAAGAAAAGCACCAGCGAATCAGCCATGTCCGGCGGAAAGCCCTCGCGGTACATAAATGGGGTATCGTCTAAGATTTTTGCGGACAGATACAGGTTTTCCTCGTCCCACATCAGGTACGCTTCCACACTCATGTCCTCGGGCCCGGTCCATTGTCCCAGGTCGCGCACTACCTGCTCGGCCGTATTGACCGCGGCGGGAGAAGATAGATTCCACTCGGAAAGCGAGCCGTCGATCACCGTTTCGGATGCCCGGAAGCAGGAAATATTCCCCCCACGATCCGCCAGCGCACCCCCGCCCAAAGGTGTTAGCAGCGCAAGCACAAGTATGAAGGGCACTACTCTGTACAATTTCATATCCATATCCTCCTTAAGATCGATCCCCGCGGCGGTCTTGCCGCCTATGCGATGATTATAGGGACACCAGCATACCGTGACAATGGAATATCCAGCACTTTCATTTGCAATTATCAACCCTGCCCGCCATTTTTTCAACCAGTTTCGCTTGTAAATTCCAGCACAGGCACTTGTAATATCCAGCACAGCGCTATGATGTTTCATACCTTTATGCTATACTGTAGTAACTTCTGAATACATGCTGTCGGGGACGATTGGGAACGGATGGCACGCCATGAAGATGAGCCATAAGCTGATTATCATCTTTTCGCTGCTGGCGGTGTTGACAACGGCGGCCAACTCCGTCTGTTTTTATCATTCCAGCATCGAAAATCTGAATGAGAGCACCAACGCCTCGCTCAACGCGCTTGGCAACAAAATGCTCATCGAGATCGAAGAATATATGCAGCTGATGGACTACGCACTGGAGGAACTAACCTCCAGCGTTGATTTTATGAACGCCTTCCACGCCGTCTATCTCCATGAAAGCACCGAGGACATCGGCGAATTGGTCTCGGCGCAAAACGTGATGTCGCGCGTTATGTGCCAGGCGCCGCTTCAGGCCGCCTTCTATCGGGTCAGCGCCTATACGAAAAACGGCTTTTACCTGACCAACCTGTTTGAAAAAACGAATGCCGTGGTCAGCTTTTCCGACGAGGCGCGGGAGGCCGTAGGCGCGCTTGCCTATTTAAAGCAGGTGGATGAAAACCCCTTCCAGCGCTACATTGTTTGTCCGCGCTCCGATCCGTGGTCGAGCAGGCAGGCGGTCACCGTGTTCTCCGCCGTCAAGGCGGTCATCTGGCACGGTCAGTTTATCGGCTATCTGGAGGTTTCCGCGTCCCTTGAGGATTTGATCAATATCTTTTCTTTAAAGGATAACAATATCCAGGCGCAAGCGATTTTCGACAACGGCGACCGCCTGTACCGCCATCCCGACGACGCCGTCGTGTATCACAATATCGACTCGCGCGGCATGACGCGCTACCGCCTCGACGACGGCGGCGAGCGATTGGTCATCATGCTGCGCAGCAAAAGCCTCGGGCTCAACATCTATGTGGCGCAGGATATGTCCGTCTATAACCGCAGCGTCAGGAGCATGCTGCTTCGCTATGCGACGGTCGCGGGCATCGTGCTCGTCTTTACGATCCTGTTTGTCGTGCTGTTTTCGCTGGGACTCACGCGCGCCATCCGCCAATTGAACAAGAAGATTCGGCATTTGCCCGCCGAAAACTTGATGGCGCATCCCGAGGAGACGATCGCTACGCTGGTCACCAGCCCCGCAGATCAGGAGATTTATCAGCTCGAGTGCTCCTTTAACGGCCTGATCTCCCGCTTGCAGATCTCTCATAAAAACGAGGTCGCGCTGCGTGAGGGCGCGCTCAAGGCGCATCTCAACGCGCTGCAAATGCAGATCAATCCGCACTTTGTGTATAATACGCTGAACATCATCAGCGCCAAGGGCATGGAAAGCGGGAGCGAAGAAATCACCGAGCTGTGCGACCAGTTTGCGCAAATGCTGCGCTATGCCACTGATCTCCGCTCGCAGACCGCTACCCTGCAGGAAGAGCTCGATAACGTTGAGCGGTATCTGATGCTGTCCAAGGCGCGGTATGAGGATCAGCTGCAGTTCACCATCGACGTGCCTTCGGAGCTTACCTCTCTATCCGTGCCAAAGCTCACCCTGCAGCCATTGGTGGAAAATGCGCTCACCCATGGCTTCAAGGGAAGCGCGTGTCAGCGGCAGATCTTTCTAAAGGGGTGCGTGTCCGAAAACACGCTGCTTTTGAGCATTCGCGACAACGGCATTGGCTTTGGTCAGGATGTGCTACATCGCATGCAGGAGGCTCTGCACAAAATCGAACGGGCAAATCGTCCGCAAACCGTCGCCGCGGACCAGCATTTGGGCCTCATCAACACCTATCTGCGCCTGCATTATTACAGCAAGGGGAATATTCGCATGCGGCTGTACAACGAAGGCGGCGCCGTGGTGGCGCTGATGTTGCCCATCAGCGAGGAGGAGAAGCATGTATAACGTATTGCTTGTGGACGACGAGATGCCCGCGCTGCGCCTTTTGCAGGCCATTATGGAAAAATATGCGGAGCATTTCGCCGTTGCGCAAAGCTGCTCCGGGGGCAAGGCGGCCCTCTCCTTTCTTAAAACGCATGACGACATCGATCTGCTCTTAACGGACATCAGCATGCCCGACATGGACGGCATTCAGCTTGCTAAAAAGGCGCGAGAGCTGCGCCCGAACATCCACATCGTCATCATCAGCGGCTATGCGGAATTCGAATATGCCAAGGGCGCGATCGAAGCTGCGGTGGATGATTATCTGCTCAAACCCGTTAGCCTTTCCCATATGAAGAAAATGCTGCAAAAGGTCAAGGGTAAGCTGGATGAGGAACTGGAAAACCTCCTGCCCGGTCTCCTAACCGCCTTGCTCACCGAAAGGGATTGCGATCAGGCGTGGCTACGCCGTCTTTATGGCGC
>CAZUIA010000158.1:0-7109 GCA_964620835.1 uncultured Oscillospiraceae bacterium
GCCTCCGGCGGCCAAAGGCTCCGCCTTTGGAAACCGCCGGGGACGAGTCCCCGGCCCCCTTCTTTTTTTGTGCGGGGGATACATTTTGGCTGAGATCAAAGGCCCGCCGCGCGCGGGTCGCGCAACGGACGTATGCTGGCGGCAACACCGCGTGCAGGGGATTTGGGAAGTTGCGCTAGATCGTGAACCGGCTCTGCTTTTTCCGTCTGCACAGGGCGAACAGGGCAAGGCAGACCAGCGAGGGAACGATGTACACGGCCTGGCGCGTCAGCAGGTACAGAAACGAAAGCCCCAGGCCGTACAGGAGGTACTTGCGCTTTTTGCCCGGGTCCAGGATGCGCGCCTGCCACAGCTCCCGCCGAAACTGCTTGCGCCGCCGCTTGCCCAGCGCGCGAAGCTGCTCGTCCGTGGCCGGGGCCGCAAGGCCCGCCATCTCGATCAGGCCGGACCGCCCCAAAAGGCGCGTCCGCGGGGCGATATCCCCGGCCAGCGCCGCGGCCTGGCCCGTGAAATCGCTCGTGGAGCAGACGATGCAGATGTCGGCGCTTTCCCGCCGGGCGCGGCGCGCGCAGGCGAGCACGTCGTCGCAGTCCGAGGGCGAGGAGGCGTGGCGCTGCAGGCACGCGATAAACACACGGCCCGCCTCGTGCTTGGCAAGGATGCCGTGCGCCTTTGGCTGAAAATCCTGAAGCGCGATCACCTGCGAAAGCCAGGCCGCGGCGTTGCTGGCCGCGCTCTGGGCGGACTGCAGCAAAAGGGAATCCACGGCCATCTCCCCGCCGATGCGCCGCCGAAGCGCGGCCTCGCGCCTGCCAAGCGTTCGCTTTTCCCCCAGGGAAACCGTGCGCAGCACCAGGACGGAAAGCGAAAGCCCCGCGGCCATCGCGGGCACGGCCTGTCCCCACAGGAAGTAAAACCACGCAAAGCACGCGGCCGTTGAAAGCAGATAAAGGCCGAGGCGATCAATTCGCCCGGCCAAACGCGTAGGGGACTGTAGGGGTGGCTGCATCAATGGTTGCGGCAGCGGTAGCTACCGCACATGCTCTCATCGCAGGCCTTGCCGGTCGCCCCGCCGGCGATGGGATCCACGTGAATTTTCGTCAGGGAGCAGTGGTTGCTCGGGTCATGGTACGCGCAGGAGCACACGCCGCACTGAATGCTTGCATTGGGAGACAATTCTTCGTTCATGAAATAGGCACCTCCTTAACGTTTTACCACTATCATGCGCACTTTTTAAGCAAAACATGCGGGGAGGAAAAACATGAAGCTTACGCCCAAAACCCTGACCCGCGCGGCAGCGGTTGCCGCGCTGTACGCCGCCGTCACGCTGCTTTTGCAGCCGTTCAGCTTTGGCCCTTTGCAGCTTCGGGCCTCCGAAGCGCTGACGCTTTTGCCCGTCCTTTGGCCGGAATCCATCGCCGGGCTGTTTGTCGGCTGCTTTTTGTCCAACCTGATCGGCGGCTACGGCCTCGTCGACGCCGTGGTCGGCGGCGGGGCGACGCTGCTGGCCGCGCTTTTGACGTACGCGCTGCGCAAAAACAAGTGGCTTGCCGCGCTGCCGCCGGTGCTGGTCAACGCCGTGGCGATCGGCATCCTGCTGCACCTGGTGGCTGAGGCGCCGCTTTTCTTGACCATGCTCTACGTGGGCGCGGGCCAGGCGGCCGCGTGCTACGCGCTGGGTATCCCGATGCTGCTGGCGCTTGACAGAACGGGGCTTTCGCGCAGGCTCTGACGGGCCGCGCGCGGGGCGCGCAAATCCACACTTGCGCGAACCATGTAATATGGTATACTGTACGGGATACATATACCCGGGGAGGTTTTCCATGGCAAAATCCCAGACGGTGGTCGTCCTTCATTCCGGCGGCCCGCTCGCCTCGTTTGCGGCCCGTGCCATCCGCACGGCGCATGTGTTTTGCGAGGTGCTCCCTTCCAACGCGAAAATCGCGGAAATTATGGCCCGCGAGCCGGTCGGCCTTGTGCTTGCCGGCACGGCGTTTGACCGATATCCCGTCGCGCCCGAGGCGCTTCTTTCCGGCCTACCGGTGTTCAAGGTGGAAAAGCCCGGGGACGCGGACGGGCTGAATGCCTTTCTGTTCGGCCCCTGCGGCTGCCGCGGCGACTTCAGCATGGACGCCTTCATCGACGACGCGGTGCGCGAGATCCGCGCCCAGGTGGGCGAGGACCGCGTGTTGCTCGGCCTTTCCGGCGGCGTGGACAGCGCCGTGTGCGCCGCGCTGCTTTACAAGGCCATCGGCGACCGCCTGGACTGCGTGTTCGTCAACCACGGCCTGATGCGCAAAGACGAACCCGAGGAGGTCGCCCGCGTGTTCACGCAGACCTTCCCGGTCCACTTGGTATCCGTGGACGCGTCGGACCGCTTTTTTGCAAAGCTCGCGGGCGTGACGGACCCGGAGCAAAAGCGCAAGGTCATCGGCGCGGAGTTTGTCGCCGTGTTTGCCGAGGAAGCCGAAAAGCTCGGCCGGCTCGATTTTCTCGCGCAGGGGACGATCTATCCCGACATCATCGAAAGCGGCGTGGCGCCCGGCGAAGAGGTCATCAAGAGCCACCACAACGTCGGCGGCCTGCCCGAGCACATCCGCTTCAAGGGCCTGGTGGAGCCGCTGCGCATGCTCTTTAAGGACGAGGTGCGGCTGGCCGGCGCGGCGCTGGGCCTGCCGGAAAGCATGGTGCGCCGCCAGCCGTTCCCGGGGCCGGGCCTGGGCGTTCGCGTGATGGGCGAATTGACGAAGGAGCGCGTCGCCATGGAGCGCGAGGCCGACGCCATCTGGCGCGAGGAGCTGGAAAAGGCGGGCCTGGCGAAGGAGATCAGCCAGTTCTTCACCGTGCTCACCGGCGCGAAATCCGTGGGCATCCAGGGCGGAAAGCGCGCGTACGACGACGTGATCTGCCTGCGCGCGGTGAAAACGACCGACTTCATGACGGCCGACTGGGTGCGCATCCCCTACGAGGTGATCGACCGCGCGTCCCGGCGCATCACGGCAAAAGTGCCGCACATCAGCCGCGTGGTGCTGGACGTCACCGGCAAGCCGCCGGCCGCGATCGAATGGGAGTAGGCCCCTTCTCATAAGCTGTTCGGCCCGCGACATCCTGCGGGAATCGGCGAACCCAAGGAGGAATTATGGAAAAAATCTTGTTTTACGGCATGACCGGGGAAAAGAGGTGCTTTCAGCACATCCTGCTCAATGCCCTGGACCTGTCGGCGGCCGGGCAAGAGGTGAAAATCATTTTTGAAGGCGCGTCCGTTACGCTGGTATCGGCCTTTGCGGAAGAAAAAAACCCGCTGTATCAAAAAGCCAAGGATTTGGGGCTTATCGCGGGCGTTTGCCTCGCATGCTCAAAGATGATGGGCGTGTATGAGCAAAACCAGCATGCGGGGCTGGCCATGCTGGAGGATATGTCGGGCCACGCGGGGATGAAGGGCTATCTGGACAGAGGCTACAGCGTCATAAGCATGTAGAACGCAAGCCTCACCGGGGCCCCGCCAGTATCTTGCCTTGCGCGTTCCGGCAGCATGTGGGCAGCCCGAATCAGGGAACCCTGCCAAGATGCGTGCCGATGCGATAGAAATACAACACGCCGTGTTTTCCGAGCGCGACGGGATCCAAAGCGCTCCGGGACCGCATAGGAACGGGGCCGCCTTGCCGGCCGGCCTGGAAAACGGCACAGGAGTTAGCGCATGCTGTATTACAAAATCGCGGGCCTGCGCGTCGCCATCGAGGAGGTGCCGGGCATCCCGCGGATGGTCAACTTTGAACCCTTTGCCTGCGAGGAAGGGCCGACGGATATCCTCTACCGCGTGAGGCCCTATCCGCCGCAAACGCCGCCCGTGCCGCCCATTGAAGAAATGGAGCTGGTCAGCGAGGACGTGGTCAATCAGCTCTACCTGCACGGGGGTACGATGTACAAGCGCATCTGGATGCAGGAGGGCGACCCGAGGCAGATGTGGTTTGCGCAGAAAATCGGCCGGTGGGGCGAGGCGACGGTCTACATCCCCGACAACTGGCCGGACTTCATCGGCTTTGGAAACGCGCTGTCGCTGGAAAAGACGCTGCTGCCCTTTGGCGCGCTGATGCTGCACTGCGCCCTGATCGAGCAGGAGGGCCGCGGCATCGCGTTTTCCGCGCCGTCGCAGACGGGCAAGTCCACGCAGGCCGCGCTGTGGGAGAAGCACAGGGGCGCCACGATCCTGAATGGGGACCGCGCCATTTTGCGAAACCACGGCGGCACGATCTACGCCTACGGCTCGCCGTTCGCAGGATCGAGCGACCTGTTCATCAACCGCCGCGTGCCGCTTCGGGCGATCATCATGCTGGAGCAGGCCAAGCAAAACACCATCCGCCCCATTGATCACGCGGAGGGGCTGGGGCTGTTCGTCTCGCAGTCGTCCCTGCCGATGTGGGAGGAGCAGCTGTTTGAAATGGGCATGCAAACGCTGGAGGCGATCCTGACGGGCGTGCCGATGTATCTGCTTTCGTGCCTGCCGGACGAGGGCGCTGTGGAGTGTGCGTATCAATGTCTCAGGTCATAGACGGATTTCAGCGCGGCGACGCGGCCGTCATCGGGCCGCGCATGGAGGCGCTCTTGGATGCGGGCCAGCAGGTGACGCTGCAGATCAGCGGCGACAGCATGCGCCCCACGCTCAAGCCCCGGCGCGACGCGGCGGTGCTGGAAAAGCTTTCCGCCTGGCCGCCCAAGCAGGGCGACATCCTGTTTTTCAGGCGGGAAAACGGGGAATACGTGCTGCACCGCGTGCGGCACGTGAAAGAGGACGGCGTGATCATGAACGGCGACGCGCAGAACTGGACCGAGGGTCCCGTGACGCGCGACATGGCGATTGCCAAGGCTGTGGCGCTCGTTCGAAAGGGCAGGGTCGTGGACGTGAACGCGCCGCTGTACCGGGCGTATGTCGCCTGCTGGTTTGTGACCAGGCCGATCCGTTGGCCGCTGCTTGCCGCCTGGCGCGGCATCAAGCGCCTGCTCGGCGGGAAATAGAGAGGGGAACCATCGTACATGCTGCAAAAAATTTTAAGTCGGCTGGTCGGGTTCCAGCAGGAGACGGTTGAGGAGATCAACTGGAAGCGCATCTGGCAACAGCTCAAGTGGATGAACAGGTTCAGCAAGGGCTACCGGGGCCGCATCGGCGTGCTGACGGGCCTCAGTATCTTTTTCACCCTGGTGGGCATCGGGTATGCGTACGTCTACAAGTACGTGGTGGACTGGATCATGCCGCAGCTTACCAGCATCATCGAAACGGTGCAGGGCCTGGCGGCGGAAATGCGGCACACCCCGCTGATAGACAAGCTGCTTTTCGTATACAACCTGCTTCCGCCGTGGATCGTTTGGGTTTTCGCCGTATATCTCATCTACAAGACCGTCAGCTACCTGTATTCGCTGTTCATGCAGTTCTTTACGCTTCGCCTGTCGATGGACCTCGCGCTTGGCATCAAGCGCAAGGTGTACGCGACGATCCTGGAAAGCGACTGGCTGAGCCTAACGCAGTACCACGCGGGCGACCTGGTACAGCGCGTGTCCAGCGACGCGGATACGGTATCCAACTTTGCGATGAGCACGGTGCCCTCGATGATCGTGCAGGTGGTGCAGTTCGTCGTGGCGTTCGCGGTGCTCGTGTCGATGGACTGGACGCTGACGCTCATCGCGTTCATCGGCGTGCCGATGTACCTGTTCGTCATCCGGCTCAAGGGCCGCAGAACGCGCGACTACAACATGCGCTCGCTCATTCTGGGGTCAAAAAACTCCAGCTTCCTGTATGAATCGATGGCCAACATCATGGTCATCAAGTCGTTCATGCTCGTGCCGGAATTCATCCGCCGCTACCGCGCCATCCATCAGGAGATGTACGACCTGACGATTGAAAAGACGAAGTACGGCATCGTCACCGGCGCGATCATCGGCATTGTGGGCCGCCTGCTGGGCCTGGCCGTTTCGGTGTTTTTGATCGTCCGCCTGATCGACGGGGACCTGACGTTCGGCACGCTGTTCGCGTTCAACTCGCTGCGCTCCATGGTGTCTGGCCCGGTCACGGCGATCATGGGCTTCATCATGGGCGCCATCGAGATTTCCGCCAGCGCCGAGCGCGTGCTGTCCATCTACGAGCTGCCGCGCGACCGCACGCAGATTCCCGACACGGTCAAGGCGTTTGAGAAAAAAGCGGAGTCGGACGGCATGGGCCTTCGGATGGAGGGTTTGGAGTTTGCCTACGAAAAGGGGCTGCCGGTGCTGCGCGATGTGGACATCGTGGTCAATCCCGGCGAAACGGTCGCGCTGGTCGGCCCGTCGGGCGAGGGCAAGACGACGCTCATTCGCCTGGCGCTGGGCCTTTTGACGCCCGACCAGGGCCGCGCGTATTTGATGACGGGCAAGGGCGAAGCGCTCGACCTGTCCGTGGAAACGCGCGAGTTCTTCTCCTACGTGCCCCAGGGCAACACCATGTTCTCCGGCACCGTCCGGGAGAACATGAAGATGGGCGACCCTGAGGCGGACGACGAAAAGATTTTGAACGCGCTGTCGCAGGCATGCCTTCGCAAGTTTATCGAGTCTCTGCCGGAGGGATTGGATACGAAGCTGGGCGAGAGGGGCGTCGGCCTTTCGGAGGGCCAGGCGCAGCGCCTCGCCATCGCCCGCGCGCTGCTGCGCGGCGCGCCCATCCTGCTGCTGGACGAGGCGACGAGCGCCCTGGACATCTACACGGAAAAAGAGGTGCTCGACAACATCTTCCAAAGCGGCATCTGCAAGACCTGCGTGCTGACGACGCACCGGCCGTCCGTGTTTACGGTGTGCGACAAGATTTACCGCGTGCGCCAGGGCGGCGTGGAGCTGATCAAGGAAACCCGGGACCAGAAGGTGGAGTTTTAACGCGAAGGGCTGCCGCACAAAGATCATGCGGCAGCCCATTTTGTTCAGGTACAGCCCCTTAAGAAGGGGTCCGGGGACATGTCCCCGGCGGTTTCCAAAGGCGGCGCCTTTGGCTGCCGGAGGCCCTTTTTCGCGCGCATTCAGGCTGCTAAGGACACATCCTCCCGGTGCCCCCGCGCCGCACCCTTTCCGCCCCCAACACCCGTGCGGCGCGG
>CAZUIA010000159.1:0-7095 GCA_964620835.1 uncultured Oscillospiraceae bacterium
TGCCGGTGACGCTGTCCGTCTCGCTGCACGCGCCGGACGACGCGCTGCGCCAGACGATGATGCCCGTCGCAAGGGCCTACCCGCTGGAAGATTTGCTCAAAGCCTGCCGTTATTATATCGAAAAGACCGGCCGTCGCGTGATCTTTGAATACGCGCTCATCGGCGGGGTGAACGGCTCGGCGGACCACGCGCGGCGGCTTTCCTCGCTGCTTCGCGGCATGCAGTGCCACGTGAACCTGATCCCTTTAAACCCCGTGCCCGAGCGGGGCATGCGGGGCGCGGCCGAGGCGGAGATCGCCGCGTTTGAGCGCGTGCTCGCTGAGCGGCACATTTCCGCCACCAGGCGGCGCGAGATGGGCCGCGACATTTCCGGCGCCTGCGGGCAGCTGCGCAGGCGCTACCTTCACACCACACCGGAAGGGAGCGACGCCCCATGAGATCGATCTTGCGAACGGACGTAGGCCGCGTGCGCAAAACGAACGAGGACGCCGCCTTTGTGGGCGGCTCCCTGGCCATCGTCTGCGACGGCATGGGCGGCCACCAGGCGGGCGACGTCGCCGCCAACCTGGCGGTGGACCTTCTTTCCGCCTCGCTTTTGAAGCAGGCCCCGTCGGTGCGCGCGCTGCTTGCGTCCGTCGCCAAGGCAAACGAGCAGATCTACCACCGCGCGGCGCTGGATAAGCGGCTTTCGGGCATGGGCACCACGCTCACGGCGCTTTGGGCCGCGGACGATCAGGTCATCCTGGCGCAGGTGGGCGACAGCCGCGCGTACCTGCTAAGGGGCGGCACGCTGCGCCAGTGCACGCACGACCATTCCATGGTCGCCGAGCTGGTGCGCATGGGCTCCATCACCGAGGAGGAGGCCCGCGTGCACCCGCACCGAAACCTCGTCACCCGCTCGCTCGGCACCGAGCCGCGCGTGGACATCGACATCTTTGAAATCGGCAGGCGAAAGGGCGACCGGTGGCTTTTGTGCTCCGACGGCCTGTCGGGCCATGTCTGTGACAAGGAGATCGCCGACCTGCTCTCGGCGGCTTCCCTCCATGAGGCGGCGGACGCGCTGCTGTCGCTCGCGCTTTCGCGCGGCGGCACGGACAACATCACGCTGCTGCTCCTGGAGGACGAAGGGGGCGGCGGCGCATGATCGGACGCATTCTGGCCGGCCGCTATACCATCGTCGCGCCCATCGGCGAGGGCGGCATGTCGCGCGTGTGGCGCGCGCAGGACATGAACACCGGCAAAACGGTCGCGGTCAAGGTGCTCAAGGAGGAGTACCACGACGACGAGATGTTCGTGCGCCGGTTTGAGCGCGAGGCGCTCGCCGCGTCGCGCATGACCCACCCCAACATCGCAAACCTCCTGGACGTGGGGCTGGAGGCCGACGGAACCAGGTACCTGGTCATCGAGTACGTGTCCGGCAAGACGCTCAAGCAGTTCATCCAGGAAAGCGGCGGCGCGATCAAGCCCGAGACCGCCGCGCAGATCATCCTGCGCGTCCTGGCCGCGGTGCAGCACGCGCACCAAAACGGCGTCATCCACCGGGACATCAAGCCGCAAAACATCCTGATCGACAAGGAAGGGACCGTGAAGGTCGCCGATTTCGGCATCGCCCGCGTCGCCAACTCGCAGACGATGAACCAGGACACCGAAACGGTGATGGGGTCGGTCTACTATTTTTCGCCCGAGCAGGCCAAGGGCGCGGTGACGGACGAAAAGAGCGACATCTACTCCGTCGGCGCCGTGCTTTACGAGACGCTGACCGGGCAGGTGCCCTTTACCGGCGATACCCCCGTCGCCATCGCGATGAAGCATTTGCAGGAGGCGCCCGTTCCGCCCTCGCAGATCAACCCCGCGGTGTCGTCGGCGCTTGACTTCGTGGTCCTGCACGCCATGGAAAAACGACCGCGCAACCGCTACGCCTCGGCCGCCGACATGCTGCGCGACGTCCGGCTGGCGATGGAGCACCCGGACACGATCCTTGCCGCGCGCGCGGAGATGGAGCGCCTGGAAAAGGAGGCGCGCCTCAAGCAGCGGCGGCAGCAGCGCGTCAAGCGGCGGGTGCTGTGGCTTCGGCGGGCGCTGGTGGGCCTGTTTTCGGTTCTGCTGCTGGCTGTGATGGGCCTGGCCGGGTATACCATCACCGAGCAGGTACTCAGGGCGCGGCGCAACACCGTCGAGGTGCCCAACGTCATCGGCATGGAAAAGGTGAAGGCCTACAACCTGCTGACGGACGCCGGGCTGACGATTTTTTACACCGAAGGGGAATACCCGCTCATCCCCCCCAACTACGTGGCCGACCAGTCCATCGCGCCCGGCACGTTCGTTGCGCCGGGCACGGGCGTTTCCATCATGATCAGCGTCAGCAAATACGACCTTTCCATGCCCGACGTGACGGGCAAAACCCTGGCGGAGACGCAGGCTATTTTACGGGCGCTCGGGCTTGAGGTGAACATCCACTTTGAGGCCAGCCAGGCGCTGGAGGAGCTGGTCATCCAGCAGGACCCCAAGCCCCGCGCGCTGGTCAACCGGGGAGATACCGTCACGCTGACCGTCAGCGGCGGCCTGGTCGTGATGCCGGACCTGACCGGCACCACCCTGGGCGACGCGGAAAACAAGGTGCGCGCCTACGGCCTGACGATCGGCAGCGTCACCTACCGGCAGGTGGACGACCCCGCGAAGATCGGCAAGGTGGTCAGCCAGGAGCCGGAGGTGTTCCGGCAGATCATGCGAAACGAAGGGGTGGCCATCGTGCTCGGCTCGCCGTCCTCAACGCTGTACACGGCGGAGGTGTCCTTTGATTTTTCCGACGTGCCGGCCGGGGGAACGGTCACCATCTACGTGCCGGATGAGGACGGCAAGGACGAGTTGCAGTACAACCGCACCTTTGAAGACGACGGCGGGTTCCCGCTGGTCGTGCCCCTGTACAGCCGCACCCCGCGCGGGGCAATCTACAGCGTCTACTATGACGGCGTGCTCAAGTACAGCGGCGTCGCCACCTTCCTACCCAAAAATGGAGCGTAACGGCATGCGGGGACGGATCGTTCGGGGCGTGGGTGGGCTGTATACCGTCCGGGGCGAGGATGGGCAGGCGTACGTGCTGCGCGCGCGCGGCCGCTTTCGCCGCGAGGGCGTGACGCCGCTGGTCGGCGACCTGGCGCTGTTTTCCCCCGGCCAGGGGGAGGAGCACGGCTGGCTGGACGAGATCCTTCCCCGCAAAACCGAGAGCGTCCGGCCCCCGGCGGCCAACCTCAGCCTGATGCTGCTGGTCATCGCGCCGGAGCCTGCGCCGGACCTGCTGCTGATCGACCGGCTGCTGGTGTTTGCGCAGCAGTCGGGCTACGGCGCCGTCGTATGCGTGAACAAATGCGACCTGGACCCCGGCCTTGCGGACACGCTGCAAAAGGCGTACGCGCCCTCGGGCTTTTCGGTCCTTGGGGTCAGCGCGCTGACCGGCGAGGGGCTGTCCGCGCTTGGGGAGAAGATGCGGGGGGAGTTGTGCTGTCTGGCGGGGCAGTCGGCCGTGGGCAAATCGACGCTTTTGAACGCGCTGTGCGGGCTGACCCTCAGGACTGGGGAGCTGAGCGAAAAGATCCGGCGCGGCAAGCACACCACTCGCCATGCCGAGCTGCTGGAGGCAAACGGCCTTTGCGTCTTGGACACCCCGGGCTTCAGCCTGCTTTCGCTTTCCGCCATGGAGCCCGAGCAGCTTCCCCGCTATTACCCCGAATACGAGGCCCATGCCCCGAATTGCCGCTTTCAGCCCTGCCTGCACGACCGGGAGCCCGACTGCGCGGTGCGCGCGGCCGTCGACCGGGGCGAGCTGGACGAAAAGCGGCACGAGCGCTACCGGTTGCTGCTTTCGGAGGTGCGTGAGGCGTTCCGCAACCGGTTTACCCATCTGTAACCCTATGACCCGACACGAAAGGAGGCTGACATGCGAAATCGGACCATCCGGCACCTGTGGATCTTCCTGCTGGCCGCGCTCGCGGCGCTTGCGCTCCCGGCGGGCGCCGCGCTTTCGGAAGCGCGGCCGGGCGGGCCGCCTGACGGCCTGTCGCCGACGACCGGACTTCCGACCGACCAGCCCTACCGGCCGTTTCTTGTGGTCGTCAGCAACGTCCCGGAGGCGCGCCCGTGCTGGAACCTGTCCGAGGCGGACATCGTGTATGAGATGATCATCTGGGGGCCGGGGTACACCCGCTTTTTGGCCGTTTACAACGACGAGCATCCGGAAAAGGTCGGCTCCCTTCGCAGCGCGCGCCACTTCCAGGCGGAATTGCGCCAGGCATGGGATTGCCCCATGGTGTGCTGGGGAGGTATGGCGGCGACGGGCGCCAAAAGCGCGTACGACGTGATCAGTGAAAACCGCGTGGACAGAAAATTCTGGGCGGACGGAACCCGCACCACCCCCTATAGCAAGGCCATGTTCCGCGACCCCTCGCGCGTTTCCCCGCACAATGCGGGCGGGAACCTGCGGTGGATGCTCGAAAACGCCTGGCCTAGAGATGAAAAGGGGCAGCCGTACGAGCCGCGCCTGCCGGGTCTTGCGTTTTCGGACACGCCCACCCAAGGCGGCGAGCGCGCGCCGGCGGTGGAAATCCACTATGAGGGCACGAAGAAAAACAGCCCCAACCACCTGCCGCGCTTTGCCTTCAACGAGGAAACGGGCCTGTACGAGCGGTCCGACGCGGGCAACCGCCAGTTTGACGGCGTCACGGGCAAGCGGCTTTGCGCGGCCAATGTGCTGGTGCAGTATTGCGACCTGACCTACCCCGACAATGTGCTCAGCCGCCCCAGCATTGCCCTGACCGGCGAGGGGCGCGTGGACGCGTACATCGACGGCCATCGCATCGAGGGCATTTGGCGGCGCGCGGACATCAACGACCAAACCGAGTACTTGGACGGCGAGGGGAACCCGCTCGTCCTCAAGCCAGGCAAAACGTTCATCGAGGTCATCCCCACCGAATACGGCTTTGACCACAGCGAGGAAACGGGCACCTTCCGCTACGCCCCGGACCTGTAACCGCTTCACACTTAAAACCGCAAGGAGGCACGAACATGCAAGGGAAAATCCTGGTCGCCCCATCCATGCTGTCGGCGGACTTCGCAGAGCTGGGCGCGGAGGCGCGCCGCCTTGAGGAGGCGGGCGCGGACGCGCTGCACATCGACGTGATGGACGGCATGTTCGTGCCCAACATTACCTTCGGCGCGTGCGTCATCCGCGCGCTGCATCGCGTGTCGAAGCTGCCGCTGGACGTGCACATGATGGTGCACCAGCCCGAGCGCTACATCGACGACATGGTGGAGGCCGGCGCGTCCTTCGTCACGGTGCACGTGGAGGCCACGGCGCATATCCACCGCGCCATTCAGCGCATCCGCGAGCACAAGGGCGTCGTGGCGGGCGTGTCCCTGAACCCCGGCACGCCCGTGTCCGCGCTTGAGTGCGTGCTCGGCGACGTGGGGCTGGTGCTGGTGATGACCGTCAACCCGGGCTTTGGCGGGCAAAAGCTGATCCTTCCGGCGCTTGAAAAGATCGAGCAGGTGCGGGATAGGCTTCGGGCCATCGGAAGCGACGCCCTGATCGAGGTGGACGGCGGCGTCACGCCCGAAAACGCCAAAGAGTTCACCCGCCGCGGGGCGCGCATGCTCGTCAGCGGCACCGGCGTTTTCGGTGCCAAGGACCGAAGGGCCGCGATCCTGGCCATGAAAGAAGCGTAGCAAGTTCGGCGAAGCATGCGCATATGCTTCCATTGAGGTGGTACGCATGGCCAACAGGCGCTGCAATTGCGCCCCCTGCGAGGTAGGCGCGCGGGAAAAGCTGTACCCGGTCTGCAGGATCGGCCAGATCCTGATCTTCGTGGGGCTGGCGCTGGCTTTTCTCAGCTTCGTCTTTGGCTTCTGGCTCGCCTTCCTCGGAGCGATCCTGATCCTGATCGGGTATTTGGTCATTCAAGGCTGCTAGCAATGGGGATGGAGGCGATCGCATGCGGGTACATATGATCTGTTTTCGCGCCCCCCGCGGGCTTCGGGGATTGCTGAGGCTGTTTGTGCGGGGAAGATACCGGTAATACGGCCCAAGGGCGTTTTCAGCCAATGGCAAAAGCCCGTCCTCCGCGCGTCCCCGCGCCCATGACGGGCTTTTGCCATGCCGTTGGACGACCCTGGGAAAGCCTTGGCTTGCCGCTCAGCGCTCCCGCTCCTCTTTTTCCAGGAACCAAAGCAGAAAGGACACCGCCAGCAGGTCCGCGCATCCGCCGGGGCTAAGCCCCGCCGCGATCAGCTCCGCGTCCATCTCCCGCATCCGCGCGAGCGAAAAGCCGGCAAGCAGCGTTTGCGCCGCGTCCCTCAGCGCCGCCGCGCGGGCCGCGCCGCCGCGCCTTAAGACATTGGCGTCCTCCACCGCGCCCATCAGCGCGCACAGCGCGTACGCGCCCGCCTCGTCCAGGGAAAGCCCTTCACCAAGCGCCCGCTTGAGCGTGGGCAGGCCCACCCGAAGCGCCGACGGGAACCCGCTCGCCGCTTCGGCGCGAGCGCCGCCCGGCCCTTCCTTGGCCGCGATTTCGCCTGAAAGCGCCTTTTGCGTCATCTCCGCGCCAAGCGCGCACACTGCCTCCGCGTCAAACGGCAGGCCCTGCGCCCACCGAAGGCCCAGCGCCCCGGCGAGGATACCCAGCGAAAAAATCGCCCCCTTGTGGGCGTTGATGCCGCCGGTTGCGCGCAGCATTTCGTCCTCGGCCAGCATGCCGGGGTAGCGAAGCGCGTCAAACGCCCCGTCCGGCCGCTTTGCCCTCAGGCCGGTTTGCACGCACGCGCGAAAGTACGGCCAAAGCGTGCTCGCGCTGTCCAGAAAGGTGAAAAAGTGCATGTCCTTGTGCGCGCCGCTGTTGTGGCGGTCCACCAGCCCGGGCTTGGGCGTGACGGCCACCTCGTACAGCAGCGCGCGCACGCAAAGGCCCGCCACCCGGTCCGCATACGCGTCCTCAAAGTATGCGCGAAGGATTTGCTCGGTTTCTCCAAACAGCTCGGCAACGCTGTGGGCACGGCTGCGCGCGCACGCGGCCGCTTCCCCGCCGCACAGCAGGCAGCGGCGCGGCG
>CAZUIA010000160.1:0-6949 GCA_964620835.1 uncultured Oscillospiraceae bacterium
TTCCTACCCCCTCCGTGTCCAGTTTTAGTTTACCACTTCAGCAGCGCCTTTGGCCGCCGGAGCCCCCCCCCCCCGCGGAACAAAGCCGCGAAGGGGAAGCAAATTCGGTACCCCCGCGCCGCACCCTTTCCGCCCGCAACCCCGGCGGCGCGGGTTCCTCCCCGATGCTCGCGCGCGCGCGAGCGAGGACGCCCGCACGGATCACCGCGCTTTTTACCTGTCACTTTTCTTTCAATCAAGCTTCCCCAAAGATCATCTCGTTTTGCGCAACAGCCTTCCTTACGCATCAAGCATCCGGCCCGGCGAAAGACCGCCGGGTCGGATTTTGGAAATTGTACGCTATGGCTTAATCCTTTACGCTGTGGCTTGGAAGCGCCACCCTTTGGCCTTGAAAGGAAACCCCGAACCCCTTCCGTTTCGACCATGCGGTCCGGGGCGCTCCGCCCGGTGGGCGCGGAAGCGGGCGCGGCTATTCACCATCTCCGCACACATGGTTTCGAAACGCGTCCCCCTCGGCATACCAGCCGCCGCACCGGTCGCAGTAGACCTTCCCCTCCGCCGGATAGGACACGCAAACGTGGCTTCGAAACGCGCTTCCCTCGGCAAACCAACCGCCGCAAGCCGCGCACTGCACCATGGTTGGCTTAAGCGCCCCGCAGTCATGCCCGTCAAACTCCGCGCCTGCCAGGAACCATTCGCCGCACTTTGGGCACTGCGCCTTTTCGCCCTTGGCCTTGCCGGCGCTTTCGCACGCATGGGCCCAAAGGGCTTTCTCGCTGTCAAACACTTCGCCGCATGCTCCGCACCGGGCGACCATCTCGGGCTCCTGGGGTACGCAGGTGTGGTTTCGGAATTCCTCGCCCTCCAGATATTGCCCGCCGCAGGCCGCGCACGTCAGCGTGTCCGGCGCATCCCCTTTGAAGCGGGGGGCTTCCTTCAGCGCCTGCGGCGCCTCTTCTTCGCCGTTTGCCTCGCGCCGCGCCCCCTGCGCCTGAAAAGGCTCGGCGCCCGCCGGCGCCAGGGCGGGCACCGCCCGTTCGGCGAACGCTTCCAGGGTTTTGGGCAACGCGTCGATCTCAAAAAGGTCCAGTGTGGTGGCGTACGCTTGCGACTCAAACGCAAACCGTTCCACATCGCCCGCGGCGGAAAACGTATCGGCCCGTACCGTGCCGGGCGCGACGCTCGTATCCGCCGAGGCAAAATCAAAGCGCTCCCGCTCCGCGCTGCCGGAGGCCTCGTCCCAGCGCAGGGTCGTGAGCCTGCTGAGCGCAAACCGTTCGCCGTCACGCGCAAAAACGTATTCGCTGCGAAGCTGCTCGCCGCGGTTTTCCCGCGTGTAGACCTTGATGCAGTCAACGTCCGCCTCGACCCCGTAGAGCGGGTCCGAGCCGCTTGCCGCGGGCAGGGCGCGGGGGTTTTCCGTCACCCCATACCCCGTCGGACCGCTGAGCATCACGACCAGCAGCCGGCCGCCGGCCACCCCTTCGCGCAGCACCGCCACGACATCCGTCACGCCGTCGCCGTTCAGGTCCAGGCGGCGAAAGCCCTCCAGCGCATACCCTTGCGGCGCTTCAAAGCCGGAAGCCTCGCAGCAGAAGGAGAACAGCGCCGCATCCGTCTCCAGCGGCGCAAGCTCGGGGTAGACGGCTTCCGTCTCGGCCGCGGCCAGGGAAACCGACCCAAGCGCCATCACGCACAGGCACAAAACCGCGACGCGCCGTCTCATGGCTTTCTCCTTTCCCCTTTTGAAAAAGTATATTCTATAATACAATACGGCATACATTGCCAAATTGTTGCCAACGCTATGCAAAATTGCCAAAATTTCCTTTGTTGACACGGCGCGCCGGTCAATGCTACGATGGCGTTACTCTGGAAAAACAAGGAGAAGCCGCTATGCTGCCTTTTGCCCCTTCGCCCGAATCGGTCGGCGTTTCCTCCGCCGGCCTGGTCCGCTTTTTGGAGGAAGCTTCCGCCGCCGGGCTGGAATTTCACGGCCTTGTGCTCGTGCGCCACGGAAAGATCGCCTGCGAGATGGCCTGGGCGCCCTATGCCACCGACACGCCCCACATGCTCTTTTCCCTCAGCAAGAGCTTCACCTCCGCCGCCGTGGGCTTTGCCGTGTCCGAGGGCTATTTCGGCTATGACAGCCGCGTGATCGACCTTTTGCCGGACAAGGCCCCCAAAGAGCCGTCCGAACGGCTCAAGGCGATGACCGTTCACGACCTTCTGTGCATGGGCTCCGGGCTTTCGCCGGCTTCGGACAGCGTGGACCCCGCCTGCCCCGACTGGGCCGCGCGCACGCTTTCCTTCCCCGTCGAGCACGCGCCGGGCACTCGCTTTCACTACAACAGCCAAAACACGTTCCTCTGCTCGCAAATCGTGCAGAGAAAGACCGGCCGCTGCGTGCGGGACTACCTGATGCCGCGCCTTTTTGAGCCGCTTGACATCGCGGCGCCGGACTGGGAGAAAAGCCCGCTGGGCGTCACCTGCGGCGGCTGGGGGCTGAGCCTGACGACGCGCGAGATCGCCAAATTCGGCCAGCTGTTGCTGCAGGACGGCATCTGGGAGCGGCGGCGCGTGCTGCCCGAGGGCTGGGTGCGCCTGGCCACCGCATCCAAGATCGACAACAGCGGCCGGGGCGCGTCGCCGGACTGGGAGCAGGGCTACGGCTACCAGTTCTGGCGCTGCCGGAACGGGCACTTCCGGGGCGACGGCATGTACGGCCAGCTCTGCTGGGTGATGCCCGAGCAAGACGCTGTGCTCGCGGTGACGGCCGGCATCCCCAGCATGGGCATGGAGGCAGACCTGGTGCACGGCTTTTTGGTGCCTGCCCTCCACGACTTTTCGGCGGACGAGGCGGGGGCGCGGGCGCTTTGCGCGCGCATCGCGTCGCTTTCCTATCCCTTCCCGTCCGCCGGCACGGCGCCCAAGGCGCCGCCGCAGGGCACCTACCAAGCCAAGAGCGGGGAGACGCTGCGCATCGCGTTTGAGGGCGATGTGCTGGTGTTGCCCCTGACAACGCCCGACGGGCGGCGGCTGGAGGCGCGCTACGGCCTGGGCGAGCCGCTGCAAAGCCGCTACGCCGAGGAAACACCGCCTTTCGGGGAAAAAAACGTGCTCACCGGGTACGGGTGGTCCGGCGGCACGCTGGTCACCGTGCTTCGCATGCTGGGCACGCCCTTTACCCGCATCAGCACGCTGGTGTTTTCGGGCGATACGGTGACGGAAACGATCACGGGCGCGGGATTTGACCGGCCGCCGGTGGTCTATACGCGCTGCAAGGAGGAACGCTGAGGCAGGGCTTTGGGGAAGCGGCGGCGCCCGCGCCCCGCTTGATATCGCCAGCGCGCGAAAGGGGCAAAGCGGTGCCGGAAGGCGGCGCGCATGGATTCCCTCGGCAGCCAAAGCGCTTTGGAAGCGGGCCGCCGCCCCCGGCTTTCGCCGTGCGCCGCGCTGATCGCGGACATAAAAAAGCGCCGTTTCCGGCCGCTGCCCAAAAGTGCGCACCCCGCGACACCTTGGGGAGCTTTTCGCCGCGCGGGGACGCCAGCAAGGGAGAACCGCGAGGGACGCTTCGCGCTCCTCGTTCGTTTTCGCAAGCGGAGGAGCGACGATTGCCACTCCCCCGCTTTTTGCCGTGCTCCAGCCCCGGCGGCCCGCCCTTTGCTTACGCCGCCGCGTTTCCTTTGGCGCCGAACAGCTTTTTCAGCATCACGAACGATTCCTTGGCCATAAAGGAAAGCTTCTTTCCCAGCGTCATGCCTTGGTAGACATCCAGCGAGGGCATCAGCCGCCCGCCGAAGCGCCGGTTTTCCAGCGTCTGCCAAAGGATGGCCACTGCGATCACCACGATGCCGATGATGTCCGTGAGCGGCTGCGGGTCGATGAGCATCAGCCCGCCGGCGAGGAACAAGAGCCGCTGGACGGGATGCGCGTGCCGCGTGTAATACCCCTCCACGGCCGCGCCGATGCCCACCATGCCGATGATCGCGGTGACGCAAATCTGCACGATGTCATACCACTGCGCCCCGATCATCAGCATTTTTTGGTTATATGCGAACAAATAGGGCACCAGGAACGCCGCGATGGCAAGCTTGACGGAATTCAGCCCCGTGCGCATGGGGTTGGATTTGGCGATGGCCGAGCCCGCCATGGCCGCCAGCGCCACCGGCGGCGTGATATCGGCCATGATGCCAAAGTAGAACACGAACATGTGCGCCGTAAGCATTTCGCAGGAAAGCACGCGCATCACCGTGCCCGCCATGATGGTGGAGGTGATCAGGTAGTTGGCCGTGGTCGGCACGCCCATGCCCAGCAAGAGCGAAGCCACCATGGTGAAAATCAGCGTCAAAAGCGCGCTGCCCCCCGCGAGCTTTGACAGCCCCGTGCCAAGCTCCAGCCCAAGGCCTGTCAGCGTGATCATGCCGACGATGATGCCCGCCATGCCGCATGCCACCGCCACGCTGAGCACCCCGCGCGCGCCGTTGTGCAGCGACACGAGCACATCCTCGGCGGTGTCCCGCGCCACCTGAAGCGGCATGTTTCCCTCAGCCTTCGCCCTTTTCGCCCAAACCGCCCCGATAATATGGCGGATCAAGTCGCACAGCGTGGCCGAGCCGATGCCCACCAGCGCCGCGAAGATGGGGGTATACCCGGCTGCCAGAAAACCGATGATGACCAAAAGCGGCAGGATCAAATAGCCCCTCTCCTTCAGCAGAACCAAAAGCTTGGGGAGCTTGTCCTTTTCCATACCCTGAAGGCCATACTTCTTCGCTTCCAGGTCCACGATGATATAAATAACCACAAAGTATAAAATGGCCGGGATGATGGCCGCCTTGACCACCTCCAGGTACGGCACGCCGACCGATTCGGCCATCAAAAACGCCGCCGCGCCCATGACCGGCGGCATGATCTGCCCGCCCGTGGAGGCCGCCGCCTCGACCGCCGCCGCGAACTCCGGCCGGTAGCCGAGCTTTTTCATCATCGGGATGGTGAACGATCCGCTGCCGACGGTGTTGGCGACCGAGCTTCCGGACACGGTACCCTCCAGCGCGCTGGTGATGACGGCCACCTTCGCGGGGCCGCCCTGCTTGTGGCCGGCCACGGCGTTGGCCAGGTCGATGAAGAACTCGCCTACCTGCGTGCGCTCCAAAAACGCGCCGAAGAGCACGAACAGGAAAATGAACGTGGACGACGCGCCCAGCGGCGTGCCCATGATGCCCTCGGTCGTATACACCAGGCTGGTGATCAGCCGCTCCACGCTGTAGCCCCGGTGCGCGAGGAACCCCGGCATATGCCGGCCAAAGTAGGCGTAGAGGATGAACACGGCCGCGATGATCATGATCGGCAGGCCGACCACGCGCCGACAGCATTCAAACAGCAGCAGGATGATCGCGCCGCCGACCACCATGTCCGCAAGATGCACCAGCGGCGGGGTGGTCCTGCTGGAAATGCGCTGCGCCAGCGCCACGTGCTGGGTCACGATATACAGGCAACAGCCCATGGCCAGCAGCGAAAGCGCCAGATCGTACCAAGGCAGCCTGTCGCGATTGGACTTGCGGCGCGGAGGAAAAATGAGGAATACCAGCATCATCACAAAGCCCAGATGCAGCGGACGAAGCTGTGTGGCCGGAATGTTCGCGGTAAACGCCGCGTATAGCTGCACTGCGGCAAACAGCACGCACAGGCCCGCCACAGCCCATTTCAGCGCGCCCCGGTACTGCCGCGTGACCGACTCCCTGTCATATTTCTCCATTACCTTCGCGATATCTGCCTGCAGGGTTTCCTGCGCGCCGTGCATTTCTTCGTTCACAGCAGAGCCTCCTTCCCGGTCATGTGGCTGCGTATGTCTTCAGGGTCGGACAGGGAAAGGACGGGCGGCCGTCCGTCCTCCCCTTGTCGGATGCGTTTGTCAAAAAAGCCCGCGCCTGGCGCAAAGAAAGCAGGACGGCCAACCCTACTTGATCAGCCCGACCTCTTGATAGTACCTTTTCGCGCCCGGATGCAGCGGCAGCTCGCCCACGCCGTCCAGTGCCGTTTCCAGCGTGATTTCGGCCTTCTTGGCGTGCGTCAAAAGCTCCTCGCCCCGCTCATAGAGGTTCTTGACCATCTGATAGACGAGCTCCTCGTCCAGGTCGTTCGCGCACACGAGCAGCGCGGTGATCGCGACGGTCTGCACGTCGGCCTCAATGCCGGGGTATGTGCCGCCGGGAATCACGTAGCTGACATAGAACGGCTTGGCGGCAATCAGGTTGTCGACCGTTTCCGTCGTCAGGGGAACCACCTTGGCCGCCGCGCCGCTGGCCAGCTCGGTGATGGCGGCGTTTGGAATGCCCGCCGTGCAGAAGAACGCGTCGATCTGACGGTTCTTCGCCGCGTCGCCGGACTCGGCGAAGCTGAGGTACTGTTCGTCAATGTCGTCAAGCGTCATGCCCACGGCCGAAAGCAGGTGCACGGCGTTGAAATAGGTGCCGGAGCCCGCCGCGCCGACGGAAACGCGCTTGCCCTTCAGATCCTCGATTGTTTCAATGCCGGAATCGCCGCGCGCCACCAGGTGAATGATCTCCGGGTACAGCGAGGTGACCACGGAGAAGCTGTCGATCACTTCGCCCTCAAACGCGTCCACTCCCCCGAAAGCATAGGCGGACACGTCGTTTTGCACGGTGGCAAGCTCCGCCTCTCCGCCGTCGATCAGGCGGAGGTTCTCGGCGCTGCCGCCGGTGGCCTGCGCGTTGGCTTTCACGCCCTCGATCGCCGTGTTGAACAGGCCCGCGATGTCTCCGCCGAGCGGATAATAGGTGCCGGACGTACCGCCGGTGGCGATGGAAAGGAACGTGTCCGCGAGCGCAGGGACAGCCGCGCCCAACAAAGCAAGCGCCAACAGGACTGCGAGAATGCCTCTTTTCCTCATGACCGATCCTCCTTAAGAAAGTTTGCTCAATTATACCAT
>CAZUIA010000161.1:0-6902 GCA_964620835.1 uncultured Oscillospiraceae bacterium
CGGGCGTCCTCGCTCGCGTGCGCGCGAGCGTCGGGGAGGAACCCGCGCCGCACGGATGTTGCGGGCCGGGAAAGGGTGCGGCGCGGGGGAGACGGGTCTGAGCTTCCCCGGCCGCTTTGCTTTACGCGCCAAAGGGCCTCCGGCGGCCAAAGGCGCCGCCTTTGGAATCCGCCGGGGACATGTCCCCGGACTCCTTCTTTTGCTGTGGAGGTGCGTATCCTGAGGCGCGTGGCAAAGGGGCTGCGCGCGCCTTGTGCGACAGCCCCGTCCAAAGCCCCCTATTCCTTTTTCCTTGCGTTCTATGTGACAGCGCCTTTTTATTATGGAAAGCGCCGCGTCCCGCACCGGAACCGGCGCTTGTGCCGCCCGCAACGCTTCTTTTCCACCCTATGCGCTTTGCGCCGTGAGCGGCAGCTCCAGCGTAAACGCGCTGCCCTCACCGGGCTTTGATTTGACATGAATCCGGCCGCCGTGCGACGCGGCGATGATCCGCGCGATCGCCAGCCCCAGGCCGTGCCCGCCCGTCTGGCTGCTTCTGGCCTCGTCCGCGCGGTAAAAGCGGTCGAAAATCCTTTCCAGATCCGCCCGCTTGATGCCCGGCCCGTCGTCCGAAACCGTGATGCGAAGCGCCCCGTCCTTTGCCTCGCTGGCCACCGTGACCGTTCCGCCCGCCTGCGTGTACTTGACCGCGTTGTCCACGAACACGCGCACCGCCTGCTTGACCGTGGAGCGGTCCGCGACGAGCGTGCACGCGGCGATTTCCCCGGCCGCGATGTGGCGCTCCTTGGCGATGATCTCCGTCTCCTTGATCAGCTCCTGCAGCATCTCCGCGCTGTCAAACGGCTCAAACGAAAGCGACAGCGTCTTTTTGTCGTGCCGCGCCAGGAACAAAAGGTTTTCCACCAGCTCCTTCATGCTCCTCGTCTCGCTGGCGATCGCCGCGATGGCCTCGTCGCGCACGTCCGGGTTGTCCTTTCCCCACCGCTCCAGCAGGCCCGCGTACCCCTGGATCACCGCGATCGGGGTGCGCAGCTCGTGCGAGGCGTCGGACACGAACTGCTTTTGCCGGTTGTACGCCGCCTCGATCCGGTCAAGCATCTCGTTGATGACCACGGCCAGGTCCCGCAGCTCGTTCTGCGTGCCCGCGATGTTGATGCGCGCCGACAGGTTTTTTTCGTTCATCTGCTGCGCCGTCTCCGTGATGTCCGCGATCGGGCGCAAAAGCCGGTCGTTCAGCTCTTTTCCGCGCGTCAGGAAGGAAAACGACGCGAACGCCAGCATGGCCAAAAGGCCCAGCAGCAGCCCGCGCAGAATGCGCCAGTCCTCGCTGAGCGAAAACAAAAGCTGCACCGTGCCGTCCTCGTAAGGCTCCGTGTACTGCACCCGCAGTCGGAACGGTTCCTCTTCCCAGTACAGCCCCCACCCCTTGTAGACGATCAGCCCGTCGGGCGTCTGTCCCGGCCGAAGCAGCACCATCTCCACGCCCGCGGCCTCGGGCGAGGGCAGAAGCTCCAGCGCCTCGCGTTGGCGGGCCAGGTAGGTCGGAGCCTGCAGGTAGGTGTAAAAGCCGATCAACAGCAGCGCAAGCGGGAGAAGCAGCCGAAGCAGCAGCACCGTGTACCCCCACGAGGTGCGTAGGCTGATGGACAGGCGCATAAAGCGCGTGACATGCGACGAATACCCGTGCACGCGCCCGCTGGTGCGGTTGAACAGGTTGTCGTCCTTTGCAAGCGGCGCTTCGGCCCGCTCGGGCCGCTCGGGCGCGGCACGCTCCGGCCTTTCCTGCCGCTTCAGGCGCTTTCTTACGGCCTTTGCCTGGCGGCGCTCGCCCCGGCCCTGTTTTTTTTGAGAAGCTTTCGCGCCTTCAGTTTTCTTCATACCTGAACAAATAGCCGACGCCGCGGATGGTGTGGATCGTCTTTACGCGGCAGGGCTCATCCAGCTTCTGGCGAAGGTATCGGACGTACACGTCCACCACGTTCGTGTCGCCGTCGTAGCTCCAGCCCCACACCTTCTCCAGCAGCTCGTCTCGGGTCAGCACCCGGCCGGGGTTTTTCATCAGGCATTCGAGCAGGTCAAACTCGGTCTTGGTGAGCTGCAAAAACGTTTCGCCAAAGCGCACGCTGCGCGCGCCCGGGTCCAGCAGGAGCTTTCCGGACTTGAGCTTGTCGCTTTCCTTGGGCGCGGCCGCGCGGCGCTTGAGCAGCGAGCGGATGCGCGCCAAAAGCTCCTCGATGGCAAACGGCTTGGTCATGTAATCGTCCGCGCCCATATCCAGCCCCATCACCTTGTCGGACACATCGTCCTTGGCCGTGAGCATCAGGATGGGGAGCTGCGCCGTTTCCTCGGCCGCGCGCAGGCGGCGGCACACCTCGATGCCGCTGATGCCCGGCAGCATCAGGTCCAAAACGAGCAGGTCGGGCTGCCAGGCCTGTGCAGCCTGCAGCCCGCCGGGTCCGTCGCCCGCGGTTTTCACCTCATACCCTTCGTGCCTGAGCTCCAGCTCCACAAAGCGGGCGATTTTCGCTTCGTCCTCGATGATCAGAATCTTACTCAATCGTGATCTCTCCGCCCTCATCATCGTCGTTTCGATCTTTGTTTGTCACCTCTTTTTCCACCGTGCGCGCCGAGTCGGCAAAGCTGGACGCGGTCTGCTTGATGTTGGAGACGGTCTTGTCCACGAACGTCTCAATGTCCTCCGGCATGGGGCCGTTCTTTTCGCGCTTCACCTTGACCCGGTAGCCCATCAGAAACATCAGCGCCACGGACGGCAGCGCCAGGTGCGGGGCGATCACCGCCGCGCCCGCCACGTACGGCGCGCTCAGGTTGGCGATGGTCTTTTTCTTCTCTCCCGTGCCGCTTTCCACCACCACGCGGTATTGCAGCGCGCGGCTGATGGCGCTGGTCGCCTGCTTTTTGACGTCCTCATACGGCGGCTGTTTGCGCTGATGCCCCTGGGGCCTTTGCGCGGCGCGCGGCGGCTCGTACTCGGGACGGCCCTGCGGGAACACGCGGCCCTGGCGCTCCAGCTCCACCAGCACGCGCATGACGTTGCCGTCAAATTTTTCCAGCATCTCGGCCGCCTCCTCGTAGGAAACGTCGGCCTTCTCGCGCAGGTATTCGATATTGCGAAGGATGTCATCGTTCATCATGGTTGTCCTTACCTCCTCGTTTTTTGCCCTTTGGCTTTGACAATCGCATGATAGCACGGTCAAATCCCGCTTGCTTGTGAGCGCCCTAAACGGCGGATTAGAACACGCTTAGAAACCGCTTAGGGTCTTTTAGGCTTTGCGCGAAAGCGCGAGCGTCGCCGCATAACAGACCGCCAGCGAAAGCACGATCGTCGCGCCCGACGCCGTGCCCCAGGCAAAGGAGAGCAAAAGGCCGACAACGCCGGAAAGGAGCGCCAGCAGCACCGCCAGCGCGTGGTAGCTTCGCACGCTGCCGGCGATGTTTCGCGCGGCGGCGCTCGGCAATACCAGCATCGCGCTGATGATCAGCACCCCGACCCAGCGGATGGAGAGCATCACCACCACGGCCAGAAGGCACGCAAAGCCCGTCTCCACCAGCCGTGTTTTGACGCCCCGGCTCGCCGCCAGCGACCCGCTGACGCTGGTCAAAAGCAGCGGATTGTAAAACAGCAGCCAGTACGCGACGGTTACGGCCAGCACGAGGCCCGCGGCCAGCAGATCCCCGATGCCAATGGCGAGCAGATCGCCGATCAGGTATCCGGAATGCTTGGCAAAGCCCCCGTTTCGCGACAGCAGCACCACGCCCAGCGCCATGCCCGTGGCTGAAAAGACGCCGATCGTCGTGTCGGTCGAGGCCGCGCCGCGCGATTTGACAAACGACAAAAGCAGCGCATACAAAACGCCGAACAGCAGCATCGCCCACACCGGCGCCTGAAGCCCCAGCAGCACGCCCAGCGCCACGCCCGTCATGGCCGAGTGGCCGAGCGAATCGGCAAAGAACGCCATGCGCCCGTCCACGACCATGGTGCCCAGCATCGCGTACAGCGGCGCGATGAGCAGCACCGCCACGAGCGCCATGCGCATGAAGCCATAGCCTGTCCATTCCCAGGCAAAGGCGGCGATAAAGTCCATCAGGCTTCCTCCTCCTTTCCGGCGTAGCCCGGGAAAAGGGCGGAAAACGCGTCGCTCTGAAAGACCGCTTCGGGCAAGCCGTGCGAAAGGACCCGGTGATGCAGCAGCACCGCGCGGTCGGCGTATTGCCGAACGAACGCAAAGTCGTGCGAGATGAGCAGGATGCTGATGTCAAAATCGCGCCTGAGCGAATCGAGCGTGTGGTAGAACGACGCCAGCCCCTCGGCGTCCATGCCGGAAACCGGCTCGTCCAGCAGCAAAAGGTCCGGCATGGGCGTCAGCGCCAGGGCCAGCAAAACGCGCTGCACCTCTCCGCCCGAGAGCGCGCCGAGGCGGCGGTCCAGCAGCTGCTCGGCGCCGGTCGCCCGAAGCGCGTCCAGCACGCGCAGGCGCTTTTGCCTCGTCGGCGGCAAAAAGGCGGGCCAGCGGGACAGCGCCGCGCCGAGAAAGTCCGTCACCGTGACCGGCGCCATCGGCTCCACGGACAGATGCTGCGGCACATAGCCGATGCGCGGCTTGCCCCTTCGGGAGCCGGCCGCGTTGCAAAAGGTGATCTCCCCCTGGTAGGGCACCTGCTGCAGGATGGCCTTGAACACGGTGGTCTTGCCCGCGCCGTTGGGCCCGATGATCGCGGTCATCTCGCCGCAGTGCAGGTGCAGGGAGATGTCCTCGAGCACGGGCAGGCTTCCCAGCTGCACATTCAGGTGCTTGAGCTGCGTGCAGCACGCGCCGCAGGCGATCTTCGCGTTTTCGTGCCTCATGAAAGCGCCTCGACGAGCGTCCGCATATTCTGCTCCATGATGCGAAGGTATGCGTCCCTGTCCGGCTCATCCGTTTCACCCGACACGACCGGGTCCAGCAGATACACCGGCACGCCGGTTTCCCGGGACAGCAGCTTTGCCGAGAGGTCCTCATACTGCGGCTCGGCAAACAGCGCGCGCACGTGTTCCGCCCGGATTTTGTCCGCGACCTCCGCCATCTCGCGCGCCGAGGGCGCGTCGCCCGGCTCCTCCCCGATCACGGCCACCACGCGCAGGCCGAACTCCTCGGCAAAGTAGTCAAACGCCTCGTGGAAGGTGACGATCGGCTCGCCCTCAAACGACTGCAGGGCCTCGCGCATCCGCGCCTTGAGCGCGCCTAGGCGCTGCAGGTAGGCATCCGCGTTTTCCCGGTACAGGTCCGCGCGCGAAGGGTCCAGCGCCATGAGCCCTTCGGCGATGTTTTCCACCTGCCGCATCGCGCCGTCCACGCTGACCCACACGTGCGGGTTCGTCTCCTCATGCGCGCCCGGCAGCAGGGCGATGCCCTCGCTCGCGTCGATGGTCCGCGCCCCAAGCTGGGGAAGCAGCGGCGCCAAAAACGCCTCCAGCCCCGCGCCGTTCATGACGATGATGTCGCTGTCGGAAAGGGCGCGCCGGTCGGCCGTGGTCATCTGGTAATCGTGCAGGCAGCCCGCCTCCGGCGGGGCCAGGGAGGAAACCGTCACGCCCGGCGCGTCGCCCACAATGTTGACAGCCGCCAGGTACAGCGGGTAAAATGTAGCCGTAACCTGAAGCGTCTTTGCCTCGGCCGCGCCGGCGCAGCCCGAAACGCTGAAAAGCAGGCAGACGGACAGACAGAATAAAATCGCCTTTTTCAATTGAACAAACCCCCTGCGTTGATATTTCGATTATAAACCAGCATGTCCCGCGCGTCACGCTTTTTTTGAAAAAACATAAGAAAGCGCTTGACATTTTCCCCCGAAGGATGGTATCATAGCGGCAGTTCATTGTGCTAAAGCGTTAAAGGAGGTTCCTCTCGATGAAAAAGCTACTCGCCTGCCTTTTGTCCCTTCTGCTGTTTGTGCCCCTGTTCGCGCAAGCGGAGGCAGCCGATTCGTCCCTTCAGTATATCCTGGACAAGGGCGAACTGGTGCTGGGCTTTGACCCCGGTTTCCCGCCGATGGGCTTTGCCGACGCGGACGGCGAATATGTGGGCTTTGACCTGGATTTGGCGTACGCGGTTTGCGACATCCTGGGCGTTTCGCTCGTTCTGCAGCCGATTGACTGGGACGCCAAGGAGCTGGAGCTCAACAGCAAGAACATCGACTGCATCTGGAACGGCTTTTCCGTGACGCCCGAGCGCCAGGAAGCGTTCAGCCTGTCCATCCCCTACATGGCCAACGAGCAGGTGCTGGTCGTGAAGGCTGATTCGAAGTACGAGGCGCTTTCGGACCTTGCGGGCGCGGTGCTGGGCGTGCAGGCCGGCTCCTCCGCCAAGGACGCGCTCGATGCGGCCGCGGAGTTCAAGGCCTCGCTCGGCGAGGTGGCGGAATACGACATGAACACCGTGCTTTTGATGGACCTTGACAAGGGCGGCGTGGACGTGGCGCTGCTGGACGTGATCGTGGCCGGCTACTACATGGCCACGGAAAACGTCGAATTCCGCGTGCTGGAGGAGGCGCTCGCCCCCGAGGAATTCGCGGTGGGCTTCCGCAAGGGAGAGGTCGCGCTGACCGAGGCCGTCAACGCCGCGCTGATTGAGCTGGCTTTCAACGGCGTGATGGCGGAAATCTCCACCGAATGGTTTACGGACGACATCACGACCGTCGCCGAGCAGGTGGCCATGGGCGAGGAGCACGGCTGAGGCTTCTCCCCGGCGCCAGACAGGGCTTCACCGAACGGGGGCGGCTTTTCGCCGCCCCCTCAGACTGTTGACAAAGCCCCGGGAGAGCTCGAGAGGGTTCGCAAACCCTCTCGACTTCAATCAAATCCAGCGGCATGTACGGTGGATTTGCGCAGATTCCAAAGGCGAAGCCGG
>CAZUIA010000162.1:0-6896 GCA_964620835.1 uncultured Oscillospiraceae bacterium
TTGCCGCTTACGGAATTGACCATGGGCTTGCCGTTGTACAGGCGCATCGCGCCTGAAATCGCGCCGGGGCTTGCGGTGTCGATCTGCAGCGGAAGATCACACACGGCCTGAATGGCGGGCACCAAGCGCGCAAGGGCGGAAGCCTCGTCTATATCCGGCAGGCCCGCGTTCACGTCCAGGATCTCCGCGCCCGCCTCCTGCTGGCGGACGGCCTCCCTGAGCAAAAGCGCGTGGTTCCCCTCGCGCAGCGCGCGCTTCATGGCGGGCTTTCCGGTCGGGTTGATGCGCTCGCCGATCAGCACCGGCGCGCGACCACCGATCGTAACGGCGCGCGAGCCCGAGGAGACGACCGTGGCGTGAGCGGGCGTGATGGGCAGCGGCGCAAAGCCCTTGAGCCGGTCCGTCATGGCCCGCAGATGCGCAGGAGTGGTGCCGCAGCAGCCGCCCAGCAGCCACGCGCCGGCCTCGGCCGCCTCCTCCAGCGCCTGGGCGAAGGCCTCTGGCGTCTCGCTAAAGAACGTGCGGCCGTCTTCATACTGGGGAAGGCCGGCGTTGGGGTTGAGGATCAGCGGCACATCGCACGCACGGCCAAGCGCGCGAAGGCAGGGCAAAAGCCCTTTGGCGCCAAAGCCGCAGTTCAGCCCCAGCGCCGTGACGCCAAGGCCCGAAAGCAGCGCCGCCAGGGCGGGCATATCCGCGCCGGTGAGCAGCTTGCCGCGGCCGTCCACCGTGGCGGTGGCCAGCACCGGAAGGCCCGTCGCCTTGGCGGCGAGCACGGCGGCCTTGAGCTCGTACGTGTCGCTCATCGTTTCGATCAGGATACAGTCCGCACCCGCCCGCGCGCCCGCAAGCGCGGCCTCATGGAAGGCCTCGCACGCGTCCTCAAACGGAAGGTCCCCCAGCGGGGCGAGCAGCTTGCCGCTGGGGCCGATGTCCATCGCCACGAAATGGGGGCCGGGCACCCCGTCCCGCTCCGCCTCGGCGATCGCCTGCTTCGCCAGGGCCACGGCGGCGCGCACCACCTCGGCGACCGTGTGGCCGTGCCCGGCAAGCTTGATCCGGTTGGCGCCGAACGTGTTCGTGCTGAGGATGTGGCAGCCCGCGTCCAGGTATGCGCGGTGGATGGCGCGCACGAGGTCCGGGGCCGAAAGCACGGCCAGGTCCGGCGGGATTCCGGCGGCAAGGCCGGCCTTTTGCAGCTCCGTGCCCATCGCGCCGTCGAAAAACAAAAGTTGCTTGCCCAAATATTCGTGGATGCTCATGGGGACACTCCTCGCTTTGTTCGGTAGGCGCAGTCCTTTTTGTCGCAGGCGGCGCATTTGGGAAAGGCGCGGTCCTCAGCCCCGGGACCGATCGCCACGATGGCCGTGATGGACTTGGAAGGCACGAGCATCTGCCCGGCGGTCAGGTACAGCCCCAGGCGCCGCCCGGCGTCGAGCAGGTCCAAAAGCGCCTGCTGCCGGTCGAGCGAAAGGTCGCCATAGCCGGGCGAAAAGCGCGATCGTGCCGCGCCGGGCAGGGCGGATTGCACCTCGTCCACATACGCCTCGATTTTCGCGGCCGCGCAGGCGTGCAGCGCGGCGGCGCGCAGGGTGTCGACCGCCTCCGCGCGCCGGATGAGCCGGTCGGCCTCGGCGCCCAGGGTGGCGGCCAGCAGCGCGGCCTCGTCCGCGCCTTGAAGGTGCCTTGAAAGTGCGCGGCTTTCAAACACCCGCTCCACCTCCTGCGCCGGCAGCACGCGCAGCGCGTGGCGCGGCACGGCGGCGGACAGCGCGTCAAAGCACTCGGCCACGAGCGCCTCGGCGCGCGCGTCCGGCCCGCGAACGCCCAGATATCGAAGCGCCTCCCGCTCAACGTGGTTCATCGCTTCAGGATGGCCGACAGGTTGCGCAGGATGTCCGAAGCGATGTCGGGCTTGTTCATGGTGTACAGGTGGATGTTGTTCACGCCGCCCGCGATCAGGTCGATGATCTGCTCGGTGGCGTACGCGACGCCCGCCTGGCGCATGGACCTGGGGTCCGCGCCGAAGCGGTCGAGGATCGAAAGGAACCTGGGCGGCAGCACCGTGCCGCTCATTTTGACGATGCGCTCGATCTGCCTTCGGCTCGTCACCGGCATGATGCCCGCCAGCACCGGCACGAAGACACCCCGGTCCCTGAGGCGGTAGAGGAAGCGGTAAAGGATGTTGTTGTCAAAGAACATCTGCGTGGTCAAAAAGTCGCACCCGGCCGCCACCTTGTCGGCCACAAAGCGGATGTCCTCGGCGCGGTTGGCGGATTCGACATGCCCCTCGGGGTAGCATGCCGCGCCGACGCAGAACCCGCCGCGCGCGCGAAGCTCGGCGACCAGGTCGCTGGCGTAGCGGTAATGCCCCGGCGAAGGGAAATCCGACGGCTCGGGGATGTCGCCCCGAAGCGCCAGCACGTTTTTCACGCCGCGCGCCGAAAGCGCGGCAAGCTCGTTCCCGATCCGCTCGTGCGTCAAAGAAACGCACGTCAGGTGCGACAGCGCCGTGACGCCGAGCGACTGGATGAACCCGGCCATGTCGGCGGTGGTCTCCGACGTGCCGCCGCCCGCGCCGTAGGTCACGCTGATGAAGTCGGGCGAAAGGGCCGCCATCTCGCGCACGGTTTCTCGCATCGCGCCAATGTCCGCGCCGGGCTTTGGCGGAAAGATCTCCAGGCTGAACGTGATGTTTTTTTGGGCCAGCAGGTCGCTGATGCGCATGGCCTTATCCTCACAGGGCCGAGGCGGCGAGCGCCTGGTCCAAATCTTCGATCAGGTCCTTGACATCTTCGATGCCGACGGAGACGCGCACCATGTCCGGCGTGACGCCCGCCTTGACCATCTCCTCCTCGGTAAGCTGCGAATGGGTCGTGCTGGCCGGGTGCACCACCATGGACCTGACGTCCGCCACATTGGCGACGAACGAAAACAGCGAAAGCGCCTCGATGAACCGCTTGCCCGCCGCAAGGCCGCCCTTGACGCCGAAGGTGAAGATGCCGCCCGCGCCGCGCGGGAAGTATTTTTGCGCCCTGTCAAAGTACGCATCGCCCGAAAGCCCCGGGTAGTTCACCCACGCCACGCGCGGGTGGTCCTTCAGCCACGTACAGATTTGAAGCGTGTTTTGGCAGTGCCGCTCCATGCGCAGGCTCAGCGTTTCCAAGCCCTGCAGCAGCAAAAACGCGGCAAACGGCGACAGGCAGGCGCCCGTGTCGCGCAGAAACCCCGCGCGCAGCTTGGCCGTATAGCCGCGCTCGTCAAGGTCCGCGTAGACCAAGCCGTGGTAGGAGTGGTCCGGCTCGTTGAATTCGGCAAAGCGGGGGTTGTCCTTGAAGGAAAAGGTGCCTAGGTCCGTCACGCTGCCGCCCACGGTGCTGCCGTGGCCGCCCGCGTACTTGGTGAGCGAGTGCACGACAATATCGATGCCGTGCGCCGCGGCGTCCAGCAGGTAGGGCGTGCCGAACGTGTTGTCCGCGATGAGGGGCAGGCCGGCCGCGTGCGCGATGCGGGCGATCTGTTCAAAGTCCGGGATGTTGATGACCGGGTTGCCAAGCGTTTCGACATACACGCAGCGCGTCTTTTCGTTGATCGCGGTGGAAAGGGCGGCAAGGTCCTCGATATCCACCTGCCGGGCGCGGATGCCGTAGCGCTTTTCAAAGCGGTCGAACAGGAGCGTATAGGTGCCGCCGTACAGCTTGGACATGGCGACGATCTCGCTGCCCGACTCCGAAAGGGTCAAAATGGCCGCGACGATCGCCGCCATGCCGGAGGCAAAGCACACCGTGCCAACGCCCTTTTCCAGCGCCGTCAGCCGGTTTTCCAGCGACGCCACGGTAGGGTTAGCGATACGGGAATAGATGCTGCCCGGCTTTTGCAGCTCAAACTGCGCCACCGCGTCGGCGACGCTTTCAAACTGGTATCCGGCGGTTTGGTAGATCGGCGTGACGAACGCCCCGGTGGTCGCTTCCGGCGTATAGCCCGCGCGCACTTGCATGGTGCTGAACCCGTATTCCTTCTTCATCCCGTCCCCATCCTTTCATACAAAAAGCCCTGCCTCGCGTTTCACGAAGCAGGGCGCCTTTGCCCCTTTTGCCGATGCCGGCGTTTCGTTATACGCAAAGCGGTGCGGAAGGAAACATTCCGCACATGGGCATCAGCATGGTGTGGTATCCCTGACCTTTCATGAAAATGCCCCCTTTTCCCGCTTTGCGGTGAATTTTGCCTATTGTACCCCTAAGGCCGCGAGGTTGTCAAGCAAAGTTTGCGCAAACCGGCCGGTTTACACCACCGTGCGCAAAAACGCAAGCCCGTTTGCAAGCGCGGGAAGGTTTTCCTCCATGCCCTCAAACTCGTACGACAGGTACCCGGCATACCCCGCGGCTTTGAGCGCCGTAACGCACGCGCGGATGGGCACCGCCCCGTGCCCGGGCACCGTGCCCCGAAGATACCGCCCCTGCCGCGAGCGGAACCATCCCTTGCCGGGGTCGTCGGCTGTGGCGGGCTTGATGAGAAAGTCCTTCGCGTGCGCGTGGAAGGCATACTTCGCCGCGGTCAGGACGCCGTGCAGGCTCTCTTCGTCCGCGCAGGCGAAGTTGCCGATGTCGACCAGGAAGCCGTAGTTTTCATGGCCGACGGCCAGGATCAGCTCCTCCACCCGGTGTGCGTCCTGAAAGAAAAAGCCGTGGTTTTCCGTGCACGTGCGGATGTGCAGCGACGAAGCGTATGCCGTTACCTCGCGCACAGCCGGCGCGATGGTTTGGATCGCCGCGCGCCAGTCGTCCCCCGGATAGCCGCGCGCCACGTCATGCCGAAGCAGCGGCGCGTGAAGGCGTGCGGCAATGTCCACGCAGCCCTTCACGCGCTGCGCCTCGGCGGCGGGGTCCTTGGAAAAGTCCGCGCCGACGGTGTACGCAAGGACGGGAAGGCCGATGCGCCCGCAGTGCTCATAGAGCGCGTCCGCTACCGCCTGGACGCTTTCGCCGATGCGCGCGTCCGCCTGCAGGGTGATGAACTCGATGCCGTCAAAGCCCATGGATTTGGCCAGGTCGCACACGTCAAGATAGCTCGCGCCCGTTTGCTCCATGTGGCGGGCAAAGCTGTAGCTGGAAACGCCGATCTTCAGGCTCATGCCATCAACTCCTTCAAAAACGAAACGGCCTTTCGGATGTCGCCCACCGGGTCGTCGCCCACCTCGCGCTCGATCGTCAAAAAGCCCTTGTAGCCGATTTCCTCAAGCGCCTGTAAATACTTGGGGAAGGGCACGCCGCCCTCGCCCAGCGGTACCTCCAGGAACGCCTCGTCCGTCACCAGCGCGTCGTCGCGGACCAGGCCGTAGATGATCTCGGGCGAGCGGTCCTTGAGCTTCACGCCGTCCTTTGCGTGCGTGTGCACGATGTAGCGCTTGAGGGTGTGCACGGCCTTTACCGGGTCGTCGCCCGTGACCATGACGAGGTTGGCCGGGTCCAGGTTCACGGCCACGCCGGTGGAGTGAAGGGTATCGAGAAAGCCCTTGAGCGTTTCCGAGGTTTCCGGGCCCGTTTCAATGGCAAAGTGCGCCTTGAGGCTGTCCGCGTACGCGGCCAGCTCGCCGCACGCGTCCTGCATCACGCGGTAGCGCGGGTGCGAAGGATCGCCCGGCACCACGCCGATGTGCGTCGTGACGATGTCCGTATGAAGCTCCTTGGCAAGGTCCAGGATGCGCTTGGATTTTTCGATCAGCGCCGGGTTTTTGCCCGCGTCGCCAAAGCCGTGGCCGAGGTCGCCGCACAGCGCGGAGATGACCAGCCCCCGGTCCCGGACCTTTGAAAGGAACTCGCGGCGCTTTTGCCCGGTCAACTCCTCGGGCGACATGGCGCCGTGTGTGGCGTACACCTGAATGCCCGAAACGCCCAGCGAGGCTGCAAGCGCCAGCGCCTCGTCCATCGGCTTGTGAAACGAATCGATGATCACACCGACAGGAAACCTTGCCATGGGATACGTCCTCCTTTTGTTTGCGCATTGGTTTTCCCTAGTGTATCCTATTTTTGCAAAAAAAGGAAGGGAACACGGAGGGGAGACCGGGGAAAAGCGGACGGATGCGTTCCGTAGGCGCGCGAAAAGGGAGCCGTGCTGCCCGCGCAAACGCTTGCGGCAATGCCCTTATGCAATTCTAATCCTGCTCTTTTTCGTTTCCAAAGCGCGAAGGGGCGGGGGAAACGTATACTGTTCTTGTCAAGAAAGCAAAGGAGTGCATGTGCATGAGGATTTTGGCCTGGCCGTTCGTGGCCGCGTGGGCGTTGATCACGCTGATCTTCTCGGCGATCGGCCGCATGTTCGCGTTTGGCATGGGGCTTGCCATCGCGGGCCTGGGCGTGATCCTGTGCCTTTCGATCGTCGGCATGGTGCTCGGCATCCCGATGGTTTTGTTCGGCGGGGCGCTGATGTGCCGGTCTATTTTTTGATTGTTTCCCCTCCTGCCGGGGGCTTCGGCGCGAAAAAGCGTGAAAGCCCGTGGGCTTTTGAGCGAGGGGATCGGGGGATGCGCGCGGACCGTTGCGGGCGTCCTCGCTCGCGTGCGCGCGAGCATCGGGGAGGAACGCCGCGCCGCCGGGGGTTGCGGGCCGGCAAAGGGTGCGGCGCGGGAACCGGAATCGCCCGTCCTGCTTGCCCTGCCCGCGCGGGAAAGGGCCTCCGGCGGCCAAAGGCTCCGCCTTTGGAAACCGCCGGGGACTTGTCCCCGGACCCCTTCTTTGATGCTCTGCGTTCGGACATGGTAAAAAAAGGCCGCCCTTGAGGGGCAGCCCGCAGACTGTTGACAAAGCCCCGGGAGAGCTTAAGAGGGTTCGCAAACCCTCTTGACTCAAATCAAATCCAGCGGCATGTACGGTGGATTTGCGCAGATTCCGTAGGCGAAG
>CAZUIA010000163.1:0-6890 GCA_964620835.1 uncultured Oscillospiraceae bacterium
CGCCACCGCCACGAGCGGGGTCAGGTTCACAAACACGGCCACCTGCAGGGTTGACAGTGACCGGATCGCCTGCGCGTACCAGAAAAAGCACAGCGCCGAGCACACGGCCGCCAGAAACAGCGCGGCGAGCCACCCGCCGATGGGCACGGGCTTCCACGCCGGCATTTCCAAAAGCGCGGCGGGCAACAGCCCGACCAGCCCCGCCACCCCCTGCCAGGCCGTCAGGTTCAGGCTGGAATACCGCGTCAAAAGCCGGTTGGAAATCTCGATGTAGATCACCCAGCACACGCACGCGCCAAAGAGCAGGAGGTTTCCGGCGAGCGCGGAAAGGTCCAGCCCGCCGCCCTCCTGCGCCGCGCCGAAATACACGACAAAAAACACGCCCGCCATGGACAGCGAAACGCCCAGCCAGCACGCGGGCCGGTACCTTTGCCCCCGCATCGCGTTCCATAGGATCGACACCACGGGAATCGCCGAAAGCACCAGCGACGCGTTGACGACGCTCGTGCGCATGACGCCCAGGTACTCGCCCATGAAGTAGAGGGAAATGCCCGTGAGCCCCGACAGAAAAATTTTCAGCCAGTCCTTTTTTTCAGGGATTTTCAGCGTGCCTTCCCGCGCGCGCACCACGGGCAGCATGATCCCGCACACGAACAGGTAGCGGACGAACGCCAGCGTAAACTCGCCAAACCCCAGCAGCATGGCGTACTTGGAGGCAATGAACGAAAGCCCCCACATCGCCATCACGAACGTGATCTTCGCGTACGCCTCGGCCTTGCTCACCGGCTTTGCCAGGGCGTTCACAGGATGAACTGGCGCAGATCGCGCCGCGTGGCATCCGCACCTAAATGTGCGCGCACATAGTCCCCGTTGATGGAAAGCTCAAATTCCGGCATGCTGCCGTCTGCGTTGAAGGAGATATCGTCCAGCAGCCTTTCAAAGATCGTCACCAGCCGCCTGGCGCCGATGTCCTCTCCGTTTTCGTTGGCAAGCCACGCGGCCTCGGCCAGCGCGTCCAGGGCCGATTCCTCAAACGAAAGCCGCACATGGTCCACGGAAAGCAGCGCGCTGTACTGGCGCGTGAGCGCGTTTTCCGGCTGGGTCAGGATCAGGCGGAAATCCTCGCGCGAAAGCGATTTGAGCGTGACGCGCACCGGAAATCTTCCCTGCAGTTCCGGGATCAGGTCCGTGATCTTTGCCACGTGAAACGCGCCCGCGGCGATGAATAGCATGAAATCCGTCCGCACCGCGCCGTATTTCGTGTTCACCGTCGACCCCTCGACGATGGGCAGGATGTCGCGCTGCACGCCCTCGCGGCTGACGTCCGGGCCGTGGCCCGACGACCGCCCCGCGATCTTGTCAATCTCGTCAATGAACACGATGCCGTCCTGCTCGGCGCGAAAGAGCGCCTCCTCGGTCACGGCGTCCATGTCGATGAGCTTGCTTTCCTCCTCGGCCAGGAGGATCTTGCGCGCCTCCGATACCTTCATCCGGCGCAGCTTCGTGCGCTTGGGCAGCATGCCGCCCATCATATCGCCGATGTTCACGCTCGAGCCGTTGATCTCCACAGGCGCCGGCGCGTCCTCGACCTCCACCTCGATCTCGTAGTTTTCCAGCTCCCCGCGCAAAAGCTGCTGGCGCACCTCGTCGCGCCGTCCCTGGATCCGCTGCTGCTCGTCCGGCGGCATGGACGGCTCCTTGGGTTTATTGCCGAGCAGCACGTCGATGGGGTTGACCTTCTGCTTGGGCGGACTCACGATCAGCGACACGATCCGATCCTCGGCCAGCACGCTGGCGCGCGCCTTCACGCGCTCGGCGTGCTGCTCCTTCACCATGCGGATGGCCGCCTCGACCAGGTCGCGCACGATGGATTCGACGTCGCGGCCCACATAGCCCACCTCGGTGAACTTGGTGGCCTCCACCTTGACAAACGGCGCCTCAACCAGCTTCGCAAGCCGCCGGGCGATTTCCGTCTTGCCAACGCCCGTGGGGCCGACCATCAGGATGTTCTTCGGCGCGATTTCCTCGCGCAGCTCCGGCTTAAGCTGCGCGCGGCGGTAGCGGTTGCGAAGCGCGATCGCCACAGCCCGCTTGGCCTCGTCTTGGCCGACGATGAACCGGTTCAGCTCCCTTACAATCTCTTTGGGGGTTAACTGCGCCATTTATAGCTCCTCCACGGTGATATGGTCGTTGGTGTACACGCAGATGGACGCCGCCACCCTGAGCGCCTCCTCGGCGATCGCGCGGGCGGGCAGGTCGGTGTGGCGGACCATCGCGCGGGCCGCGGCCAGGGCGTAGTTACCGCCCGAGCCGATGGCGCATACGCCGTCGTCGGGCGAGATCACTTCGCCCGTGCCGGAGACGATCAGCATGTCGTCCTTGTCCGCGACGATCATCATGGCCTCCAGCTTTCGCATGGCCTTGTCCTTTCGCCAGTCCTGCGCCAGCTCGACCGCCGCGCGCATCAGGTTGTAGCCGAACTGCTCCATCTTCTCCTCAAACTTTTCAGACAGCGAAAACGCGTCGGCCACGGTGCCGGCAAAGCCCAGCACCGCGCGGCCCTGGCAGATGCGGCGCACCTTCACCGCGGTGCCCTTGAAAATGGTGGTTTCGCCCATGGTTACCTGGCCGTCGCCTGCGATGGCGCACGCGCCGTTTCTGCGCACGCCGCAGATCGTGGTTCCTTTCAGGGTCATGTTACGCCTCCTTCAGCGCCTCAAGGGCGTCAAGCGCCCGCTTCGAAATGGTTTCATACCGTTTGACCTTGTCGCGTATCCTGGTTTCCAGCGGGTCGATCAGCCCAAACGAGATGTTCATCGGCTGAAAATCATGCCGCTTGGCGGACACGTGCCGCCCGAGCGCGCCGAGCGCGGTGGTCGTGGGAAAGGAAACCTGCGGCCTTCCAAGCAGCCGGTTTGCCAGGGAAATGCCCGCCGTCAGCCCACTGGCCGCGGATTCCACATACCCCTCCACCCCGGTGATCTGCCCGGCGAAATACAGCCCCGGCGTGCCGATCACCTCAAAATTCACGTCCAGGATGCCCGGGGACTGCAGGAAGGTGTTCCGGTGCATGACGCCGTAGCGCGCAAACTCCGCGCTTTCAAGCCCCGGGATCAGGCCGAACACCCGACGCTGCGCCGGGAAGGTCAGGCGCGTCTGGAAGCCGACCAGATTATACAGCTCGCCCGCCGCGTCGTCCTGGCGAAGCTGCACCACCGCAAACGGCCGCCTGCCGGTCCTCGGGTCGAAAAGCCCGACCGGCTTCATCGGCCCGAACGCCAGCGACAGCCTGCCGCGCCTGGCAAGGCTCTCCACGGGCATGCAGCCCTCAAACACGGCCTTTTCCTCAAACCCGTGAACCGGCGCGGTCTCGGCCGAAAGCAGGGCCTCGTAAAAGGCGTCGTACTCCGCCTCGGTCAGGGGACAGTTCAGGTAATCGTCCCCGCGCCCGTAGCGGGACGCGCGAAAGACCTTCGTCTGATCGACGGATTCCAACGTCACGATCGGCGCGGCCGCGTCGTAAAAGCGGAGCGTCTCAAAGCGCTTTTGGATCGCCCCGGCGAGCGCGCCCGCCGTCAGCGGCCCGGTGGCGACGATGGCCGGGGCGTCCGGCAGGTCCTCCGCCTCGCGGCACTCGACCGTCACCAGCGTATGTTCCTGCAGCGAGCGCGTCACATGGCCGGAAAAGTGCGCCCGATCCACGGCCAGCGCGCCCCCGGCGGGCACGCGCGACAGGTCCGCCGCGCGAAGGATCAGCGAATCCATCCTGCGCATCTCTTCCTTGAGCAAACCGACGGCATTCGTCAGCCGGTCGCTCCGAAGGGAATTGGAGCAGACCAGCTCGGCGAACCCGTCGGCCGTATGCGCCGGCGTTTTTGTTTTGGGCTTCATATCGACGAGGGTGACGGGAACGCCCCGAAGGGCCAGCTGCCATGCGGCCTCGCACCCGGCGAGCCCCGCGCCGATCACCGTCGCGTGTTTCACGCCTCGCTCGTCTCCTCCGGCGCCTCGGGCGCTTCCGTCTTGTGCTGACATTTTTCGTTGGCGCACAGGTACCAGCGGCCCAGCTTGCGGCTTTCCTTCAGCGTCATGTGGCTGCCGCAGACCGGGCATTTTTCCTTCACCGGGCGGTCCCAGGAAACGAAATCGCACTCGGGATAGCGCTTGCAGCCGTAGAACTTGCGGCCGCGGCGGCTGGTCTTTTCTAAAAGCGGCGCGCCGCACTTGGGGCAGGGCGCGTCCAGTTCCACCTGGATGGCCTTGGTGCCCCGGCACTCGGGGAAGCGGGAGCACGCGAGGAAGCGGCCGAACCGGCCCATCTTAAAGACCATGGGCGCTCCGCACAGCTCGCACAGCTCATCCGACACCTCGTCTTCGACCTTGACCTTTTCGATCGTCTGCTCGGCCTTTTCCAGGGTCTTTTCAAACGGCCCGTAAAAATCGCCGATCACCTGCCGCCAGGGCAGCGCGTCGTCCTCGATGCGGTCGAGCTTGTCTTCAAGCCCGGCCGTGAACGTCACGTCCACGATGTCCGCAAAGTTGTCGCGCATCATCTGCGTGACCATGCGCCCCAGCAGCGTGGGGTAGAGCTTTCGCTGCTCGCGCGACACATACCCGCGCGCGATGATCGTGGAGATCGTGGGCGCGTAGGTGCTCGGCCGGCCGATGCCGCGCTCCTCAAGCGTGCGGACCAGCGTCGCCTCGGTGTAGCGGGGCGGCGCCTGCGTGAAGTGCTGCTCGGCCGTGACGTCCAGCACCTCGGCCTGATCGCCCACCGAAAGGTTCGGCAGCGTCGTCTCCGTGGACTCGATCTCCTCGTCCGTGCCCTCCTCATAGACGGAGGTGAACCCGGCGAACTTTTTATGCTCGCCGTAAAAGCGCAGCCTGACGCCGCCGCCCGAAAGCTCGGCCGTCTCGGTATCGTACACGGCCGGCGTCATCTGGCTTGCGATGAAGCGCAGGTACACCAGGCGGTAGAGGTTGTACTGGTCGCGCGTCAGCGAAGCGCGAATGTCTTCGGGCCTGCGCCGAATGTCCGTGGGGCGGATGGCCTCGTGCGCGTCCTGCGCGTGCTTTCTGCCCTTGAACACGTTGGGCGCGTCGGGCAAGAACTGCGGCCCGTACCTTTCGGGGATGTACGCGCGCACCTCGGCGATGGCCTCGTCGGAGATGCGCACGGAATCGGTGCGGATATAGCTGATGATGCCGACGGTTTCCTTTTTCAGGCCCTCTGGATCCAGGATGTCCACGCCCTCGTAGAGCTGCTGGGCGATCTGCATCGTCTTGGCCGTGGTGAAGCGAAGCTTGCGGGACGCCTCCTGCTGCAGGTTCGGCGTGGTGAACGGCGGCGACGGGCTCTTTTTGCGCTCGGCGCGCTTAATGTTTTCCACCGTGAACGCCGTGCCCTTGATCTTTGCGACGGCTTCCTCGGCCTGCGCCGCGCCCTTGATGTCGGCTTTTTTCATGTCCTCGTCCACGAGCCGGGCGACAAACTTCTTCGCGCCGGCCTTCATGTGCGCGAGGATGTCCCAGTACTCCTCAGGGATGAACGCGTCGATCTCGTCCTCCCGGTCCACGATCATCTTCGTGGCCACGCTCTGCACGCGGCCCGCGCTCAGGCCCTTTTTGACCTTTGCCCATAGAAGCGGGCTGATCTTATAGCCCACCAGACGGTCCAGCACGCGGCGCGCCTGCTGCGCGCTGACGCGCTTCATGTCGATGGGCCGGGGGTGGTGCAGGGCCTCCTTCACGGCCTTGCTGGTGATCTCGTGAAACTCCACGCGGCAGTTGTCGTCCGGGCTCACGCCGAGAATCTGCGCCAAATGCCAGGAGATGGCCTCGCCCTCTCGGTCAGGGTCGGTCGCCAGCAGGATCTGCGAGGCGTTCTTGGCTTCGCGCCGAAGCTTATCGAGCACCTCGCCGCGGCCTCGGATGGTGATATATTTCGGTTCAAAATCATGGTCGACGTCCACGCCGATCTGCGATTTGGGCAGGTCCCGGATGTGGCCGTTGGAGGCCTCCACCTTGTAGCCGCTGCCTAAAAATTTGGAGATCGTGCGCGCCTTGGCGGGCGACTCGACGATGACGAGCTTGTACTTTCTTTGCGCCAATGCCTATTCCTCCATATCGGTAACCCGTTCGACCTTTCGGCCGGGCAACTTCCTTATTAAACCCTGTAACTCCAGGATTGTCAAGTGCGAATTGAGCTCCGAAGGGGCCATGCCGGTCAGCTCCACGAGCGCGTCGGGGTCCGCGGGGCCACCCAAAAGGGCGCTGTATATGCGCTGTTCGTCCCCGGTCAGTGGCAGACCCGCGGCCGCACCTTTTGCGTCCCGGCGCGGCCCTCCGGCCCAGCCCATGTCCTCCAAAATCTCGGCCGCGCTTGTCACCAGCCGTGCCCCGTCGCGGATCAGCGCGTGCGTGGACGCGGACAGCGGGCTGTCCGCCTGGCCGGGCATTGCCAGCACCTCGCGCCCCTGCTCTAACGCAAAGCGCACCGTGGACATGGCGCCGGACTGCTTGGCGCCCTCCACCAGCAGCACGCCCAGGGAAAGGCCGCTGATGACGCGGTTTCGCGCGGGAAAGTGCGCGGGCCTCGGCGGCGCGCCGGGCGGGAACTCGGACACGAGGCTGCCGCCCGCGTTCAAAATCTCCTCGGCCAGCGACAGGTGCTCGGGCGGATAGATCACGTCAACGCCGCTGCCCAGCACCGCGACGGTGCGCGCCCTTGCGTCCACCGCGCCCCGGTGCGCCGCGCCGTCGACGCCGCGCGCCAGGCCGGACACGACCGTCACGCCCGCCTCCGAAAGCCCGCGCGCGATGCGCCGCGCCATGCGCGTGCCGTAGGCCGTGGCGTTTCGCGAGCCCACGACGGCGAGCGTGCGCGCGCC
>CAZUIA010000164.1:0-6888 GCA_964620835.1 uncultured Oscillospiraceae bacterium
AGGTCGCCCATGAAGCAGTAGGGCACCCCGCCCAGGTGAAAGCCAAGGCCCCGGTGCGTGTCTTGCCCGGGCGTATGGTTTCGGATCGCCTGGCGGAAGGTCGCGGGGGCCAAAAACCCCTCCCCGCCCCGGGCGAGCATGGACGCATAGCGGATCACGTCGTGGATGTCCGAAAACACGCCCGCGTTGCCCGATACGCCGCGCAAAAAGCGCGCGTTTTCATCGTGCACGATGCCGTGCCAGGCAACGCCGGTCTTGGGGCTGACCTCGGTCGGCGCGATGTTGGCGCCCGTGGGGGTATACCCCGTGTGCGCCATGCCGAGCGGGCCGAACACGCGCGAGCGCGCCAGTTCGTCCAGCGGCGCGCCGTATACCTTTTCCAGAATTTTCCCCAGCAGGATATAGCCCATGCAGCTATAGCGGGGCGTGCCGTCCGGCGCGGCCTCCAGGGGGTGGCGCAGGATGCACGCCGCGGCGTCCGCGGGGTCGTCGGTCTCGTCGGACAGCCAGAAGGAGGGCGTGAAGCCGCCCGTATGCGTCATCAGGTGGCGGACCGTGATATCCGCCTTGTCCTCGGGCGCGTCAAAAAAGCGCGCCAACGGATCGTCGAGCGTCAGGTCCCCGTCCTCAATCGCCAGAAGCGCCAGCATCGTGGGCGAAAGAATCTTGGACATGCTCGCCATGTCAAAGCGCGTGTCAAGGTCCGCGTCCCCCGCGGCGCACTTGAAAAATACCCGGTCCTTCAGGCCCACCGCAGCCACGGCCGAGGGAAAACACCCGGTGTGTACGCCCTCCCGGAGCAGTGTGTACAAAAAATCGAATTCACTCATGCGCGCAATTATACATGAACTGCGCAAAAAGCGCAAGGTTTCGCTTGCAATTCCCGCGGTGGAAACGTACAATGATCACGATCATCAACAGGAAAGGGGACACCTACCTTGGATTATAAGCAAGCCTCCCGGGATTTTGTGGAAAACGAAAAGCAATTTCACCTGGGCGTGATTCCGACCGAGCAGTCCAATCCGCTGACCCGAAACCTGAGCGCGAAAATCATGAAAGATACCGCCGAGGGCATCCGGACGATCCTCGCGGCGGATGTGAATATCCCACAGGTGGCGGCCGCGTGCTTTGAAACGGAAGCGTTCAAGCGCATGGTCAAGGACATCCGCCGCGCGATGGACGAAAGGCGCACGGTGCTGTTTTCCTCGGTGGGCGCTTCGGGCCGCATGGCGCTGCAGCTGGACGCCACCTGGCGCAAGTTCTGGACCGGCCTGGTGGAGAAGATTCCGCTGAAGGCGAAGGCGTTCCTGGAGATCAGCGAGTGCTCCAACAGCCTCATGACCGGCGGGGACCGCGCGGTGGTCCGGTCGGTGGAAAACTTTGAGGATTACATGACCTTCGGCGCGCAGCAGATCATCGACGCGGGCGTGGGCGCGGGCGACGTGGTCATCGCGCTGGCGGAGTGCGGCCTATCGGCCAGCATCAACGGCTCGGCGATCGAGGCGGACAACCAGGGCTGCACCACGTACTACCTGTTCTGTAACCCCGAGGAGGTGCTGCGCAAGTACCTGGACCGCGCGCGCGTGGTCTTTGAGCGCGAGCGCATCATCCACATGCCGCTGTTCGTGGGCAACATGGCCGTTTCCGGCTCCACGCGCATGCAGGTGACCACGGTGGAGCTGCTCGTCGCCGGCGCGGCGCTGGAGCTGGCGAGCTGGTCGTGGCTTGAGGACAACCTGACGCCGGACGAGCTGAAGGCCGTGGGCGCGGGCGTGCTGGCGGCGTCCGAGTACGCGGCGCAGTTTCAAAAGCTCGTGGACCAGCTTTGCTCGGGCGCGGCGCTTTCGGGCATGGCCAAGGCCGTCGAGTTTGAGGCCGAGACGTACACGCAAAACGGCCTGATCACCTATATCACGCACGACTATCTGCAGGATATCCTGACCGATACCACGGAGCGGCAGCCGACGTTCACCCTGCCGCCGTTTCGGAAGTGGGGCGATACGGCGAGCCCGGTGAGCTGGGCCTATGCCAAGGACCCGCTGTATCCGAGCAGCGTGGCGTGGCAGCACATCCTGCGCCGGCCGATCAAGGGGCTTGATTGGACGCGCGAGGACTATATCCGCATGGGCGCGGCGCAGCAGATCGTGGACAATCCGCCCGCGGTCACGAGCGCGGAGCTTAAACACTATAGGATCGGCAACGAGGACGACCCCTCCCGGTACGAGCGCCACCCGGCCTGCCTGGTGTGCGTGGACATCAACAACGCGGCAAAGGGCGGCGTGCTGGACTGGTACAAGGCGAACGTCTCAAAGTTTGACAGCGGCCTGGTGCTTCGCATGGGGGATATTTGCGAGGAGAGGCTTGACGAAAACGAAATCCGGATCCCGGTGGAAATGCCGCACACGATCATGGAGCTGATGCCGCACCTGATGGTGAAGCTGGCGTTCAACCTGCTGTCCACGGCCACCATGGCGAAGATGGGCCGCGTCTGGTCCAACTGGATGATCCAGGTGCTGCCGACGAACAAGAAGCTGATCGACCGCTCGACGCGCATCATCGCGGAGCTGGCGAACATCCCCTACGAGCAGGCGAACGAGGAGTTCTTCAAGAGCTACCTGGGCAGGAAACCCGGCGAGGAATACCGCGAGAGCTATGTCGTGGAGACGCTGCGTCGCCTGGGCTTTGACCCGGGCCGCGAGATCGAGTGACGGCGGAAGCGCCGGAACGAGCTGGAACAAAAGCCGGGCGTAAACCTACCCCATGAAAAGCGGGGGGTTGCCGCACCAAGCGCGTGCGGCAGCTCCCCGCGCTGCGCGCATCCCAAAGAAGGGGTCCGGGGACGCGTCCCCGGCGGATTCCAAAGGCAGCGCCTTTGGCCGCCGGAGGCCCTTTCCCGCGCGGACCAAAGCCGCGAAGGAGGGCGGATTCGGTACCCCCGCGCCGCGCTTATTATGCCCGCTGCGCCCGTGCGGCGCGGCGTTCCTCCCCGACGCTCGCGCGCACGCGAGCGAGGACGCCCGCACGGGTCCGCGCGCCGCACCTTCCCTTCATCCGCAAACCCAAAAGGGGGCTGTCACGCTTTTTTTCGCAACAGCCCCTTTTGCTATCCCCAGCACAACCCCCGGCCTTTGCCAAAGACGCCGCCTTACGCGTTGTCGTCCCGGAACCTGTCCGCCCCCCACCAGTCCGGCACCCATTCCGCAAGCCGGACGGTTTGAAGCGGCGCAAGGCTGACCAGCACCTCGATCTCCGGGCTGCCCCGGTCAAGCTGCATCAACAGCTCCCGGCACGCGCCGCATGGGGAAACGACCGAGCCGTCCCACATCACGGCCACAAGCTTGTCAATCCGGCTCTCGCCGTCTGTGATCATCTGGGCGATCGCGCTTCGCTCCGCGCACATGCCCAGCGAGCAGGCGCTGTCGATGCACACGCCGACATATACGCGGCCCGCCCTGGTCAAAATGGCGCTGGCGACCCCGGCCGCCTCGATGAACGGCGAGACGGTCCGCGGATTCAGCACGGCCTTTGCGCGGGCATAGAGATGTTGCCAAACGGAATCGTTCATCAAGGAACCTCCAAGGGCGCGGCCGCGATGGATCGGGGCCGTACCGGCTTTTCTGGGCGGGTGGGCGCCCCCTTACGGCGCGGGTTCGTCCATCACCCCGAGAAACAGGGGAAGGCCGCTGGAAAGGTCCACCACGGCATATACAAACGGGCTGTCAAAGACGATCTCGTACGGATCGGGCATGTACGCCGCCATGGCGATCATCTCAACGGCTGTCGCGGCCGCGGCCTCGGTCCCCTTTTCATGCACGCGCATCATCACCTTTTGCAGCACCCTGCCGATGCACACGTTGCCCTTCTCGCTCCTGCCGATGCCCGAAAAATCCGCCTTTCCCGGGCTGAACGCGTCGCCTAGGCCCATCGCGATCAGCGCGTCGTTCATCGTTACCTCGCTGGCGGACGTGAACTTCGGCAGGGTGACGCTGACGCTCTCCCTTTCGGAGAGGGCGCCAAGCCAGGCGCTAAGCGTCGTTCCGTTCAGGGAAAGGTCCGCGATCTCGCCGCTTCGGGGCTTGACGGCCAGGAAGCCAAGCGTACCGCCCGAATAGGGCAGCAGCACGCCCTCGGCGTCCTCCGTCTGAAGGACCCGCCGCACGCCATGGTCCGTGCTCATGAACGTGGTGCGCACCTCGGTGCCGTCCGCGAGGCGAAAGGGAAGCTCGGCGTTAAAGAGCGGATTGAACGGTTCCTTCCAGGCGGCGTCCATGTACAGCGTGTTCAGCAACAGCAGCACGGCGTTCTGATCAATCTTGTCAAGCAGCGCGGGGATGAGACCGCGCGTCCGCTCGCTGACCCAGGCGTTGACGTCCGAGACGGCCGCGGGGTCCTGCAGATCTTGCGAAAACACCTCCGCGGCGAAGCGGTCCTTGGCCGCGGCGATGAACGTTCCGCGCACGCCGATCTCATCGTCCATCCACAGGGCGTTGTGCAGGAACAGCTTCGCGCCGCCCTGGGAGGAGGCAAGCGACGCCATCAGCGCCCGGCAGGCCTTGGCGGCTTCCTCGGCGTTCAGGCCGAGCACGGCCTCAAAGGCGGCCGCCGTTTCCCCGGCCGCGCCCGTGGCCGCGAGGGACAGCGCGACATAGGCCGACAGCGGGGAGAGGACAAGGTTGGGCTTTGCGTCTTTTTGCACAACGGTAAACAGCGTTTCACCAAAGGTGGCCATGGCGTCGACGGATGCGGCGTCCAGCGCCTTGCCCTGCTGGGCGGAGGCCGCATGGCTGCCGGCCGGAGCGAAAAGCAGCAGGCAAAGGGAAAGCGCCAGCGAAAGTTTTTTCATGGGCATCGGGTCCACCTCCTTGCTTCGTTGGACGCCGCCTTTTCCATATTGTTCCAGCCGCCGCGCTACATTCGCACGGGAACGCGGCCGCTCCCGGGAATTTCCCCGCGCAAGGCCCGGCAGGCCGCCTTGACCGACGGGAAGGTCATGCCGAAGATGCAAAGCGTTGCGCAACCTTCGGGCAGCCGCCCGGCCGCATACGGCAGGTCGGTGAGCACGACGGCCACGCGCTTTTTGCGCGAAAGGGCCTCGCGCACCCAGCGCAGCTCCGTTTCCTCCGGCGATACGCGCCCGATGCCGATTACCAGCGTATCCGTCCGGTCAAGCGCGCCTTCGTCCGCATCTTGCCCCAGCAGGGCAAAATCGCCGCCCAACTCCTTGGCCGCGATCTGCGCAAACGACTTTGTGCGCCAATCGCCTTCCTCCACGCCGTATGACGGCACGACCGCGGGCCGGGATACGCACAGGATGCGCCCGGCAAGCGGCGCGCGGGTCTTTCGCACCCAGGCGACGGACGCATCCGCCACCTGCTGTGAAAGCGCGGCGTTTTCCGCCCAATCGACGGCCGGCGCTTTGGCTTCAAAGATTTTTTCCTTCACCCGCAGCACGCGCGCGACGGAATCGTCGATGCGCGCCATCGGGATCTCGCCCGATTCTGCCGCCTTCAGCACGGCCCGGCAGCACGCCGCTTGCGTTTGGCCCCAGCCTTGACCCGCCGTGCCGATGCACAAAAGGTCGCAGCCCTGCTTGACCGCCTCCACGCAGCCCCGCTCCACGCCGTAGAATTTCGCGATCGCCTGCATCTGCATGCCGTCGGAGAGGATCAGGCCGTCAAACCCCATCTGGCCGCGCAAAAGCCCGAGCAGGATGCTGCCGGACATCGTCGCGGGCACCTCGAGGGACTCCAGCGCGGGGTAGAGGATGTGGGAGGTCATGACCGACGAAAGCCCCGCCCGGATCGCCTCGGCGAACGGGGCAAGCTCCACGCGCCGCAGCGCTTCCAGCGTTTTTTCCACGCGCGGCAAGCCAAGGTGCGAATCAACCTCCGTGTCGCCGTGGCCGGGAAAATGTTTGCCGCAGGCAAGCAGGCCCGCTTCCTGCATCCCGCGCGCCATCGCCGCGCCCAGGCGGCCCACCCGGGCGGGATCGTCGCCAAACGAGCGCACGCCGATCACGGGGTTTCGCGCGTTTGAGTTCACGTCCAGCACCGGCGCAAAGTTCAGGTGGATGCCCACGGCGCGAAGCTCCGCGCCCATCGCCCGGCCGACCTGATACGCAAGGTCCTCGCTGCCGGAAGCGCCGATCGCCATCGCCGAGGGAAACCAGGTGATGCCCTCCGAAAAGCGCATCACGCGCCCGCCCTCATGGTCAATGGTGATCAGCGGCGGGACGCCCGTGCTTTCCTCGATCAAGCGCGCCGCGTCCCGGTTCAGCGCCGCCACCTGCGCCCGATCCCGCGCGGTGTTGCCGAAGTGAACGATGTTGCCGATGTGGTTCTCCTTCAAAAACCCTGCGGCCTGCTCGTCAAGCTCCAGATTGTCAAGGCTTGCCACCATCAGTTGTCCGACCTTTTGCGCAAGGGATAACGAAGATATGTCATATCGCATGCGCAAAGTATAGCGCAAGCGCGCCGGTTCTTGCAATAGGGGCGGCGGGCTGTGATGGTGTATGCGGGCATTGATTGGAATAAAAGGGGAATCACCCGATAAAGGCGCATGCTCTGTTCGGGCTTGGTTGGCTTTGACGGGCTGCCAAGGGACAGGAGCCTTGGCTTGATGGCGAATTCGGCATGGGCCACCCGCTTCGCCCCGGCCCGCTGACAGGGCGTCAGCGGCTGAAGACAGGCGGAGAGAAAGGAGTCGTGCTTATCAGCCTGAATCGAGTTTGTTTTCCGGGCAACGCCGTGCGGGCGGCCTCGCCCGCGTGCGCGCGAGCATCGGGGAGGAACCCGCGCCGCACCGGTGCTGCGGGCCGAAGGAAGGGTGCGGCGCGGGGGAACCGGGCTATCCCCTCCTTGGCGGCTTGAAAGCGCGCGGGAAAGGGCC
>CAZUIA010000165.1:0-6857 GCA_964620835.1 uncultured Oscillospiraceae bacterium
GCCGCGGCACGCGGTGCCGGCCGCCGCATAAAATGAAGCGATGGACGGCGCGCTGCACGCCTTGCTTTGCGGAAAAAGGAAGGGAATGGGGGAAGTGGGTGGAATCGCGGGCATTGTCACCTTGACCGGTCGCCTTCCCGCCGCCGCGCGGGAAAGGGCGCTTTCGATGCAGGCTGCCCTGCGCCACCGGGGGCCGGATGCGCGCGGCCTGTACATAGAGGAGCGCGCCGCGCTCGTTCAGACCGGCGCCGCCCCTTGCCGCGTTTCGTTCGGGGAAGAAACGTATGTCGCGCTGTACGACGGGGAGCTGTACAACCCGGAGGAACTTCGCCTGCAGCTTGCCAGGGAGGGGAGCGCCTGTGAAAGCGAGTCCGACGCGGAAATTTTCGCCAGGGGGTATGCTGTTTGGGGTCCCGGGTGCGTGGAAAAGGCGCAGGGCGTTTATGCGGTCGCCGTCTACCAACTGCGCGCGGGCCGGCTGTTTCTCGCCAGAGACCGCATGGGAGACAGGCCTTTGTTTTACGCGCTGCGCCAGGGAACGCTGCTGTTTGCCTCCGAACTGCCGGCGCTTTTGCAAAGCCGCCTGGTGGAGCCGGTGATCGGGCCGCAGGGCGTGGCGGAGATTCTCCTGCTGGGTCCCGGCCGCATGCCCGGCAGCGGGGTCTATCGCGGCGTGTCGGAGGTCAAGCCCGCCCGCCGCCTAATGTTCACGGCCGAAGGGCTTCGGACCGAGCGCTATTGGAAGCTCATGGACCGGGCGCATGAGGAAGGGCCGGAGATGACGCTGGAGCGCACGCGGTTTTTGACCCTGGACGCGATTTCCCGGCAGATCGCGCGCGGGGAGCCGGCCAGCCTTTTTTTGTCCGGCGGGCTGGATTCCAGCATCCTTTGCGCCGTCATGGCCGAAGCGTACCGCCGCGCGGGCGCGCCGCTTCGGACCTATTCGGTTGCCTACGAGGACGACAAGGCGTACTTTCACGCGGGGAAATTTGAGCCGGGGGACGACGGGCCGTTCATCCGCCGCATGGCGGAGGAGAGCGGCGCAATCCACACGGAGGTCCTCCTCGGGGCGCAGGAGCTGGCGGGCGCCCTGGGGGACGCGGTCCGCGCCCGGGGGCTGCCCGGCATGGCGGACATCGACGCGTCCATGCTGCCCCTGTGCCAAAAAGCGCGGGAGGCGGGCGAGGCGGTGCTGTCCGGGGAATGCGCCGACGAGGTGTTCGGCGGGTACCCGTGGTACATAGACCCCGAGGTGCGCCTTTCAAATGGCTTCCCCTGGGCGCAGACCACGGCGTTTCGGCTGTCGCTCGTCCGGCCCGAGCGGCTGCACGCCTTTGACGCGGAAACGTTCGTGCGCGACCGCTACCTGCAGACCACGGTGGATACCGAGGCAAGGCCCGGCCTTTCGGCGCAGGAGCGGCGGTCCCGCGAGATGACGCGGCTGAACCTGGACTGGTTCATGCAGACGCTCCTGGACCGAAACGACCGGATGGCGATGGCGTACGGCCTGACGGTGCGAAAGCCCTTTTTGGATCACCGGCTGGCCGAATACCTCTACGCGGTGCCCTGGGCAATCAAGCGCATGGGCGGGCGCGAAAAGGGGCTTTTGCGCGAGGCGGTGCGCGGCCTGATCCCGGAGGAAATCCGCCTGCGCAAAAAGAACCCCTACCCCAAGACCCACCACCCCGCGTACCTTCGCCTCGTATCCGACCGGCTCTGGCAGGTGGTGCAGGACGAGGACGCCCCGCTGCACGAGATCGTCAGGCCCGAAGCAGTCAAACGGCTGCTCGCGGCAAGCGGCCGCGCGCAGCCTTTTTACGGGCAACTGATGCAAAAGCCGCAGACCATCGCGTACCTCTTGCAGGTGAACGAATGGATGCGGATGTACGGGGTGCGGGTGGCTTGACAAGGGTGGCCAAACCCCTTGGGTCCGGAAAGCCGCCCCGTTTTACGGGCTGCGTTACTCTGGCGCGTACCCCACGCGGTCGGCGTTCACCAGCAGCGCGCCGGCCTGCATGCCCGCGTACGGCAGCGATTGCTGCCCCTGAGTGACGCCGAACACCGCCACGCTGTCGCCCGGCTGAAACACGGTCGTGCGCGGCAGCGGCTGATAGGAAACGTACACGACCTTCGCCGGGTCGCCCTCCATCTCAACGGCATAGTACCACGTGCCGCCGTCCTTGGCGGCGGACGCGATCCTGCCCGAGAACCCGACCTTCGTATCGGTCAAAACGCCGGTGCGGTTGACGCGCGCATAGCTGTACGCGGTATACGACGTGCCGTTCGGCTCCCAGGAATAGGGAAACACGTCGATGGCCGGGGACACGGCCTTGGGTAAATTGCGTGCGTCGGCAAGCATGGCCTGCACAAGCGGGGTGATCACACGCCCATCGCCGCCGATGCGCATCTGCTGCCCAAACACGCGCAGCGCGATTTCCAGCGTCCGGTGGTAGTTGTCGCTGACGCGGTAGGGGAAATAGCCGAGCAGCGCCAGCGCTTCCTTGACCGCGACGATCCTCTCCCCCTCCGCCCCGTAGCGGATGAGCTTGTACGCTTCGCTCTGCGCGCTGTACAGGGATTCGTACCTTACAAGGTTCGCATCCTCCGGCGTCACGTCCGCGATTGCGGCGAGGGGCAGCGCCACCAGCAGCAACAAAAGAATTGAAAGCAGCCGTTTTTTCATACCGTGCGTCTCCTTGCGCGCCGTCAGGCGCTTCCCTGCCGCATCTGCACGCGGCCTTTTTCCACCAGCAGCCAGGTTTCATCCGCCTGCTTCTCCAATACGGCGGGCCGAAGAATCGAATGGATGCGTCCCCCGTGGCGCGCGCCGTCATACAGCGGGGCGGGGTCAAGCGTGGCGCTGAAGCGGCTGTAGTTGGGGAACAGCAGCGCGCGGCTTCCGTGCGCGCACGCGAACAGCCCGTCCCCGCCGTGTTCCAGCACCACGTCGCGCGACCACGCGCCCATGCCCGACCGGGGCGTGAGGCGAAGCAGCGTCAGCCGGGGGTCCATCGCGTGCAGCGCTTCGACGAAGTTATAGGGCTGGTTGCCCTTGAGCATCTCGTTGAGCGTTGCCACCAGGTCGGTCGGCCGCTCCGGCGCTTCCTCGCGCGGGCGCGGCGGCTTGACGGCGGACGGTGTCGGCTGCTGCGGCGCGGCCTGTTGCGGCATGGCCTGCGGCCGGGCGGCGGGGCGCTGTGCCTGCGGCACGGGCGCGGCCGGCTTTTCCAGCGCGTCCAGCTTGGCTCGAAGGGCGGCCATCTCCGACACCAGCCACCTTTCCACCTTGCGGGCGCGAACGCGCAGCGACAGCACGGCGCACAGCGAAACAAGCGCCACGATCAGCAGCGCGGCCCATGCGATGAGCCATACAAGGGACATGCCCTCTCCCGCGTTCAAACGGCCACCTCCGGACAATGGTTTTCCTATGCATATGCCGCGCGCGAAAAGGGGATACGCGAACAGGCGCGGGGAATGCCGCGCGGCAATCGCAAAGATATCCAGCCCAGTCTCCCGCCCCGCGCCCCTTACACCGTGCGCATCATGCGGTTCATGGCCGCGAGCATCTCCACGTACCGCCCGGCGACCGTATCCTTCAGCGGCAGCGGCTGCCCGGGCAGCATGGGCTCGGGGTTGTGGCGCAGGCACTGCGCCCACACGCTGTCGTAATACGCCTCCAGGCTGAACTTGTTCTCCCCCTCGGGCGCAGGGAAGATCGACGAAAGGAACGCCCGCAGCTCCTGGTCGTCCTCAAACACGCGCCGAAGCGCGGTGAAGCTGTCCATCACGAGCGTTCGGTACGCGTCCGTCAGCGACTGCGCGACGACGCCCGTTTCCAGCAGGTCATAGGCGCTTTGCATGGGCCAATCGTCCATGGCGTCGCCCGGGCGCGACGCGCGCTGCGACAAAAACGCCTCCGGCGCGATGGCAAGGCCGCGCGCGGCCTCCTGCTTGGGCATGAACGGCTCGATCAGCACCGCCTCAAACCCCTCGATGCCGCAGCCCGCCTTGAACGCGCGCGTGAACCTGGCGATCTCGTCCGCGTAGCGGGCCGGGTTTCGCCTCTCCTCCGCCGCCGTTTCGATTGTGCCGTCCAGCCGCGGGCGCTTGACCTTCTCCACGTCGTTGTAAAGAAGTTTCATCATCTTCGCGCCGTTGCCGAGCACCGCGACCGGCAGCGGCACGCCGCGCGTGCCCACCCGCGCGCCCTTTAAAATGGCCTCGCGCGCCATGCGCCCGCCGAAGTAAAACAGCAGGTACAGGTTCAGGCGAACGATGTTTAAGTAGTTTACAAGCGGCGCGCTTTCCCGGTGCAGGCCCTTGATCGAATCCGTGATCTCCTCCACGAGCACGTTCCACACGCGGCGGAATTCGTCGTAGCGGCCCTCAAGGAGCGATTCGGAAAGCGCGGCGCGCTTGCCCTCGTCCGCGCCCTCGGGGAAGAAAAAGTCGATCAGGTTTGCGCGCGGGGGATTGTGGTCGCCGTGGTTTTCGCGCGTCACCGTGCCCGTGAGGATGGCGTTGCCCGCAAAGCGAAGCGACGCCTGCATCAGGGGCTTTCGGTGCAGCCACAGGGAAAAATCGGTCGAGCCGCCGCCGATGTCGATGCAGAAAAAGCCCGTGGTGTCGTTGACGGTCTGCCCTTTCAGATACCGCGCCTGGATGTCGTTGTCCATCATCATGAAGCCCACGGCCTCGGACTCCGAGCAAAACGCCGCGTCAAACGGCACGCGGAAGCAGTGCGTGCACAGCGAGGAGACGATCGTCTGGATCTTGGCGACGTACTCCTCCTGAAGCCGCCCGTGCATGGACAGCGGATAGGACGCGCGCCAATGCACGGCCGCGGCCCCCCGGGTGACTACGTGCCACAGGCACATCATCAGGTACTGCTCCAGGAACAGGTGCGCGCGCAGCTTGTCCGCCGCCAGCGCGCCCCATTTGAGGTCGTCCGACACGTCGCGGATCAGCTCGGTGTTGAACGCCGCGCTCGTCACGAACGGGATGGTCGCCGTGAGCAGCGCGCCGTTCTCCGCGGGGGCGCCCTCCTTGGCGCGCAGCAGCGAAAAGTGCGTCGCCCGGTCGGCGATGCGCTCGGCGACGAGCTGCGCCGTCAGCGCCACAGAGGCCCCCTCCTCGCGGCCAAAGAGGAACAGCGCGCCCTCTCCCCCGAACGTGACCGGAGATGTCACGCCGGACGCGGGATCGTGCTTATAGGCGGTGGTGCCGGTGGTGCCAAAGTCAAAGCCCACGGCAAACTCCTTCGTGCGATCGGCCGCTGCCGATTCATACGCGGGCAGGAGCAGCCCCACCTCCTCGCCGTCGAGCGAAAAGGAAAGCCCCTCGGGCATCCTGGGCAGGAGCGTCACGTCGCCCCGCGCCTCCCCGGCGCCCACCACGCGCACGGAAAGCGGCAGCGCGTTCCCGTCGTCATAGCGCAGCAGGTAGTAGCGGTTCCAGCCGGCAAGCGCCTTGGGCGGCCAGACGGCCACCTGCGGGGCGTTCCGGTGGCGGGTGTAGTTGATCAGGTCCTGGATGCGGTAGCGGCGGCTGTCGAGCACCGCGTCGAGCTCGTCTTTCAGCTCCACGTCCACCGCGCCGTTTCGCCACTGCATGGACACGGTCAAGGCCCCCGAGCGCAGGCGGGAAAGCAGCGGCCGGGCGTACATTTCGCGCAGCGGCAAAAGCGCCCGCCAATCCGTCGGCACGCCGCCGGCAAACAGGCGCATGGTTTCCCCCGCGCAGGCGTTCAGGCGGTTGTACGCATCCCCCTCGCGAAACAGGCACAGCCGGTCCGTGAACACGGGGGACGGCCTTTGCGCGTTCTCCGGGTCCAGCGTGTACAGGAGCGACCGGACTTCGGCGTTGACCGGGTGGCCGGAGATGCCGTCGACGCCCCGGTCCAGGAACGAAAAGAACTCCTTCAGGCGGTTCATCTGCAGGCCGTCGCGGTTTTCGCCGACCGGCACGCCCCGCGAAAGGAGCGCGTGGATCTCGTTGCGAAGCGCGATCCGCCTGTCCGAAAAGCGCGGGTCGTCGACCAGCGCGTCGGGCGCGGTGAAGGCAACCCCGCCCTCGGCCGGGACGATCCACGGATCGTCCACCGCGAACGGGCCGCGAAGGTCCGCCGCCGGGCAGAGCATGGAGGCCATGCCGTCCATCCGAAAGGCCACGGGCGCGTATTCGCCGTCCCGCCGCCGCAGCTCAAACAAAAAGATGCGCTTGACGCCGCGCCGCCTGGCCACGGCCTTGAAGATGCGAAGGAATGGGGAATCCGCCATCTCCTCGGGGACGAGCGCGCGCACGCGGACCAGCGCGCCCGAGCCGCTGAGCAAAAGCGTCGCCAACAGCCCCTGCCACTGGCCGACCGCGTCGGCATTGCCGATGGACAGGTCAAACTCAAACTGGATGCTCTGGGAAAAAAGATCGGGGATGGAATGCCCCTTCTCGCCGCTGTTTTGCACGTCGATGCTACGGCTGACGAGCAAAAGGGCGTTGTCGGCGCGGGCCCACTCGTTCGTGGCGGGCGTCGGCAGCCCATGCCCGGCCTTCAGGCGCGGCAGGGACAAAAAGCCCTTTTTCACGGGAGGTTGCTTTTTCAGTGCCATCGCTCATCGCCTCCTTTACAGCGCGCAGTGGGAATACAGGGCGTGCAGAAACAGCCCGGCATTTCGCCCGGCCGCGTCCGCCTCGTCCGGCGGGAAGGGCCGGATGCCGTCGAACAGGGCGTCCTCCACCGCCGTCCAGCGCGGCGCGGGCGCGTTTTGCAAAAGCGCGTGCAGCGACTTGTACGGGTACCCGCCGCTTTGCATCATGCGCTCGGAAAAGCAGGTCTGCACCAGCGTGTCGTAGGTAAGGGA
>CAZUIA010000166.1:0-6842 GCA_964620835.1 uncultured Oscillospiraceae bacterium
CGGACGAGCATGACGAGCATGGGCGGATCGTGGAGGACAGCGAAACCCGCATCCGCATGATGCAAAAGCGCATGGGCAAGCTTGCGCTACTTGAAAAGGAGCTTCAGGAGCCCGAGTGGCTGGGAGACCGCTTTGCGGACGTGATGCTCGTGGGGTGGGGGTCCCTGTATGGCCCGCTGGAGGAGGCGGTGCGCCTGCTGAACCAAAGGGGCACAGGGCGCCGTTACGGCGCGCTGGTGTTTGGCGATGTCTGGCCGCTTCCCCAAAAGCTGCTGCGGCAGGCCGCCGCGTCGGCCAAGGCCCTGATCCATGTGGAGCAGAACTATACCGGCCAGCTTCGGTCGCTGATCCGGGAGGTCACCGGCATTCAGACCGATGTCGGCATCGTGAAATATGACGGAAGGCAGCTGAGCGGGGAAGAGATCGCGGAGCGCGTCGCAAAGGAGGGGTTTTGATGGATAGGCAAGCCTTTCACACCTATGAAACGGCCTGGTGCCCGGGCTGCGGGAACTTTTCCATCCTGCGCTGCCTTCAGGCGGCTTTGGAGGGGCTGGGGAAGGATCCCCACGACGTTCTGGTCGTCGCGGGCATTGGGCAAGCCGCCAAAACCCCGCAGTATATCAGCGCCAACAGCTTTTGCGGGCTTCACGGGCGGGCGCTTCCCCCCGCCGTGGCTGCGAAAATCGTGAACCCGGGCCTGACGGTTATCGTCAGCAGCGGCGACGGAGACAGCTATGGCGAGGGTGGCAATCACTTTCTGCACAACATCCGCCGCAATGTGGACATTGCGCACTTCATCCACGACAACCAGGTGTACGGCCTGACAAAGGGGCAGGCGTCCCCCACCGCGCTTGAGGGGGCCGTAACCGGCGTACAGGTGGAGGGGAGCCAGAACATCCCGTTTAATCCGGTGCTGCTGGCCATTGCGGCCGGGGCGGGCTTTGTGGCGCGCGCCTTCAGCGGCAGACCGGGGCACCTGACGGAGATGATGAAGCGGGCGATCCGGTTTAAGGGCTATGCCATGGTGGATATTCTGCAGCCCTGCGTCAGCTTCAACAAGCTCAACACCTTTGCCTGGTACAATCAGCGCGTGTACGAGCTGGATGAAACCCATGACGCGGCCAACCGCCTGCTGGCCATGGAGCGCGCCATGGAGTTTGGCGACCGCATCCCCATCGGCGTATTGTTTGAAAAGGAGCAGCCGACCTATCACGAGAAGCACCGCGCGCTGCGGGCGGGGCAGGTTCTTGCGGGACGGCGGAACGATCCGGCGCTGATCGCGCAGCTTATCGAGGAGATGGTATAGCCGGACAGCGCGGCGGCGCAGCCGGATGCGCGGCACAAGGGTGTCCGCTCACAGGGCACCCTTCCGTGGCCGTACGAATTTTGCAAAGGGCATCCGCGGGGCGCAAACCCGCGCATCCAAAGCGCGCCTTTGGGAAGTGTGCGGCCGCAATGGGGGCGTCCGCGTAGGCCTCTTGCGGACCGGTCGGCTTTGATACAACGTTTTCGAAGATTCCTGCGTATTGATAGATAGAAATAGGATTATTATCGAAGTTGCAAAGTTTAATCGGTTTATATTATACCATTTAATCATACAATACCCGGCTAAATCGTTTGTTCCTGCCGTGCGTCTGTGATATAATGGCCAAAACGCACACAGGAGGAGGCGCGATCCTTGAAGTACGGTTTTTTCGACGACGCCCGCCGGGAGTATGTGATCACCACGCCTTGCACCCCCTACCCATGGATCAACTACCTGGGCTGCGAGAGCTACTTCGGCCTCATCTCCCATACGGCTGGCGGCTATTGCTTTTACCGGGATGCGCGCCTGCGGCGTGTGCTGAGGTACCGCTATAACAACATCCCGGTGGACACCGGCGGCCGGTATTTTTACATCAAAGACGGCGGCACCGTCTGGAATCCCGGATGGAAGCCGACCAGGACGCCGCTTGATAGCTATGAATGCCGGCATGGCATGGGGTACACGCGCATTGCCGGGGCAAAGGACGGCCTTCGGGCCGAGCAGCTTGCCTTCGTGCCCATGGGCATGAACGCCGAGGTGCACCGCCTCACGCTGACCAACGAAGCCGCGCAGGAAAAGGAGATCGCCCTGTTTTCCTTCGTGGAATTCTGCCTATGGAACGCGCAGGACGATATGCTCAACTTTCAGCGCAACTTCAGCACCGGCGAGGTGGAGGTGGAGGGCAGCGCCATCTACCACAAGACCGAATACCGGGAGAGGCGCAATCATTACGCGTTTTTCTCCGTCAATGCCCCGATTGACGGCTACGATACGGACCTGGAGACCTTCAAGGGCCTGCACAACGGGCTGGAAGCGCCCGACGCGGTGACCGGGGGCCGCAGCTTCCAGTCTGTCGCCAGCGGCTGGCAGCCCATCGGCAGCCACTGCCTGCGGCTGCGCCTTGCCCCCGGGGAGAGCCGGCGGCTTGTCTTCATGATCGGCTATGTGGAGGTGCCGCAGGCGGGGAAGTTTTCCGCGCCCGGCGTCATCAACAAGCGGCCGGCCCTTGAGATGATGGCTCGGCTTCATACGGACGCGCAGGTGGAGGAGGCCCTCGCCGCCTTGCGCCGCCATTGGACGAAGCTTCTGGATACGTACGCGCTGGAGTTTGAGGACGAAAAGCTCTGCCGCATGGTCAACACCTGGAATCCGTACCAGTGCATGGTCACGTTCAACCTGTCGCGCTCGGCGTCGCTGTTTGAAAGCGGGATTGGCCGCGGGCTGGGCTTTCGCGACAGCTCGCAGGATCTGCTGGGCTTTGTGCACCAGATCCCCGAGCGCGCGCGTGAGCGCATTTTGGATATCGCCTCCACGCAGTTTCGCGACGGGGGCTGCTACCATCAGTTTCAGCCGCTGACCAAGAAGGGAAACAACGATATCGGCGGGGGGTTCAACGACGACCCGCTGTGGCTCATCGCCGGAACGGCCGCATACATCAAGGAAACCGGCGACCTTGGTATCCTGAAGGAAAGGGTACCGTATGACAGCGACCCAAAGGACTGCGGGCCGCTGCTTGAGCACCTGATCGCCAGCTTTGACCATGTCGTTCGGAACAAAGGCCCGCACGGCCTGCCGCTCATTGGCCGGGCCGACTGGAACGACTGCCTGAACCTGAACTGCTTTTCGGAGGAGCCGGACGAGAGCTTCCAGACCTACAGCAACCCGGATGCCCCGGACGGGCGCATCGCGGAATCGGTGCTGATCGCGGGCATGATGGTGTCCATCGGGCCGGAGCTGGAAACGATGCTGCGCCTGACGGGCAACGGCCAAGAGGCCGACGGCGTGCGCCGGGAGATCGAAAGCATGCGGCGGGCGGTGCTGGATCATGGCTGGGACGGGGAATGGTTCCTGCGCGCGTATGACGCGATGGGCAACAAGGTGGGCAGCCATACCTGCGCGGAGGGGCAGATATTCATCGAGACGCAGGGGTATTGCGTCATGGCCGGCATCGGCCTTTGGGACGGCAAGGCGGAGAAGGCGCTGCAAAGCGTCGAAAGGCGGCTGGAAACCGCGCACGGCATCGTGCTCCAACAGCCCGCCTACCGATCCTACCATCTGGAGCTGGGCGAGATCTCCTCCTATCCGCCGGGCTATAAGGAAAACGCGGGCATCTTTTGCCACAACAACCCGTGGATCATCGCCGCCGAGACGGTGCTCGGCCATGGAGACCGCGCGTTTGACCTGTACAAGAAAATTGCCCCGGCCTATCGGGAGGAGATATCCGACCTGCATAGGACGGAGCCGTATGTCTATGCCCAAATGATTGCCGGGCGCGACGCGCCAAACCACGGACAGGCGAAGAACAGCTGGCTGACCGGCACGGCCGCCTGGAACTTTTCCGTCATCACCCAGCATATCCTCGGCATCAAGCCGGACTATGCGGGCCTGCGCGTGGACCCGTGCATTCCTTCGGGCTGGAAGGCGTACCGCGTGCGGCGCGCCTTTCGCGGGGCGGTGTATGACATCCATGTCCGAAACGAAAGCGGCGTTTGCCGCGGCGTGGCCTCCGTCACGGTGGACGGCGCGCCGGTGGACGGCACGCTGCTCCCGCTGTTTTCGGAAGGTACGCACGAGGTGCGGGTCGTTCTGTAGGGATACGCAAAATGTTTGGGCCGCCGAAACATGCGGTTGATCGGCGGCAAGGCGGCGGCGCCCGCAACGCTTTGGCGTTTACGGGCGTCGCTGTATAAAAGGGGCGGATTCCTCCGGCGCAGCCGTCGGAATCTGCGCAAGTCCACCGCTCATGCCGCCGCACCCGGCTTACGCGACGGCATGCGCCGCGCTTGCCGGATTGAAACAATACAAGCAACTTGAATGGTGCAGCTATTGAACTCTCTGCGGAGGTACGCTACAATGAAGGCATAAAACGTTTTCCCGCGTTTTAAAAGGAGAAAGAGCCATGGCTGTGACCATCCGTGATGTGTCCAGGCGCTGCGGGCTGTCCGTTTCCGCCGTTTCCAAGGCGCTGAACAACTATCCCGATGTCAGCGAGGAGACGCGCCGGCGCGTGCTGCAATGCGTGCAGGACATCGGCTACCGTCCCAACGCCCTGGCGCGCGGCCTAAAGACCAACCGCACCTACAACCTGGGCGTGGTGCTGGACGACGAGATGAACGACAGCCTGCTGCATACCTACTTCATCACCATCTTGAACGGGTTCAAGCGGGAGGCGGAACTTGAGGGCTACGACATCACGCTCATCAACCACAACATCGGCGGGCAAAGCATGTCCTATCTGGACCACTGCCGCTACCGCAATATCGACGGCATCTGTCTCATGTGCGTGGATTTTTACGATATGGAAATATCGGAGCTGGTGCGAAGCGACGTGCCGCTTGTCACCATCGATCATTTTTTTTCCGGCAAGGACTGCGTGCTGAGCGACAACAAGGCGGGCATCCGGGACATCATGCAATACGTCGTCGGCATGGGGCACCGCAGCATCGCCTTCATCCACGGCACGAGCGCCAGCGTGACCGATGCCCGGCTTTGCGCGTTTTACGAGGCCGCGCATGAAAACGGCATCGATGTTCCGGCGGAATACGTCATTCCCAGCCATTACCACAGCACGCGCCATGCCGGGGAGGACACCAGGCGGCTTTTGTTGCTGCGAACGCCGCCCACCTGCATTCTCATGGTCGACGACTATTCCGCGCTCGGCGGCATGGACGTCATTCGGGACATGGGGCTGCGCATCCCGGACGACATCTCGGTTGTCGGGTACGACGGCACCGCGCTGATCCAGAAGATCCATCCGAGGCTGACCACCGTGCGGCAAGACGGCATGGAAATCGGCCGCAGGGCCGCCATGCGGCTGATCAGGCGGCTGGAAAACCCGGGCGCGCCCATGGAGCGGCCGGACATCGTGCAGGGGGAACTTCTCCTTGGAGAAACCGTAAAGCGGATCGATACGCCGTAGCGATCCGCGGCCGGCACAGCCCCGTAGCGGCGGCGCAACAGGGATAGGTGCCTGCCCGCAGCCTGAAGCGCTGAAGCGTCAGCATTTCTTCAAATCAAACCGGCCTTGTCTCAACGGATCGTCAGCACCACATCCGCCGTTTCGAAGATCGAAAACGCTTCGAAATACGCGTTTTCCATCGGAATCCATTCCGCCTCAAAGCGCTTGAGCATGTCGGGGCCGTTTCGGCGCAGCAGCCTTTTTGCCTGCTCCTTCGGGTCGACGCGCAGGGCGGCCTTCAGGTCATAGTAGCTTCGCAGCAGTGGGTGCTGGCAGTACACGCCCTCCACGATGCAAAGCGGCGTCGCCCGAACCGTGACCGGCTCGCCCAGCACCTGGTCGGCACAATTGTAGGGGCGATAGGAAAAGTCGCGCCCATTCGCAAGCGGAAGGAGCGCCTCGGACAGGAACCGCTCGCGGTCAAAGTTGCCGCCCGGCTCAGCAAGGCGCTCCTTCGTGCGCTGAAAGGGCTGCAGGAAAAAATCGTCCAGCGGCACCACGCAGGCGCGAAACACCTCGCCCAGCGCGGCCCCCAGCGTGGACTTGGCCGAAGCACACGGGCCGTCGATGGCGACGATCCCCTCTTTCAGCCGGTCCATGCGCGCAATCAGCTCAAACGCGTCCGCGAACAGGCTGGACACGACCCGGTACGCGGGCGCGTACGCCGCGCGGTACGCGTCGCTGTGGCGGACCGCCGGGCAGCCGCGCCGCCTGTACGCATGAAGCCACGCGCGCTCGTCCTCCGTCGCGTCCATGCGGTCAAGATCCGCCTCAAACGCCCGCGGATCGCCCGCGGTGTGCGCGGCGGTCCAGGCAAACAGCGCAAACGCCGTCTGAAGGGAAAGCCCGGTTTGCATCAGCGGGCGCAGGTGCATGCGGCACAGCCCGCCGCCGAGCGGCTCAAACAGCGGCTCGCCGGGCCGGGCGGGGGAGAGGGCGGCGCACTCCTCCTGCAAAAAGCGAAGCGACGCTTCCGGGTCGGCGATCAAATGGCCGCCGCCGAAATGGCGCTGGTAGAGCCGCTTGACGCGGTCCTGAATGGTCAGATCGGTCATTGGGAAACGGTGATCCCCTTTTCGTTGCTGACGATCAGGACGTCGCCATCCCGCGTCGCGCGCGTTTGAATGCCCCGGCCTTCCAGGAGCGACAGGGTCTTTGCTTCCGCCGGGTTTTTATCCGAATCGGTCACGACGGCGTGGCGCGGCGAAAGCGCGTCCAGGAGCGCGGGGAGGTTTTGCTTATACCGGCCGTGATGCGGCATCTTCAGCACGTCGCAGGGCGAAAACTCTCCTTCGAGCAATTCGTCGATGCGGGCCTCCTCCGCGTCGCCGGCGAAAAAGAAGCGGTGGTGCCCGTCCG
>CAZUIA010000167.1:0-6824 GCA_964620835.1 uncultured Oscillospiraceae bacterium
AGCGCCTACGGCGCCGCCGGGTTTCGGGCGGCGAATTTTCAATTCGCTCGCCCTCCTCCCACCCTACGGGCGGGAGCTATCAGGACAGATTTCGCCGCCTACGGCTCTTTCATCTGCGTAAATCCACCGTACAGGTCGCTGGATTTGATGAAAGTTGAGAGGGTTCGCGAACCCTCTCGAGCTCTCCCAAGATTTTGCCAACATCCGGAGATTTGAAAAGCCCAATTTTCTAAATCTCCAGCTACATCCCCCTGGAATAGGACGAAGGAGCGGTTTCCCATGAAGGACAACAAGCTGCGGTATCTTTTAAAAAACAACCTGCCCTCCACGGCGACACGCCTGTGGAGCACCTGGCCTTTTTATATGGAGGCCCTCGGCGCGATCGGACATTTCGATTACGCGGAGTTCGTCGCCGAGTACGCGCCGTTTTCCCAGGCGGACCTTGAAAACCTGGCCCGCGCGGCGGAGCTGCACGACATGGGCACCATGATCAAGGTCGATTTTTTAAACAGCGACTATGTGGCGCAAAAGGCCGTCGCCGCGGGGTTTCAGGCAATCCTGTTCACGGACCACCGGACCGCCGAGCAGGTTCGGGCGTCCGTTCAGGCGATAAAGCCCGACACGCCCGAATGGGGAGGCCTGTACGGCTGCCCGGCCCGCCGGTTCATCGGCACGCAGAGCCATCTAAGCCAACTCGACCACGCCAAACGGCTCGAGGAGGTCGTGCTCTGCTTCATGATCGAAAAGGCGGAGGCCATGCGCAACATCGAGGAGATCTGCTCGGTGCCGGGCGTGGACATGGTGCAGTTCGGCCCGGCGGACTATTCCATGAGCCTGGGCTTCAACATGCGCGAGCGCCGGCCCGAAACGCTGGAGGCGGAGCGCGAGATGATCCGCGTGGCCCTCAGGCACGGCGTGCAGCCGAGATGCGAAATCCAGTCCGTGGACGCCGCGAAGTATTACATGGACCTTGGCGTGCGCCATTTCTGCCTGGGAGACCAGTTCTACATCCTGCAAAAGTACTGGCAGGAGCAGGGCAAGCGGATGCGCGAGGCGGCGGACGCGCTCAAGGAACGGTGAAAAGCGAGACGGAGGGATCCTGATGGAGGCGAAACAATTTCCCGGCGGTGTCTGGCCCGTGATGCTGACGCCCTACACGCCGGACAACCGGGTGGATACGGGCGCGCTTGCGCGCCTGACGGACTGGTACATCGAGCGGGGCGCGTCCGGCCTGTTCGCGGTATGCCAGAGCAGCGAGATGTTCTTTCTTTCGCTCAAGGAGCGGGAGAAAGCCGCGCGGACGGTCGTCACGGCCGCGGCCGGGCGCGTGCCGGTCATCGCCTCGGGCCACGTGTCGGACGGCGAGGAGGCGCAGGCGGAGGAGCTTTCGCGCATTGCGGCGACCGGCGTGGACGCCGTCATCCTGATCACCAACCGGCTCGCGGCCGAGCACGAGAGCGACGAAATCTGGCTTGGCCGCCTGCACCGCCTGCTCACGCGCATCGACCCGGACATCCCGCTGGGCTTTTACGAGTGCCCCCACCCCTACAAGCGCCTGCTGACCCCCGGCCTGGTTGAGGAGGCGCTCAAGCTGAACCGATTCCATTTCCTGAAGGACACCTGCTGCGATGTGGGGCAGATCCTTCAAAAACAGGCGTTGATCAGGAACACGCCGCTGAAGCTCTACAACGCCAACACGGCCACGCTCCTTACTACGCTTCGCGCGGGCATCGCGGGCTACAGCGGCATCATGGCCAACTTCCATCCGGAGCTGTACGCCTGGCTCTGCGACCACCCGCACCACGAAAAGGCCGAGGCGCTGCAGGAAGTCCTCTCCATGGCCGCGCTGATCGAGCGGCAGGTGTACCCGGTCAACGCGAAGTTCGCGCTGCGCGAAATGGGCCTGGGCCTTGAGATCGACGCCCGCTCCCGCGACAAAGCGCTGCTGGACGAGACGGCCAAATCTGAGGTGCGCCAGCTCATGTCGCTGTCCAGGCGCCTGTGGGATTGGGTGAACGAATAAGAGGAGGCGGCCGCGCTGGATGGAAGCGACCCCGAAAAGTTCGGCAGCAGTCCGCATCAGGCGGCCCAAAGGGCTTGCAGCCTGTGAAGCACGGGCGGCAGTCCCCCGCACGGCGCGCCCCTCAGAAGGGGTCCGGGGGTGATGCCCTCGGCGGTTTCCAAAGGCAGCGCCTTTGGCCGCCGGAGGCCCTTTTTCGCGTGCTTTCAAGCGCCGAGGGCGTCATCCCCGCCAATCCTGGCACCCTCGCGCCGCACGCCTTTTTCGGCCCGCAACACCCGTGCGGCGCAGGTTCCTCCCCGATGCTCGCGCGCACGCGAGCGAGGACGCCCGCTCGAATCCCCGCCCAACCCTTGCCGCAAACCCAAAGTCTGCCCTTGCATAAACGATGCCGGCGCGCGCCCGCTTTGCCAACCCGCGCTTTCCACCCCTCTACACCCGGCTCAGCCGCCCGAGCGCGTCCTCAAGCGTGGGTACAAAAAACACGTCTTTCCCCTGGTTGCTCTCGTATAAAAAGTCCCGAAGGCTCTTGCTTTCGTAGCCGGAAAAGTCGCCCACAATGGCGAGCTTCATCCGATAGTTGATAAACTTTTGCAGGATCTCGCCGGCTAGGCGCGTTTTCAGATCAAAAAACGCTTCCGCGACCGCCCGCTTTTCAAGGATCACCCTATCGCAGCCGGTCTCGTACGAAACGGCGGCGATCAGGTCCAGGGCCGTCTTTGGATCGGTCAGCAGGGGGCCTTCACCCCGCGCCACCGCGACCGGCACGCCGTGGGGGGTCTGCACATCAAGCTTCATAAACACACCTCGCGCGTTATCTTACCACAGCGCGATACGGTTTACAATTTTCCTTAAAGAAAGGTTTTTTCGCGGCCACGGCGAATGTAGCATGCCATGGAAAAGCGTATGATCGAGCGGATCGTCCCCTGGACGGTCAACGGCGAATCCCTTCCTTCGTTCCTCTGCACGCCCCACGCGCTGGACGAGCTTGCGGCCGGGCATTTGCTCACGCAGGGACAAATTTCGGATATCCGGGAAATCCGGTCGATCGACGTGGACGGCCTGTCCATCCGCGTCGCTACGAAGCATGCGCTCACGCCCGTTCAATCGCTGGAAAAGCGCCTGGACGCGCTGCGGCCGGTAACGCCAAAGCGCACGTTCTCGTTAAAGGACGCCCACAACCTGATGCAGGCGCTATTGCAGGTGGAAACGTACTACGGCACGCACTGCCTGGCGCTTCAAACCCCTTCTGTCACGCACTTTCGGGAAGATATCGGCCGGCACAACGCGCTGGACAAGATCATCGGCCGCGGGGCCCTGGACGGCATGGACTTCTCCGCGTGCGCCGCCGCCGCAACGGGGCGCATCTCCTTTGAAATGCTGCTCAAGGCCGCGAGCGCCGGCATCCCGTTCATCGTGAGCAAAAAGTACCCCAGCGACTTAAGCGTCGAGGTCGCCAACCGGCTCGGCATTTGCATCGTGGGCAACGCGCTGGCCGCTTCGCCCGTGATCTACTCTGCGCAGGACCGGCTTGAGGCAAACGCGTCAAAGAATTAACGATTTTTCTTTCAAAACGCTTGCTTACACGTTTTGGGTATGTTAAAATATCTACGCAACTAGATACATGCTCCGAGTCTTTCCGACCCTCGCGGCCGGCCTGACCGATTGGTGTGCCGAGCGATCGGCGCGCCAGCCAGTGCGCAAAGGAGCCCCGCAAAGCGCCGTGCCTTTTCAGGCGGCGTGTTTGTTGGGCTTTTTCTGTTGCAACCAAGGTTAAAGGAGGAACACGTATGTCTGAGGAGAAAAAGGGGTTCTTCAGCCGCGAGTACACCCGTAGGCAGTTCATGAAGCTGTCCGCCAAGGGCCTAACGGGCGTGGCGCTTTCCAGCAGCCTGCTGTCCCTGATGGGGGTCACCCGTTCTCAGGCGGAAAGCGGACAGGTGAAGGTGCTCGCGACGCCCGACTATCTGCTGGTTGCCAACGCCGCCAAGTGCACCGGCTGCCAGCGCTGCGAGCTGAACTGCACGCTTGCCAACGACGGCGAATACGTGCGCCCGTACATGGCCAGGCTTCGCGTGCGCGACAACGTCAACTTTGGCACCGGCGGCCCGACGGAGGACTTCGCGCATGGCGGCGGCAATTACGGCGAGTGGTCCATGGAACCCGACACCTGCAAGCAGTGCGCAGACGCCCCCTGTCTGAACGCTTGCCCAGTGAAGGCGATCACCGTCAGCGAGGTGAACGGCGCGCGCGTCATCAACAAAAACGAGTGTGTCGGGTGCGGCGCGTGCGTGAAGGCCTGTCCGTGGGGTATGCCGCGCATCGATCCGGAGACGAACGTTTCCACCAAGTGCATCAACTGCGGCGCGTGCGTCCGTGGGTGCCCGACCAGCGCGCTGAAGATGATCGATTGGGAAGACGTCGCCGCGGCGATGTAATACAAGCACCACCAAAAGGAGGTAGGCTCTATGTACGGATGGACCGGGAAATTGCTTCGCGTCAACCTGACCGACGGAACGCATTCCGTTGAGAGCAGCGAGAAATATTTTGGGTACATCGGCGGCAAAGGCATGGCCAACCGCATCATGTACGACGAGGTGCCCGCCGGCACCGCGCCGACCGCGCCGGAAAACAAGATCGTCCTGGCCGTCGGCCCGAACACGGGTTCCAGCGCGCCCTGCAGCGGCCGCCTGACCATTTCCACCCTTTCGCCCTTTACCAAGTTCAACGCCATCATCGACGGCCACGTGGGCGGGGACTCCGCCGCGCAGATCAAGGCCGCGGGCTATGACGCCGTGATCCTTGAGGGCGCGGCGGATAAGCCGGTGTACGTCGCGATCTTTGACGACAAGGTGTCCGTCGAGGACGCGGCGGACCTGTGGGGCAAGACGACCACCGAGACGACCAAGGCGCTGGCCGAAAAGCACGGCCAGGGGACCAACGTCATGGCCATCGGCCCGGCGGGCGAAAACATGATCAACCTGTCCTGCGTCATCACCGGCGTGGCGCACTGCGCGGGCGGCGGCCTTGGCAAGATCTTCGGCAGCAAAAAGCTGAAGGCCCTGGCCATCTATGGCACCGGCGGCACCAGGGTGAAGGACCCGGGCAAGATCCGCGAGCTGAACGACTATGTTTTAAACGACCTGATGGGCTCCAACAACAACCATGTGGTGCCCTCCGTGCCGCAGTCGTGGGCCGAGTATGACGCTCCCCGCTCCCGCTGGACCGGCCATCCGGGCCTGACCTGGGGCGCGGCCGAGGGCGGCCCGATCGATACCGGCGAATCCCCTCCGGGCGAGCCGACCCTGCTGGGCTACCGCTGCCACAAGTCCGTCTTTGACCACGGCGCCATTGCCGAAAACTTTACGGTCAAGATGGTCGGCTGCGCGTACTGCCCCATCCGCTGCTACGGCGCGGTGAAGCTGCCAAAGCTGGAGGAAAAGTACGGCACGCACGCCACGCATGCCAACACGTGCCTTGGGAACAACCCCTACGGCGCGCTGATGAACACCTACAACGACATGGAGGTCGAAGGCGACGGCAAGCTGCACGCGAGCGTGTACAGCGCCGTGCTGGCGGACGACCTGGGCCTGTGGGACAACTACGGCGAGCTGCGCGCGACGCTGACGTACTTCATGAAGGACGACTACAAGCTCATGAAGCAGATCATGACCGAGGAGCAGTTTGGTGAGATCGACTGGTCCAAGCGCGACAGCGGCGATCTGACGTTCCTCAACGAAATCCTGGAAAGGGTCATCGATCCGAACCATCCGCTGTCCACGCTGGCGCAGGGCGCATACTACGTTGACAAGATGTATCATGACATCGCGCCGGACTATCTGCATTCGGCGGAGCTGGCGCTTTGGGGTCCGATCGGCGCCAAGCGCCACCACGGAAACGAGTGCGCGGCGCAGGTCGGTCAGTTGACCAATGTGATTTACAACCGCGACGGCATGTGCCACACGATCGTCAACATCACCGGCTCGGGCCTTCCGTACGAGCTGCAGAAGGAGATCGTGGACGAGATCTTCGGCGAAGGCTGCCTGGACAAGCCCAGCTTCTACACCCCGATGAACGAATCTAAGGCGCGCTTTGCCAAGTTCGGCGTCATGCGCCAGGTGTTGCACGATTCGTTTACGCTGTGTAACTGGGTTTGGCCGATGACGTTCAGCCCCCGCAAGGAGCGGAATTATCGCGGCGATTTGAGCGTCGAGGCGCAGTACATGGCGGCGATTACCGGTGAGCCGTGGACCGAGGAGTCGCTGGATCACGCGGTCGAGCGCTGCATCCAACTTCACCGCGCGATGACCGTCAAGCAGATCGGCGATACGGATATGCGCAATCTGCACGACGTGATCTCCGAATTCATCTTTGAACTTAACCCCGAGCTCAAGCCCTTTGAGGAAGGCACTGTGAAGCTGGAGCGCGAGGACTGGCAGGTTGCGCTGACCGAGTTTTACAAGCAGTTTGGCTGGGACGAGAAGACCGGTGCGCCGACGCGCGAAACGCTTGAAAAGTTCGACCTCAAGGACGTTGCGGACGAGCTGGACGCGCTGGGACTTTTGCCGTAACCGCCGGACGAACGGAGGGACGGCTGAAAGGCCGTCCCTTGGGCCGTTGACAAACTGTGGTTTGTCAACGGGAGGAAAGGATTCGGCCTGAAAACGCTGCGGCGTTTTCCGGGCGGCCTCAGGCAGAAAGGACAGATTCCGCCGCCTTCGGCTCTGGAATCTGCGCAAATCCACCGTGCATGCCGCTGGATTTGATGGAAGTCGAGAGGGTTTGCGAACCCTCTCGAGCTCTC
>CAZUIA010000168.1:0-6780 GCA_964620835.1 uncultured Oscillospiraceae bacterium
CCCATGCGCGCGGCAAAGTGCGAAACCCGCCCCGGCAGTACGGCCTTCGCCCGTTCGCGAAGCCCCGCCTCCTCCTCGCGCGTCGGTTCGGGGTTTTCCCTGGCGCGCTTTCGCTGCATGTCCCGGTGCGCGGCGATCCACGCCGCGTGGTTTTCCACCACCCGGTCGATATCGCGGCGGGCCATCTTCAGGGGCGCGCGCACGACGACATCAAGCGTTTTCGTCACCTGAATCGACACAGATTTCCGGTCGCTCCGAATCAGGGTATAGCCTTCCGTCATGCCGCACCTCCCGCAAAGCCGGTCCATGGCGCATTGTATCAAAAAGGGCGGTCAAAGGCAACGCTCCGCTTGACGGGGCGAAGCGCTTTCTTTATAATAGAAACAAACAGCATACCGCCGTAAGCTTGTATAGGTCCATGATACGGATGGGCGTTTCTACCAACTACCTTAAATAGTTGCCTATGAGTTTACCCGAAAGGCCCTGAAAGGCTTCTTGGGTGGTATCTCATGGGCAACTGGCGTTTCGCAACACAGCGGGGAGGAAACATCATGAGCGAAAGCTTTATCCTCAAGGGAGACATCTGCCAAAGCCTTGCGGGCGGGGCGCTGCAAACGGTGGAGAGCGGCTATCTTGTCTGCGAAAACGGCGTGTCGCGCGGCGTGTTCGCCGATTTTCCCGAGCGCTACCGCGGCCTGCCGGTCATGGACCATTCCGGCCGGCTGCTGCTGCCGGGCCTTGTGGACCTGCACGTCCACGCGCCGCAGTTCGCCTTTCGCTCCCTGGGCATGGACCTGGAGTTGATCGAGTGGCTGAACCGGCGCGCCTTTCCCGAGGAGGCGAAATACCGGGACCTTGCCTACGCAGGCGCCGCGTACCGCGCGTTTGTGGACGACCTGGTCCGCGGCGCGACCACCCGCGCCTGCGTGTACGCGACGCTGCACGTGCCCGCGACGCTCGCCCTCATGGACGCGCTGGATGGAAGCGGCCTGGTGACGTTGGTGGGCAAGGTGAACATGGACCGGAACAGCCCGCCCGACCTTACCGAAAAGGACGCGGCGGCGGCGCTTGCGGATACGGAAGCCTGGGTCCGCGCGTGCGCGGGCCGCTATGGCCGCACGGCCCCGATCCTGACGCCTCGGTTCATCCCTTCCTGCAGCGACGAGTTGATGTACGGCCTTGCGGATCTTCGCCGGCGCTACGGCCTTCCCGTGCAGTCGCACCTGTCCGAAAACCCGGACGAGTGCGCGTGGGTTCGCCGGCTTTGCCCAAACGCGGACGGATACGCCGACGCCTACGCGCGCTTTGGCCTGCTTTCCGGCGAGGCGCCCGTGATCATGGCGCACTGCGTCTATTCAGGCGACGCCGAGATCGAGCTCTTGCGCGCGCGCGGCGTCTATGTGGCGCACTGCCCGCAGTCCAACACCAACATCGCCTCCGGCATCGCGCCCGTTCGGCGGTTCCTCTCGCGCGGCCTGCGCGTCGGGCTGGGCAGCGACGTGGCGGGCGGGTGCCACACGTCCGTCTTTCGGGCGATGGTGGACGCCATCTCCGTTTCCAAGCTGCGCTACCGCCTGGTGGAGCCGTCCGAGGCCCCGCTCAAGCTGAACGAGGCGTTCTTTCTGGCCACGCGCGGCGGCGGCGCCTGCTTTGGCAAGGTGGGCGCGTTTGATGACGGCTATGAGTTTGACGCCCTGGTGGTGGACGATGCTCCGCTCGCCGCGCTGTATCCGCTGCCGGTGGAGGACCGGCTTTCGCGGGTGGTCTACCTGTCCGACGAGCGGCATATCGTAGGCAAATACGTGCGCGGCAGGGAGGTGTACGCCTCGCGAAAGTCTGGATAAAGCCAGGGCGGTATAGGCGGGGGAATGTATAGGCCGGGGCTGTTGCGTGAAAAAGCGCGGCAGCCCTATTGGTATTGTGGGCAGGGAGATCAGGGGATGCGAGCGGATTCATGCGGGCGTCCTCGCTCGCGTGCGCGCGAGCGTCGGGGAGGAAAGCCGCGCCGCACAACGCGCCTAAAAACACAAAAGCATTGTAACGCATGGCCCGGCGCGCAAAGCACACGATACACTTGGCCGCTTCGCCGCGCGCAAATGCTGTGTGCATACATATGAAAACCCAAACAGCCGGCGGGCAAAGCCCGCGGCCGTTCGGGTTTTTTCACAAAAAAAGGACGTACGCGCGCATCATCGTATTTTTTGGCTGGTTTTTGGCGCTTTCTTGCGATATGATACGCAGGGCGCGTGTTATAATGCAAGCGGTCAGAATACCTAATGGAGGCATGGACATGGCACATCGACTGGGCATCATCGGGTATGGCGGCATGGGCAGCTGGCACCACCAAAACATCGCCGAGCGGGTAAGCGCCATTTCGGTCAAGGGCGCGTACGACGTCCGTGAGGAAGCGCTCGAAAACGCGCGGCAGGCCGGGCTTGTCGCCTATCCGTCCCTTGACGCGCTGCTTTCGGACCCCGAAATCGATCTCGTCACCATCGCGACGCCGAACGACTTTCACAAGGACCTCTCCATCGCCGCCCTGAAGGCGGGCAAACACGTGGTGTGCGAAAAGCCCGTCACCCTGAACGCCGCCGAGCTTGAGGAGATCATCGCCGTTTCCGAAGAAACGGGCCGCCTCTTCTCCATCCACCAAAACCGGCGCTGGGACAAGGACTACCGCACCGTAAAAGCCGTGCTTGATTCGGGCGAGATCGGCCGGCCTATGTTCATCGAGAGCAAGGTGCAGGGCTCCAAGCGGTCCCTGGAAGGCTGGCGCGGCCACAGGCAAAACGGCGGCGGCATGCTGCTGGATTGGGGCGTGCACCTGATCGACCAACTCCTGGACCTCATTGATTCACCCGTTGTCTCCGTGGACGCGCACCTTCTCTCCGTCTTCACCCCTGAAGTCGACGACAACATCAAGCTGCTTCTGCGGTTTGAAAACGGCGTGTCGGCGCTGCTGGAGATGGCGACCAACTGCCTCATCCCCGCGCCCCGGTGGCATATTACCTGCAAGGAAGGCACGCTCGTCGTGGAAAACTGGAAGTGCGACGGCCGCATCGTGCAGCTGAAGGATGCCGGTCAGGTCGTCTGGAAGGACGACATCGTCTACACCGAGGCCGGCCCGACCCGCACCATGGCCCCGCGCCCGAGCCACACGACCCGCGAGCTGCCCCTCACGGTCGCCGAGGCGGACTGGTCTGAATACTACAACAACATCGTGGACGCGCTTTCCGGCCGCGCGCGCCTCATTGTAAGGCCCGAGCAGGCGCTGCGCGTGATGCGCGTGATCGATCTGCTGTTCGCGTCCGAGCGCGACAAGTGCGGCAAGGCGTGCCGCATCTGATCCCCAACCCCCACAAAGGAGGCATCGCATGCGCCACCTGATTGACATCACGGACCTGACCGTTTCGGAGATCGACGAGCTGCTGGAAGTGGCCGACGACATCACCAAACGCCCCGACGCCTATTTCGGCCTTTGCCGGCAAAAGAAGCTCGCCACGCTGTTTTTTGAGCCGAGCACGCGCACGCGCCTGAGCTTTGAGGCCGCCATGCTGGAACTGGGCGGCCAGGTGCTGGGCTTTGCGTCCGCCGACTCCAGCTCCGCGGCCAAGGGCGAGAGCGTGACCGACACGGTGCGCACCGTGGGCTGCTACGCGGACATCATCGCCATGCGCCACCCCAAGGAGGGCGCGCCCATGGCCGCGGCGCAAAAGTCGTTCGTGCCGGTCATCAACGCCGGCGACGGCGGCCACAACCACCCGACCCAGACCCTGACCGACCTTTTGACCATCCGGCTTGAAAAGGGCCGCCTGGAAAGCCTCACCGTCGGCCTGTGCGGGGACCTGAAGTTCGGGCGCACCGTGCATTCGCTCCTTACCGCGCTGTCCCGCTACGCGGGCGTGTCGTTCGTGCTCATCTCGCCGCACGAGCTGCAGGTGCCCGACCCCATCAAGCGCGCGCTCACGGAAAAGGGCGTCCCCTACCGCGAGGTGGAGACCATGGAGGACGTGCTGCCCGAGCTTGACATCCTGTACATGACGCGCGTGCAGAAGGAAAGGTTCTTCAACGAGGCCGACTACGTCCGCCTGAAGGACAGCTACATCCTGACCCCCGAAAAGCTCACCCTAGCCCGGCCGGACATGGCGGTCATGCACCCGCTGCCGCGCGTGAACGAGATTTCCCACCGGGTGGACGACGATCCAAGGGCCTGCTACTTCAAGCAGGTGCGAAACGGCAAGTTTGTGCGCATGGCGCTGATCCTAAAGCTGCTGGAGGTGAAAGGGCCGTGAATATCGACAGCATTGAAAACGGCATTGTCCTTGATCACATCAAGGCGGGCACGGGCCTTGCGATCTACCGGAAGCTCCGCCTGGACGAGCTTTCCCTCAGCGTCGCGATCATCCAAAACGCTAAGAGCGAAAAGCTCGGCCGCAAGGACATCATCAAGATCAACGAGGCGTTTGAGGTGGACCTTGATGTCCTGGGGTACATTGACCCGGACATCACCGTCAACGTGATCCAAAACGGAAAGCTCGCCGAAAAGCGCCACCTGGCGCTGCCAAAGCGCCTGGTGAACGTGATCCAGTGCAAAAACCCGCGCTGCATCACCACGACCGAGCAGGAGATCGACCACATCTTCGAGCTGGTGGACGCAAACAGCCATGCCTATCGCTGCCTGTACTGCGAGGCCGAGCGAAAATAGACGGGAGGGACACGCATGCAAAGGGCCCTGATCGTGCAGGGCGGCTGGGACGGCCATGAGCCGAAGCTCACGAGCCGCCGGTTTGCCGGGCTGCTTGAAAAAAACGGGTTTAAGACCGAAATCTCCGATACCTTGGACTGTTTTTCAGACCTCGGCGCGCTGCTTTCGCTGGACCTGATCGTCGCCTGCTGGACCATGGGCACGATCGACCGGGCGTATTCGAAAAACGTCGCCAGGGCGGTCGGCGCGGGCGTCGGGCTGGCGGGCTGCCACGGCGGCATGTGCGACGCGTTCCGAAACGACACCGAGTGGCAGTTCATGACCGGCGGCCAGTGGGTCAGCCACCCGGGCGGCGACGGCGTACACTACATGGTCAATGTGTGCAGGGGCTCAAGCCCCATCGTGGAGGGGCTTTCAGACTTCCCCGTGTGCTCCGAGCACTACTACCTGCACGTGGACCCGGCCGTCGAGGTGCTCGCCACGACCCGGTTCCCGTCGGTTCCGTACTACCACATTTCCAACAAGCCCGTGGACATGCCCGTGGCGTGGACCAAGTTCTGGGGCAACGGCCGCGTGTTTTACACCTCGCTCGGCCACCACGACGACGTGTTTGACAAATCCCCTTTAGCCCAGGTGCTCATGGAGCGCGGCATGCTGTGGGCGGCCGCGGGAAAGCGGTACGCCCTGGAGAACAGCCTGACCACCGAGCGGTTTGAAAGCGGCGCGAAGATGTACTAAAGGAGGTGCACCCGATGAAACCCGTCAGCGTCGCCATGATCGGCGTGGGCTGCATCAGCGGCATTTACCTGGAAAACATCACCGGCGTGTTTCAGGAGCTTTCGCTCCTGGGCGTGTGCGACCTCGTGCGCGGGCGGGCGGAGGCCGCGCAGGCCAAGTACCGCGTGCCAAAGCTCTATGAAACCATGCACGACGCGTTTGCCGACCCGGAGGTGGACATCGTCTTAAACCTTACGCGCCCCTACGAGCACTTTGCGGTGACGCGGGCCGCGCTTGAGGCGGGCAAGCACGTGTACTCCGAAAAGCCGCTGGGCGCGTCGCTTGAGGAGGGCGTAAAGCTTCGCCGGCTGGCCGAGGAAAAGGGCCTGATGCTCGGCGGCGCGCCGGACACGTTCCTGGGCGCGGGCATCCAGACGTGCCGGAAGCTGATCGACGACGGGTTCATCGGCGAAGCGGTCGGCAGCGCGGCGTTCATGATCTGCCGGGGGCACGAGGGCTGGCATCCGGACCCGGCGTTTTACTACCAATACGGCGGCGGCCCGATGATGGACATGGGCCCGTACTACCTGACCGCCATGATCAACCTGCTCGGCCCGATCGACCGCGTGATGAGCCTGAGCCGAACGACCTTCCCGAGGCGCCTGATCACCAGCCAGCCGCTTTGCGGCACCGAAGTGAACGTTACGGTGTCCACCCATGTGGCGGGCACGGTGCAGTATCAGTCCGGCGCGGTGGGCACGCTGCTGACCACGTTTGACGTCCATTACCCTACCCAGGCGCGCTTTGAGGTCTACGGCGCCGAGGGCACGCTGATCGTGCCGGACCCGAACACCTTCGGCGGGCCGGTCCTTTTGTACCGCCCGGAGGAAAAGGAGCTGCGCGAGATTCCGCTGTGCTTTGACTACAGGGAAAATGCCCGGGGCCTGGGCCTTGCGGACATGGCCAAGGCGCTGCGGACGGGCCGCCCGGCCCGCGCGGACTACACCCAGACCTTCCACGTGCTGGAGGCCATCGAGGGCTTTGAAACCAGCAGCCGAACCGGGGAATGGGTGAAGCTCTCGTCGGCGTACCGGCGCAGGCCGCCGATGGTCAAGGCCCGGGTGAAGGGGCTGCTGGACTAAAGGGGCGAAAGAGAAGGGCACAAAAAAGGGAACGGAGCCGTCCGGCAAACGGCCGGGGCTCCGTTTTTTCTGCAGCGAATGCGGCAAAGCCGCCGCGGACATCGCGCGGTGCTCCGTTTTCCCGGCGGGGGACATCGTCCCTCATCCCTCCGTTTACTTCTCCGCCGGGTATTCCAGCAAGTCGATCTCCTCGACCGCCCGATCCCGGTCGCGCGG
>CAZUIA010000169.1:0-6778 GCA_964620835.1 uncultured Oscillospiraceae bacterium
TGGGACCCGGTGGCCGAGGACATTCAGGACGCGCGGGCGCTGATGAAGGTGAGCTGGCATCCGCTGTCTTGGTACGCGGCGCATTACCCCAAGGCGGCGAAGTACGTTTCCGCCGAGGAATACGCGCACGAGGAGGTCGGCGTGCCGGACGCGTGGGCGAAAACGCAGAGCGCCGACGAAGGGCGCGCGATGATGCTGGAGTACTGGTACCGCCGCTACGACGCGCAAAGCCGCCGCCACAGCGTGCACGTGGCCCTGATGGCCGGCGGCGCGCTGCTTCAGGCCAGCGAGCGGGAAAGCCCCGACGGGGTGTTTGCGCACGGGCTGTATCCGTTCGTGCTGGACGTGTTCACGCCCATCGAGGGGCTGCCCGTGGGCAACGGGATGGTGCAGGAGTTCGCGCCGATGATGCGCTACATCAACCGCTATGCCCGCTACATCGACGAGAACCTTAGGATGAGCGCCAAAACACGACTGCTCGTGCGCCGAGACGCGCAGATCGACAACGCCGCGCTGACGGATTGGCAGCAGAATATCGTCGAGGGGGGCAACATCGACGACGACGCGGTGAGGTGGCTGACCACCGCGCCGCTGTCGGGCCTTGCGACCGGGCAGATGCTGCAGATGCAAAACGACGTCAAGCAGGACAGCGGGCAGAACCAGTTCACGCGCGGGGAGACCGTGGGCGGGGTGACCGCCGCCAGCGCCATCGCGAGCCTGCAGGAGGCGGGCGGCAAGGTGACGCGGCTGAGGACCGACACGCTCAACCAGGGTCTGGCGAAGCTGGTGGAGCAGATCGTGTGGCTGGTGGCGGAGTTTTACGATCCAAAGCGCGCGCGGCGGGTGACCGGCCGCGAAAGGGGCTGGGAAGGCGGGGCGCCGCCGCCCGCGTACAGCGTTAGGGTGGAGCTTCGGCGGCGCAATCCGCTGCGCGTGCAGGCGCGAAACGAGCTGTTTTTGCAGGCGTACGCCATGGCCGCGCAGAGCGGAAGGCCCTTCCCGCTGTCGGCGCTCTTTGAGCTGCTGGAGGCCGACGGCAAGGAGCGCGCGCTGGAGGTGATCCGCCGGGCGGAGAAGAGCGGACCGGAAACGATGGGGAAAGGAGAACGGTGATGGAGCGCGAGGAAGAGATGAGGAACGCGGAGGACAAGGAGACGGAGGATCGGGAGCAGGCCGCCGGGGCGGAGCAGGAGCCGGAAGCGGCCGTGCAGCAGCGCGCGCTGGCGCTGATGGACCAGGCGCAGGCGATTTTGGACGCAAAGGGGCCGGACATGCTGGAAGCCTTTCGGGAGGACCCGACGATCCACCGGAAGGTGGCCAGCGGCGAGTGGGATTTTCAGGTGGCGTACGGGTATCTGCTGGGGCGGGAGAGCGCCGCGGGCGAAATGAGACGGAGCGTGCCGCAGGCGGTGCGAAATCCCAACAGCTTCAGCACGCGAAAGAGCATCGCGGGCATGAGCGAACGGGAGTTTGACGCGCTCAACGACCGGCTTTCGCGCGGCGAAGTGATCGACCCGGGCCGATAAGGAAAGGGAGGACGAAGCATGGCGGTATTTGACAACCTGAACCGGACCACGGGCGCGGGCGTCGCGCCGGGCGTGGCCGAGTACTACGACCGGGAGCTTTTGAAGAACATGCAGCCGGAATTGGTGCACGTGAAGGACCTGCAAAAGCGCCCGCTGCCCGAAAACAACGGCAGGCGCGTGCAGTTTCGGCGCTTCACGCCCTTTGGCGCGGTGACGACGCCGCTTTCCGAGGGCGTGACACCGGGCGGGCAGGAGCTGACGCAGACGGCGCTGTACGCCACGGTCAAGCCATACGGCGCGCACGTGGAGATCACGGACGAGATGAACTTTTTTCTGCTGGACAACATCCACAAGGAGACGGTGAAGCTCTTGTCCGACCAGGCGGCGCTGTCGGTCGATTCGATCGCGCGGGAAGCGCTGAACGCGGGCGTCAATGTGCAGTATCCGTCCGCGTCGATCACCGAGCGATCGGGCATCGGCCCCGGCGACAAGCTGACGTACGCGATGATCAAAAAGGCCGTGCGTTTTTTGAAAAAGAACCACTGCAAGCCGTTTTCCGACGGGTTTTACCACGCGATCATCTCGGTGGACGCGGTGCACGACCTGACGGGCGACCCGATGTGGACGGATGTGGCCATGTACCAGGACAGGCGAAAGACCGAGAAGTATGAGCTTGGGACGATCTACAAGGTGAAGTTCTTCGAAAGCCCGAACGCCAAGGTGTTCAGGGCGCAGCCGTACCTGTACGGGACGACGGAGAGCCTGACGGCGACGGCCTGGGACGGGAAAAAGCGCCTGCTGACCGTGAGCGACGCGCTGACCGCGGATGAGTGCCGAAAGCTCATCGGCATGGCCGTGGACGTGAAGTGCGTTAAGGGCGGCGTGACGACGAACCATGGCATGTGCGTTGAGGACGCGATCCCGTACGAGGACGCGTCGCACCCGGCCGCGCTGCTGATGCGCTGGAACCCCGGCGACGCGCAGACCGCGGACTGGGGGAGCGGCTCGGCCACGACCGTGATCCCGACCGGCGGCGGCAACGGGGTGGACGTGCATGCCACGCTCGTGTACGGCGAGAACGCCGCCGGATCGGTGGAGCTGGGCGGATACGGCCGGAACGTGGAGACGATCATCATGCCGCCGGGCTCGGGCGGCGCGAGCGACCCGCTCAAGCAGCGGGGCACGGTGGCCTGGAAGGTGAAGGGGTTCGCGGCGGTGATCCTGCAGGACAGCTGGATCGTGCGATTGGAGCACGCGGTGTCCGACTGAGGGTGAAGGAGGGAAAGCTATGGCGAGCAAGGGCGGCATTTCTTTGGAAAAGCGCGCGCAGCAGAGCGAAAAGGAAATGGAACGGTACTTTGCCAGTTGCCCGCGCGTTTCCATGCGGCTTCGGCGGGACCCGGAGCTTCAGGACGACGACCAAAGCGCGTACGCCGAGGCGGCGATCAACGGGCATGTGTTCCTCATCAGGCGCGGCGTGACGGTGGACGTGCCCGCGCCGCTGTACCTGCTCTTCAAGCAGGCGGGCGCGCGCTTTGATGTGGAGTGACGCGCATGCGGTTTGACGCGCTGAAGAAACGCGCCGCGTTTCAGGCGACCGGCGACGCGGATGAGGCGGCGGAGCTGGAGCCGCACGTGAGCCAGTACGTGAACGAGGGGTACGAAAGGCTGTTGAAGCTGACGGGCAGGGAGGGCGCGCAGCCGCTTTCCTTGGACGCGGAGGAGCCGGACCTGCCGGCATGGGCGCACCCGGCGCTGGCGGACTACGCCGCGTGGATGCTGCTGCGAAACGGCAACCCGCAGCGGCAGGCGCGGGGCATTCAGTTCCGGGCGGCGTTTGAGGAGACGGCGGCGCGCATGCTGCGGGACGGCGGCCTTCAGGGCAAGCGGACGAAGTTTGTGGGGATCTATCCGTAGATTTTGGGGCGAGAGGGCGGCTTGCGCGGGTTAGCAGAGGGCTGTGCGCGGGGCTGAAGCGGAAGGCTTGGGAGGCAGGGGCGGGACGGACCGGCGGACACCGGGCGGCGGACGCGCGGTGCGCGAACTTGCCGCCCGACGGCCGGCCGGGCGGCGCGGGGCGCTTTTGCGGGGAAATGGCTGGAATCGCGGCAAAGCCTGGCGAAAGGCTGGAGTGGAGCCGCCCGTTTCGCGGGGGAAAGGGGGGCAGGCGGTGAGCGCGTATGGGGCGACGGTGCGCATTCATGGTTTTTCCGGGCTATACCAGGACGGGGACGGCGTCGGGGTGGACCCGAAATATGCCCTGGAGGCGGTGAATGTGGAGACGGCGGGCGGCGTGCTGCAAAGCGCCGCCCGGTGCGAGCACCTGAAAGCGGAGGTGGCGGGGCCGATTGGGACGCTGATGCGGCTGCACCGCAGGTGGCATACGGCCGACGGGCAAAAGGATGTGCTGGTGGCCGCGTCCGGGGGGCAGCTGTATTTCATGCCGCCGGACGGCGATGCGTGGACACGGCTTCAAACGCCCGAGGGCATCGAGGCGTACGAGAGCGACGCGTGGAGCTTTGCCGCGTACGAGATCAACCCGGAGGGGACGGACGCGCCGGTGGATGTGCTGCTCTTGTCAAACGAAAGAGACGGCATGATCTGCGTGCGCGGGGATACGATGGCGGTGTCGCACGTTCCGACGCCGAAAAAATTCGGTGTGATCGCGCGATACGCCGAGCGCATCTGGGGCGGGGCCATCGCGGACAACCCGGACATGCTTTCGTACTCCGCGCCGTTTGACCCGTTTGACTGGACGCAAAACAATGACCTGCCCGAGGACGGAGCGGGCGATATTCTGCAGCCGAGCTGGGACGGCGACAGCTTCCTTTCGCTGACGCAGTTCGGGGCGCAGCTGCTGGCGCTGAAAAAGCGCAGGGTGTGGCGGATTCTGGGCACGGACCCGGGCGAGTATGTGTTTCGCGAGCAGTACGGCGGCGGCGTGGCGGCGCCGGCCACGGTGGCGGTGGCCGGGGAGAGGGTGCTGATGCTGGGGGAGGAGGGCCTTGAAAGCTACGACGGGCTTTCGGTCGAGCCGTATGGTCGGCCGTATGCCAAGGGCGTGTTTGCGCGGATGAACCGGGGCGCGGTCCATGGGGCGTGCGCCTGCCTGCACGGCGGGCGGTATTACCTGGCTATGCCGCTTAACGGCAGCCCGCACAACAACGCGGTGCTCGTGTACGACACGCGGGAGCGGTCCTGGCTGCTGCGCGAGGGGATCACGGTCCGGGCGTTTTTGTCCACGGACCAGGGTTTGTATTTTACCAGCGCCACGGAGCCGGGGCGCGTGTGGAAATGGGGCGAGGATGCCCGAAGGACCGGCGCGGTGTCGCCCGCGCGGTGGATCGGCCCGTGGCTGGAGCTTGGCGAGAAAAACGCCCGAAAGGGCGGCTGGACGGTGCTGCTGACCGTGGAGGCGGAGGCCCCGGCGGAGCTATGGATCAGCATCCGGACGGAAAAGAAGGTGCGGACCAAGAGGCTGGACGTGGCGCCGAGCGGACGGCGGGGAGAACTGCCCAGGCAGCGGAAGCTGGTGTTCGGCGGCAGCGGGCGGCGGTTTCGGCTGGAGATCGAGAGCCGGGGGCTGGCCGCGTGGCGGCTGGTCGGCGGGATTCAGGTGGACGTGGAGGCGGACGTGGGGTAAAGGGCCGCCCGTGCGGGGGGAGGATGCGATGGATTGGGCGTTGGCGAAGGATATATGGTGGCTTTTGGGCGCGGCGGCGGGCGGGCTGGGGCTGGCGGCCAGGGCGGGCTGGAAATCCCGGCGGCTGCTGGCGCGGCTGGACCGGCTGGAAAGGCACGACGACCAGCGGCGTGAGGACATCGCCATGCTGCTGGAAGGGATGTTCGCGGTGCTGGACGGCCTGAAGCAGCAGGGCGTACGCGGAGAGGTGGCGTGCGCCGCGGCGAAGCTGCAGCAGTACGTCGTGGCCCGCAAACGATAGGAGGTGCACATGCAAAACAGGCTGAAAAGCCGCGTGGCGTGGGTGTCGATCTTCGCCATTGCGGGGTTCGTGCTGGGCAACTGGGGGCTGTTTGAAAGGATCGGGCTGACGGACGAGTCGTGGAAGGCGCTGGTGGAGCTGGTGCTGGCCGCGATGGCGGCGTTCGGGGTGTTCAACAACCCGACCAGCGGCGACAGCTTTTGAGGAAAGGAGGGATACGATGGCGTATACGCTGGATACCTTGGCGTCGACCCTCAAGTCGGCGGAGTACGCGCCGATGACGGAGGAGGAGATCCTCAGGCAGGCACAGGCGCAGTACGGCGCCGCCTATGAAAACCAGGTGCTCGGCGCGCAGCAGGCGTACGGCGCGGGCGAGTTGGCGTACGACAGGCAGCTTGCCCAGCTTGCCGGGGCGTATCGGCAGCAGGCCGAGCAGGCCAGGGAGCAGGCGAAGCGTTCGGTGTCCGAGACGGACCGAAGCGCGCTGGCAAAGGGCATGCAGCGCTCCAGCTACAACCTGGCCACGCTGGCCAGCCTGCGTTTGGCCGGGGACCGGGCGGTGGGGGCGATCGGCGAAAAGCAGGTCCAGGCGCAGAGCGACATCGCCGCCGAGCGCGCGCTCAAGGCCCAGCAGCTTGCACAGACGCTGGAAGCGGCGCGCCGGGAATATGACCTGAACGTGATGGCGTACGCGGACAAGCTGCGCGAGCGGGAGTACCAGCGCCGGGTTGACACGGCGCGGTATCAAAACGAGCTGGCCATGGCGATATTCGCGTACGAAAACCAGCTCGCCCAGCAGCAATCGGAATACGACCGGTGGCTGACGGAGTTCAACGAAAGCGTGCGCAGGTACGAGGCGTCGGTGACCAGGACGGGCGGCGGATCCGGCGCCAAGGCGCCGGCGAAGGCGGCCAGCGCCTATGTGGGCAGCGTGAGCGCGGCCGCGCCGGTCGGGTCGATTGCCTCGGCGGCCGCGGCAATGCCCAAAGCGCCGCAAACGGCAGCGAGCGCGAAAAAGAAGGCCACGTCGGGCAAGGGGCAGCCGGTGCCGTGGTAGAAGGGAAGGGGCGGGGCGCTTTTCGGCGCGCCGCCCGGGAGGTCTGTGAATCGCGATTTTTCGGCAGAAGCGGAAGCGCGAGGAGGTTCGGCCGCAAAGCACGGCGGCGTTTTTGGGCGCTGCAGCGCGGCCGGCCTTAGGCGGAAATAGCAGATTCTATCGGCTTTGCCGCTGAATCTGTCCAACTCCAGCGTACATGCCGCTGGAGTTGATTGCGTTTTAAGGATTCGCGATCCTTGCGGAGCGATTTT
>CAZUIA010000170.1:0-6730 GCA_964620835.1 uncultured Oscillospiraceae bacterium
AAGCCGGGTTTGGAAAATAAAAAGCAGGATAAACTAGCGGCGCACGGGATGTCCCGGCGCCGCTTCTTTTTTAAAAAAGCAAGCATTTTCAATTCCCAAATCCGGCTTTGATTGCCGCTCATATTCCCCTGCCCGGCGGACAGACTGGAAGCAGACGAACTTGCATGGGAGGGAGCGAATTGGCAATCTTTGAGATTGAGTCCGGCGCGCCGTTGATGGGCGAGGCGTTCGTGCATCCCGCAAAAAACGCGGTGCTGCCGATCATCGCGGCTTCCCTGCTGACGGGCGACACGCTGGTCGTGCCGGACATGCCGGACCTATCGGACGTGCACGCGATGTGCGAGCTTGCGGCGGAATGCGGGTGCATCGCCCGGCGTGAGGGCGCGAGCATGACGCTGTCCACGCCTGTTCCTGCGATGCCCGCAGCACCGCACATGATGCGCTGGACGCGCGCATCGGTTCTGATCATGGGCCCGTTGCTGGCGCGGCTTGGCTGTGCGCGGATCACGATGCCGGGTGGCTGCGCCATTGGGCAGCGGCCGATCGACCTGCACTTAAAGGGCATGGCGGCGCTGGGTGCGGAAATTGTGACGCGGCAAGGCTTTGTGGAGCTTCGCGGCGCGCTGAAGGGGAATGTTATCTACCTCGACCTGCCAAGCGTCGGCGCGACGGAAAACATCATGATGGCGGCAGTGCTCGCCAACGGCATCACGCGGATTGAAAACGCGGCCAAGGAACCGGAAATCATGGACCTGGCCCAGTGTTTAAACGCCATGGGCGCGCAGATAGAGGGCGCGGGCACCGGCACCATCGTCATTCGGGGCGTTTCGGCGATGCACGGCGCGACGCATCAGCCGATCCCGGACCGCATCGAGGCGGGCACGCTCTGCTGCGCGGCGGCGATCGCCGGGGGCAACATCCTGGTGCGCGGGGCGCGGCCCGAGCATATGCGCGCGCTTTTGTTCAAGCTCCAGGAGGCGGGCACATCCATCTCCGAATTCCCGGGCGGGCTTCGCGTGCGCGGCAAGGCGCAATGGCCCATGGAGGTGCGGACCTTGAGCTATCCGGGCTTTCCGACCGACCTGCAGGCCCCGATGATGGTGGTGGCCTGCATCACGCCGGGCACCAGCGTGTTTCTGGAAACCATCTTTGAAAACCGGTTCATGCACATCCCCGAGCTCCTGCGCTTGGGCGCGAACATCCGCGTGGAGGACCGGGTCGCGGTGATCGAGGGCGGGTATCCTTTGCAGGGCGCGAGCGTATCCTGTCCTGACCTGCGAAGCGGCGCCGCGCTGATCCTGGCCGGCCTCGGCGCCGAGGGCGTCACCCGCGTGGAAGACCCGCAGGGCCATATCGACCGCGGCTATGAGCACTTTGAACAGACCCTTGTGGGGCTCGGGGCGCGGGTAAGGAGGCTATAGGCGGTGTCAAGAAGCGTCAAGTGGAAGGTGGCCGCGCTGATCATCGGGCTTCTTTGTGTGCTCGTGCCCCTAACGGCGCGGTCGGAGGGAGACTTGACCGTATCGATCGACGGAAAGCCGGTGCGGATGGGGATGGAGGACTATCTGGTCTGCGTGGTGGCCGCGGAGATGCCCGCCTCTTATGAAATGGAAGCGCTCAAGGCCCAAGCCATCGCCGCCCGCACCCGTGTGGCGGGAACAGGCTGCCGATCGCACCCGGAGGTGGACGTATGCACGGACAGCACCTGCTGCCAAGGGTTTTTGGATCAACAGGCCCAGGCGCGACGATGGGGGGAGGACACGGAGGCATACCGCGCGCGCATCCTCGAGGCGGTGCGTGAAACCGAAGGGCTGATCATGACCTATGACGGGGAACCGATCGAGGTGCTGTATCACGCCGTCAGCGGCGGGTATACCGAGGACGTTGAACAGGTGTACCACGAGGCGCTGCCGTATCTGCGGGCCGTCCCGTCCCCGGGCGAGGAGGATGCTTCGGGGTATGAAACCGTGCAGACCTTTACACAGGCGGAGCTTTGCGCCGCCTTTCCGGACGCGGCCAACAAGGGAAGGGTGGTGCTTCGGGTGCTGGAGAGGTCGGATACCGGCCGCGTGACCAAGCTGAGCGTGGGTCCGTTCACCATGACGGGCAGGGTGTTCCGCTCCGCGCTGGGCCTTAAAAGCACGAATTTTACCCTCGACATCGGCGAAGATGCCGTTACCATCCGGCAAAAGGGGTACGGCCATGGCGTCGGCATGAGCCAGGCGGGCGCCAACGCCATGGCCCGGTCCGGGGCTAAGTGCCTGGACATTCTTTCGCATTACTATACAGGCGTATGTTTCACGCAGTGGACGCATTGATTTTGAAAAATTGGGAATCCTTTCCAATGGGGAGGGATGAAAATGAAAAGAATTCGCGTTTTTGTGGAAAAGCAGAGCTTTTTCATCTTATTGGCAGTTTGCCTGCTGATCATCGCGGTGTCCGGGTATGCCGCGCTTGTGCTGCGCGAGCAGGGGAGCGAGGGCGTGGAGGCGGCCGGCTCGCCGGACAGCGTGCAAAGGCTTTCCGATGCCGAACGGATGAAAATGGTCAAGCCTACCGCGGGGCAGACGCTGCGCGGGTTTTCGCAAACCGCCTGGCTGGATACGCTTGGGTACTATGGCGCGCACGAGGCCGTCGATATTTCGGCGGAAAAAGGGGCGAAGGTGCGCGCGGCCAAGGCCGGCACCGTGACCGCCGCCTATCGGGACAAGCAATGGGGCGGCGTGGTGGAGATCGATCATGAAAACGGCGTCAGGACACGCTACGCGGCGCTTGCGTGGCCACTGCCGGTCCGGGAGGGGCAGGCGGTGGCCGCGGGCGAAGAGATCGGGGCCGTCGGCCTTTCGGCCTTTGAGGGCGCGGACGCGCCGCATCTGCATTTTGAAGCGTACCAGGACGGCACGGCCGTAAACCCGGCGCCGTATCTTGTGGAGTAAAGGCGCAAGCAAAGGAGGCGTGCGTATGTGCGGTATCTTTGGATACGTTGGGGAGCAGGACGCGCTGCCCATCCTGCTGGATGGGCTCAAACGGCTGGAGTACCGGGGGTATGATTCCGCCGGCGTGGCGGTGATGGAGGGCGAAAACCTGCAGGTGCGAAAGGCGCGCGGCAGGATTCAAAACCTGGTCGGCCTGCTGGAAAAAGCGCCGATTTACGGCACGACCGGCATCGGCCACACCCGTTGGGCCACGCACGGCGAGCCTTCGGACGTGAACGCGCATCCCCACATCGACAGCGAGGGGCGCTTTGCGGTCGTGCACAACGGCATCATCGAAAACCACGAGGCGCTTCGCAGGTGGCTGGAGCAGGAAGGCTATGTCTTTCGCTCGCAGACGGACACCGAGGTCGTCTCGCACCTTCTGGCGTACTGCTGGCGGGGAGACCTGAAGCAAACCGTGCAGGATGCTGTGCGCCTCCTCTCCGGATCGTTCGCGCTCGGCGTGCTCTGCCGCGACGTGCCGGGAACGATCTGCTGTACGCGCCTGGACAGCCCGCTGGTCATCGGCCTTTCAAAGGGCGAAACGTTCATTGCCTCGGATATTCCGGCGCTGCTTGCGCACACGCGGGACGTGCTGCTGCTGGAAGACGGGGAGCTTGCGATGGTCACCAAGGACGGCTGCGAATGCTTCAACGCGTTCGGCCAGCCGATCGACCGGGAAAGCACCACCGTCGACTGGCAGGCGCAAAGCGCGGACCTGGGCGAGTACCCGCACTACATGATGAAAGAGATGCACGAGCAGCCGGCCGCGCTGCGCGCCGTGCTGGACGCGTACGTCCAGTGCAGGGACGGGAAGTCCGCGTTTGGAGAGGGAGCCTTTCCGATCTCCGAGGAAAAGGCGAAATCGCTCGAGCGGATGCTGCTGGTCGGCTGCGGGTCCGCCTACCATGCCGCCGCCGCCGGAAAGACGATCATCGAATCGCTCGCGCGCCTGCCGGTGGAGATCGACGTCGCGTCCGAGTTTCGCTATCGCGACCCCATCCTGACACAGGGGGACCTGTGCGTGTTCATCAGCCAGTCCGGCGAAACGGCGGACACCCTGGCCGCCATGCGGCTGGCGGCCAAGCGGTGCGAGACGCTCGGCATCGTCAACGCGGTCGGCTCCACGCTCGCGCGCGAGGTGGGCGGCGTTTTGTACACGCACGCAGGGCCCGAGATCGCCGTGGCCACGACAAAGGGCTACACCACCCAGGTCATGGCGCTGGTGCTGCTTTCGCTGTACCTGGCCAAGGCGCGCGGCGAGATGGGGGAGGACGAGGTTTCCAAAAAGCTCAATTTCCTGGCGCAGACGCCCGCCCAGGCGGACACCATCCTGGAAAGCGTGCGGCACATCCAGCGCTTTGCCAGCGAGAACGCGGATCACCGCAGCGTCTTTTACATCGGGCGCGGGCTTGACTACGCGCTGGCGATGGAGGCGTCGCTGAAGCTCAAGGAGATTACCTACGCACACAGCGAGGCGTACGCGGCCGGGGAGTTGAAGCACGGCACCATCGCGCTCATCGAGCCGGACACGCTGGTGGTGGCGATCGCCACGCAGCCGCACCTGGTGGACAAAACGCTCTCCGGCATCCGCGAGGTGCGCGCCCGGGGCGCGAAGGTGCTCACGCTGACCACCCAGTCCCTCAGGGAGCGCGCGCTGCCGGTTTCCGACGAACTGTGGGTCATCCCCGACACGGACCCGATCGGCCTGCCGGTGCTCGGCATCCTGCCGATGCAGCTTTTCGCGTACTACACCGCGCTGGCGCGCGGGTGCGACGTGGATAAGCCGCGAAACCTGGCCAAATCGGTCACGGTGGAGTAAAGGGCTTTTCAAGAAGAAATCTACATATGGAAAGGCTGCCGCTCCGGCGCTTTGGGGGCGGCGGCGTTTTTATTTTGGAAAGGCATCCGGCCAGGGAGACTTTTGGCTCCGCCGCGACTCTATATAGTGTATCGCGATACGAATGGTGAGGGTGAAGCAACAAGTGGAGTCGAAAGAAAAAAGGGACGCGCGCTTCGTGGAGGCGCTCAGGGCGCACCGGCAATCCATGTACCGGGTAGCCTTTTCGATGACGCGCTCCGCCGCGGACGCGGAAGATGCGGTGTCCCAGGCCACGCTGAACGCATATCAGGCTGCAGGGCGCATCCGGGATTGGGGCGCGATCAAGGCATACCTGCTCAGGGTCACGGTCAACGCCTGCCATGACATTTTGCGAAAGCGAAAAAAGGAACAGGCGGCGGACACGGACGAGCTGCTCAGGGATAGGGCTGCCGCGGAGGAAACCCCCGTCTGGATGTACACCCAGCAGCTTCCCCTGAAGCTTCGCCTGGTGCTGGAGATGCGCTATGGGGAAGGGCTGGGCCTTCAGGACATCGCGAGGATTCTGCACGTGCCCAGGGGGACCGCATCCTCCAGGCTTTCACGCGCACAGGATTTGCTCAAGCAACTGATGGAAAAGGAGGGGTGATGGATGAGCGAACTGAAGCGGCGAATCCAAGCGGAACGCCCAGAGCTTCCCAGGGGATTTGAATCCCGTCATGACGCCCTCCTGCACACATTGACGCACAAAGAGGAGATTGTCATGAAAAAGAAGGTATCCATATCGCTGGCGTTCGTAGTGGTCCTGCTGGTGCTGGCCTTTGGGATGGCGCTGGCGGCGGGGCTCGGAGTGTTCGGCCAGTTTGCCGGGCAAAGCGGGGACAGCCGCCTTCAAAGCCTGGAGGAGGTCTCCCAAAGCTATACGGACCAGTCGGCCATCGAGGAATTGAACGCTCATTTCCCGGCCTTGAACTTTGCGGCCAGCCAGGCGCACTATGACGGAAAATCGCTCTACATCGCCTATACGCTCTCGGGCCCCATGACCACCCTGGAATACCTGGACCCTAAAGGGGCGAAAGAGGTGCAGTGGGAAATCACCCCGGAGGATGGAATGAGCACTGCCTGGGATGAGGCGCTGGACCCAAAGGCGTATGCCGAAATGCAGCGGAGGCTTTCAGAGGACGGCCGGGTGCTGGCCGTGGTGTATAACCAGTTCGTGGGCGACGGGGCGGAGCTCTCCGACGGCACCTACATCAACCCAAGCCGCAGCGATTACAAGCTGCTGGAGGACGGCGGCATGCAGGGCTATACGGAGTTTGAATTTCCACTGCCAGAGGCCGCGCAGGACAAGGAGAAGCTTGAGGTCGTCTTCAAGCTGCTGCGCACGGTCTATCTGTACTATCAGGACGAAACGGGCGAATATTATCTGCTAAACTATGGCGAAAGGATCGACCCCATCCACTTGCCCGTGACTGTGCTGAAAAATGGCGGGCAGCGGCAGCTTCAGGGCGAGGGGAGCTTTGAACGCTATAGCGCCGCGATCGCCGCGACCATGACGGACGTAGACCTGAAGGCCGAGTGCCGCATCACCGGGCCAAAGTCTTGGGCAACGGCTTGGGAGACCTGGGAATCGGGTGGAGAGGACTACCTGTTTGAGTACGCTCTGTACGCCGATGGCGAAAGAATACGGACGATCGGCTTTTCCTGCCTCGTTGAGGACGGCGTGATCACCTTCCTGCAGGAGTATGAGCACCCGGGGAACGCCCGCGAACTCATCCTGCGCCCCGTATACAGCCAGTCGGGCGAGCGGCCGCAGGAGGATATCGCGCTGCAATAGGCGAAAGCCGAAACAAGGCTGCCGCACCCAAGTGGGTACGGCAGCCTCAGACTGTTGACAAAGCCCCGGGAGAGCTCGAGAGGGTTCGCAAACCCTCTC
>CAZUIA010000171.1:0-6698 GCA_964620835.1 uncultured Oscillospiraceae bacterium
CGGAATACGGCGCGACCGTTCGGGTGATGGATCATAAGCTGCCGCTGTATTTGCCGCCGGACCATCCGCTGGTGACCACGCTGCTCAAGGTATACCGTGACGTGACCGGACGCGACGACGGCCCGATGTCCACCGGCGGCGGCACCTATGCCCGCACAATGCCGAACGCGGTGGCATATGGCGCCCGCTTTCCGGATTTGGACGTGGACCACTGCTGCCACAGGGAAAACGAATTCATCGGCATTGACGAAATGGTTCGCGCGGCCAAGGTGTTCGCGCGAACGATTCTTGCCTTGCAAGACGTGGACATTGAAACGACGAAATGAGGGGGAAAAGCGCGGTGTTGCTGATTCGAAACGGATACATCAAAACCATGGCCGGCGCGGCGTTTGAAAACGGCCAGATCCTGATACAGGGCGGCAAAATTGTGGCCGTTGGCGCGGCGGTGGACGCCCCGGCAGACGTGGAAACGATTGACGCGCAGGGCCGCCTGGTGACCCCGGGCCTCGTGGACGCGCACTGCCACATCGGCTTGGAGGATTCCAGCATGGGCATGATGGGCAAGGACTGCAATGAATCCACCGACCCGGTGACCCCGCAGGTGCGCGCCATCGATTCGATCTATCCGATGGATGAATCCCTGCGGGACGCGCTGGAAGGCGGCGTCACCTCGGCCGTGACCGGCCCGGGCAGCGCGAACGTGATCGGCGGCTCGTTCGCGGCGATCAAGCTGGCTGGAACGCGCGTTGACAACATGATCATTAAATCACCCGTTGCCATGAAGATTGCCTTTGGCGAAAACCCGAAGAACTGCTACGGCAACAACGGGAAATCCCCCAAGACCCGTATGGCGGTGGCGGCGTTGCTCCGCGAAACGCTGTTCAAGGCGCGCCGCTATATGGAGGACATAGACGCCGGAAAGAACCCCGCGTTTGACATGAAGCTGGAAGCGATGATCCCCGTGCTGCGCGGCGAGATTCCACTCAAGGCGCACGCGCACCGCTCGGACGATGTCTTCACGGCCATTCGCATTGCGCGCGAATTCGGCGTGCGGATGACGCTCGACCACTGTACGGACGGCGCGGAGATTGTGCAAGAGCTTGTCAAGGAAGGTCTGCCGACGTTTGTCGGCCCGTCGATGACCTTCAAATCAAAGGCGGAGCTGATCCACAAGAGCTTTAAAACGCCGCGCATTCTGCACGATGCCGGCGTGCCCATGGCCATCATCACCGACTCGCCGGTGATTCCGCTGCAGTACCTGTCCCTGTGCGCCGGCCTTGCCATCAAGGCGGGGCTGGAGGAAGAAGCCGCATGGAAGGCGATCACCATCAACGCGGCCACGCTTGCCGAAATCGGAGACCGCGTGGGCAGCCTGGAGGTGGGCAAGGACGCGGACGTTGTGATCTGGAACGGAAACCCGCTGCGCGAAATCGGCGCTACGGTATACCGCACACTGGTGGACGGCAAAGTGGTCTACCGCCAATAGGGAAGAAAAAGACCGGCCGCGCTTTTGTGCTTTCGCGCGCAAGCGCGGCCGGACAGGCGAAAGCGATGAGGAGGAACATGCCGCGACCTGTGCGGAGTTTTCCGCACGCCGGGCAGGCATCAAAGGGCAAGCATGAAGATCAACCGTAAAGTCGTATACATCAATTATATCACGCTGCTGTTCTGCTTGATCTACGGCTTTAAGTCGCTCGATAGCGGATCTGTAACGTATTTTTCGGAAAAGCTGATCAACGACCTGCATTTCACCACGTCGCAGTATTCGTCGCTGAGCTCCATCTATTACCTGTCCTACGGGCTTTCGTCCATCTCCTTTGGCATGCTGACGGGCCGTTCCACCCGCCGCAAGGGCTGGCTCGTGCCGATGACGTTCTGCGCCGCCGCCACTTCGCTCCTGACCTCGCGCGTGGAAAGCTATTACGGCCTCGCGGCCTGCCGTTTCCTTGCGGGCGCCAGCCAGGGCTGCTCGCTGGCCATGATGATGGGCATTATTTCCAAAAACCTTGTGCACGAGGACTATGGCATGCGCAACGGTTTTATCAGCAGCGGCGCGGCCGTGATCGGCAGCGCGCTGGGCCCGATCTTCATCGCAAAGCTGATGCAGCACTATGAATGGAACACCGTTTTTCTCATCACCGGCCTTTTGATGCTCGTTTCCGCCGTGCTGATGCAGCTCAGCGTGAAGGAGGTTCGCTGCGCGGTGCAGCAAAACAGCGGCTCGGGCCAGCGATGGGTTGATTCCGTCCGCGAGCTGTTCCAGAACAGAAACTTCGTGCTGTGCTTTGTGATCGGCCTGCTGGAAACGGCGGCCAACCTGTGCATCGGCGTGTTCGCGCCGCTCTATTATTCCGACGTGATGGGCTTTGATTCCCTTCAAAAGGGCTGGTTCCTCTCGCTGAAGGGGTTCGCGTTTATCCCCGTCAGCCTGATCATTCCGGTGATTGCGGATCGCTTGCCCGCCAAGCATGTGATGGCGGGCACGTTCGCCTTAAGCGTGATCGCGCCAATCTGCGCGTTCCTGATGCCGGGAACGATGGCCAGCGCGGTCATTCTCGCCATTTTCGGCTCCTGGGCGGGCGTTACGGTTTCGCTGTTTGTGTACATGATTCCGCGCGCTTCCCTTCCGGAGCATTTGCATAGCGTGGCGAACGGCATCATCCTTGGATGCGCCGTGCTGGTGGGCGGGTGCCTCGCTCCGATGCTGATGAGCGCATTGATTGAAAGCGGATGGAAAATTGAGTATGTGCTGGGCCTTTGCGGTATGACGCTGGCAGTCTGCGCGGTGATGTCGGGCCTGATCCGCGGCAGAACGGGCGTGTTCCAGGCGCAGAAAACGGCTGCCAAAGCTTGAAAAAGAAAGGAAGAAAAACATGCAGAGCACAAAAATTGGTCTTGAATACAAGTATGATTTTACCGGCGCGAAATTCAAGACGGCGTTTGCTTTCTTAAAACGGGCGGATCTGGCGTCGCTGCCGGAGGGCTGGATTGATTTGGGAAGCGGCGTTCGCGCCAGCGTGCAGCAGTACACCACCATGCCGGCGGAAACGCTGGATTTTGAAGCGCATGAGAAGTTCTTTGACATTCAGTATCTGATTGAGGGCATTGAACTGATCGGCTGTGTAGACCTCGACGGACTTGCCGTAAAAACCCCGTACAGCGTTGAAAATGACGTTACGTTTTATCAGGACCCGGCTTACGCCGGCGCAGTGCTCCTGCGCGCGGGCGATTATGCCGTGCTGGCACCGGAAGACGCGCATAAGCCCCGCTGCGCGGCGGGGAAAGGCGTCCCGGTCAAAAAGATTGTGGTGAAGGTGCCTGTCTGACAGCGAGGGAGAGGGGCTGCAGGATTTAGCACAAACATGACCCGCCGATACGCCGGATCACCGAATGGTTCTCGGGCCACCGGCGCGGCTGCTCTTAACAAACCTGTATCAACCGCCATGCTGTCGTCCGTCAGACTCGACGGTTCCACCGTTTCGATGATATTTCAGGGCGCTTCGAACCGGGAAAGGTTCAAGCATTATCTGAGGGATGCCTGATTCCTACATCAAAATCGGGTGATATCGTGGGTTATGATACTCTTCAGCTGCTCGTCCTGCGGTGACATTTTTGTGGGGATCTCATTTGCAAAGCCGTACGCTTCGGTTTCAGCTTCGCTGCGCAGTTCCCTTGCACCGGGTACGGCTTCCCACGGTTGCGCTTCTTGGGCTAAGGGCTTACCGGATCAAGGCGCCGGTTCTCCAAGCTCCGGGCACACCATGGGCTGATCTCGCATTGCAGCCCCCTGCCCTACAGCAACCGCGCCAGCCATTCGCGGTTGTGCCATAGCGCGCAGCCGCCGTCACCCTCCTTGAGCAAATGGTGGTTTTCCCGTATTTGGGAGAGAAAGCGGGAAGCCAGCGCCTCTTTAAGCGATACATTCTTCAGATTGGCATCAGAAAAAGGGGCAAACGGACAGGGCTCCACATCGCCGCCGGCACTCACATGCACAAATCCGCGACCGGCCGCAAGGCATCCGCCGTATTCCTCCTCATCGCCGGGGAACGGAATGAACAGCGCGGGATGTTTCCGGGCACTCGCGGCCGCGAACTCGCCTAGCCGTTTTTTGTCGGCTTTGGAGAGCGCAAGCGGTTCGCTGCCTGCTTCGATCGGGACGTATTCCACACATATGAACAGCCGGCAGCCTTCCCGCACCAATTCGCCCATAAACGCATCGCGCAGCAGGCTATCGATGTTTTCCCTTGTAACGGTCAAGGAGACCCCAAAGGGTATCCGATCCGTGCGTAGGCTGCGCATGGCCGCACGGACCTTCGCATATACGCCGCTGCCTCGCCGGGCGTCCGTTTGGGTCTCACCGCCTTCCAGGCTAAACACGGGGAGGATATGCCGGTGTTCCCCAAACCACGCGCGATTGCGCCCGTCCAACAAAGTCCCGTTGGTGAACACGATGCCGACCATTTCGCCATGGCTGCCAAGCGCCTCAAGCCAGCCGTGGGAGAGCAGCGGTTCTCCGCCCGCCAGCATCACGACGCTAACGCCCAGACTGGACGCCTCGTCCAGGATCTCCGCGATCCGCCCGGCGGACAGTTCATCGCTTGGTTTTCTGTGATGCGCGCAGGCATAGCAGCCCGCGCAGGTCAGGTTGCAGGCTTCGGTCGTGCTGACGATCATCAGCGGTGGAACCTCAATCCCGTCTTTGGCAAGCCTCGCACGGCTATCTTCCGCCTTTGCAAATCCTTTCCTCAATCGGGCAAACGCGGACGCGGACGCTGGGTATGCCTTGAGGAGGCTCGCCGCCGTTTTGAGGGAAAGGTCTATACGTCCGGCAAACATACTTTTGTAAGATGCGCTCATGCTTCTTCTCCGCAATCGAAATTCTCCAGCAGCTTGTACAAAAGCGCGTACAGCGTTCCGGCTTCCTCTTGGGAAAGCGGCATGCACTTCCCGATTTTGCCGGGAATCGCGCGTGCTTTCTCCTTTAATTTTTCGCCAGCGTCGGTGATGGTGATGGTGACCACGCGTTCATCCTGGCTGGAACGCGCGCGCCGGACAAAGCCCTTGCTCTCAAGCCGCTTCAGAAGCGGCGTTAGCGTGCCGGAATCAAGATATAGGTGCTTCCCCAATTCCTTTACCCCGACGCTTTTGTGTTCCCAAAGCACCATCATGGCGATATACTGCGTATAGGTCAAGTCGATTTCGTCGAGAAAGGGCTTGTAGCGGTTCACGACTGCCTTTGCAGCGGCATAAAGCGGAAAGCAGAGCTGGTTTTCAAGTTTCAGTATCTCGTCCTTCATGGCCGCCCACCCCGGACCCTTTTGGCGAACGCTTCGGCCTGTTTCAAATGTCCCTCGTTTGGCCGCCCGCGATCGGCAAACACGAATGCACCCTTGCAATGAAACGCGCCATCCGAGACGGTAATACCTTTCGGTTTAAGAATAGATTTCACTTCTCGCAATACCGTCTTTTTGCCCGCAGACGTACCGAACACGACGGCGCGCTTTGCCTGGAACGGCCTCAAACCCGCCAGGAACTGGCGCAGTTTGCCGTCGGTGCTTCCGGCATAGATCGACGCGCCGACATACAGGACATCCGAAGGTTCCGACGCATTGAACCGCTCCGCTGAAACGGCCGGCGCGCCCGCGCCTTTGGCAATTGCTTCGGCGAGCTTTTTTGTGTTGCCGCCCATGGAGAGGTAAACCACCCGATTCATAGCCACGCCTCCCATTACAGCAGCTTTTCGATATCGCCGGCAATGTCCTTCGGCTCGACCGTCGGTTCATAGCGCGCGATGACATTTCCCTTTTGATCGATCAGGAATTTTGTGAAATTCCACTTGATCTGCTTGTCGGAGAAGCTCCCTTTATACCTGGCCTTGAGCATGAGCTCCATCGCCTTGGCCTTCATTCCCTTCCCAAGACCCTCGAAGCCCTTCTGGGAGGTCAAATATTCATAGAGCGGTATGGCGGTTTCGTCGCGGACGTCCACCTTCTGGGATAGCGGAAAGGTCACGCCGTAGCGCATCGAGCAAAACTCGGAGATCTCGTGGTCGTCTCCCGGCTCCTGCTCCATAAACTGGTTGCAGGGAAAGCCGATAACCGTAAAACCCCGGTCCCTGTATTTCCGGTAAAGTTCCTCAAGCCCCCTGTACTGCGGCGTGAATCCGCATTTGCTGGCCGTGTTGACCAAGAGCATTACCTTTCCCCTGTACTCGGACATGGAGACCGGACGGCCCTCAATCGACGTATATTCAAAATCGTAGACGGACATAGTGCTGACTCCAATCTGTATTTTATGCAATTAAATTGCGTAAACGTATTATAGATTCTGGGCATGGGATTGTCAAGCGAAGGTGAAATATCCGGCAGGATTTGCAGGGGCGCCATAACTTCCGACGACGGCCAAGCCATGAGATGGACGAGATCCCGTTCCTTTATGATCCAGCCATTGGCTGCCGGGGTTGAGACCCTCGCCGACCTTTTCCAACATCTTCACCGCTATCGCCCGCCGGTTCTGGGTCAGTCAGTATGGCTCCGGGGGAAAAGGAGTCACATCCCAAAGTGGAGTGAGCCGAAGCGAAAAACCACGCGAATACGCGCTATTGTGGATGCGTTGGGGAACCCGGTATATCTCCGGCTTTCCTCTGGTAATGCCCATAATAGCAAGGTTGCCGTATACGTGCTTTCCCACGTGCTCCC
>CAZUIA010000172.1:0-6669 GCA_964620835.1 uncultured Oscillospiraceae bacterium
AAATCAGCGCATAGCGATCCGGCCGCGCGACGAGATTGAACTGCTCATAATCGATCTTGACCGTTCGGTCCTTTGACATCACGAAATCAACATTGCTAAGCGAAGCCCGCATATACGACATCTTCGGTGTGCCCAGATACCCGCAATGCCGGAAATACCGCTGTACCGGCAGAGGGAGGTGCGCAATATCCGCCTCGGTAAATACTCCGAAAGCGTCCGCCGCCATTGCGGCCTTTTCGTCTGTCACCTTTTTGAATTCCGCTCCGATCGGCGAGTAAGGAACCTTCCAAAACACCGCGATCACCGCGACAACGAACAGGATCGATGCGATTGCCACCCACATCTTCCTACACTTCCTTTTCCGCATATTTGCTCTCCATCTCCCGCGCGTTTTTTTCGAGCCTTTTGATCCCGCCGGACAAAAGCGACAGCTCCTTCGCCTGAAACCCCGTAAACAGCGCCTGGATGAATTGCAGTTCTGCGTTTTCCCGCTGTTTCAAATGTGCCATGCAGGCGTCGGTCAGCTTGACGCGCACCACCCGTGCGTCGCGCGCATCCTTTTCCATCACAACGAAACGCTGTTTTTCCAGGATCGCGGCCATTTTCTTCACGTTTTGCCGGGAGCTCCCGATGCGCGCCGCAATTTCGGAAAGCGAGGGCGTATCGCTTTCGCATTTCAAGACACCGGCGAGAAAGAGCCATTGTTTGACCGTCAGCTTTCCGTCGATTCTGTCGCCAAGAAGCTGCAGCTTGTTGGACAGCGCGAATATCGTGGCGAAAATGTATGTCTTTTCGACCATACCGTTCATGCAAATCCTCCCTTACAGCAAAATAGGTAACCCGTTGCGCTTATTATACGCAATAGGTTACCTATTGTCAAGGGGTAAAAACAATCCGTTTATCCGGGCCAAGCGGGCGCGTGCACCGCTTCGTTCCGCCCGCTAAACCCCGTTCCCCACGCTTCTGAGATACTTTACCGCCTCGGTGCCCGCTCTGGCGCCTTCGTATACCGCTTTGGATATCTGCAGGATTCCTCCCGTACAGTCTCCCGCGGCGTACAGGCCGGGTATGTTGGTGGCCATATTCGCGTCTACCACGATCCGGTTCTTGTTGGTCTCGGCGCCGATTTTCTTTGCCAGATCGCCACTTCCCGCCACCCCTATGGCGATAAAGACGCCGGAAACTTGCAGCGCGTCGCCATTCTTGAAGGTCACCCTGTCAAGATGGCCGTTGCCCGAAAACTCCGCAATCTGATCCGTGATGATTCTGATCTCCTGCGGGATATGATCGATGGGCTTTTCGCCGTTGGTAACAAGCGTGACAGACCTGGCGACGGGCAGAAGTTCCATGGCCTCGTGCAGCGCATAATCACAGCAACCCAGCACAGCCACGTCCTTGCCCTTATAGAAAAAGGCGTCGCAGGTGGCGCAATAGCTTACGCCTTTGCCTTCAAAATCCGAAAGGCCCTTGATTTTCGGTGTTTGGCGCGAAGCGCCCGTAGCCAGTATGACGGCATCCGCCTCGTACACTTTTTCCGTACTTTTGATCTGCATCTTGCTGCCAAACCCCAGATCTACAACTTCATCCGAAATCACGTTCACGCCCAGCCTCTTTGCCTGGGAGATTCCCCGCGCCACAAGCTCCCTGCCTGTGATCATCTCGGGGAACCCATAGTAGTTTTCAATCTCGTCGGTCTTTAGCAGCGCGCCGCCGTCCTTGCCGATCACGGTGGTTTTTACGCCGCTGCGATGGACATACAGCGCGGCCGATATGCCCGCCGGCCCACAACCGATGATGATAATTTCTTTTTCCGCCAAGCTCGCCATCCGCATACCCCTTTCATTGACCCCACTTGTTGATTCTATTCTATCACAGTTTGCCTGACTGTAACCAGATCACACCGTGATGGAACGATTTCGTTCCCTTTTGCGAAAGGATGCGCGGAACATCTCAGAAAAAACGCGCAGAGAAAGCGCGTTGCACCTGTTTGCGAACAATGCGCTTTTTTGTACGCGCGGGCAGGCTTTGCGCGCTGTGATGGAACGTTTACGCGCCCGCGTTCGCCGCGCGATGCTGGATAAGCTCCGCCGTGATGCTGACGGCGATCTCAAACGGCGTTTCGGCCTGGATCGCAAGCCCGATCGGCGAATGCACGCGGTCAATATCCTCCTGCGTGTGCCCTTGCTTTTTCAGGTTCGCGTAAATATGCGCGCGCTTGCCGAGGCTGCCCATCATGCCGACATACCGTGCGGGCGTCTTTAGCATTTGGCCAAGCACGGCCTGGTCATACGAATGCCCGCGGGTCATGATGACGATGTCGTCATTGGCATTGATCCGCAGGCCTTCCAGCCGCTCAAAATCCACCAGACAGACGGCGGCGTCCGGAAACAGCGCGGCGCTGGCAAATTCCGCCCGGTCGTCCAGCACCACCACCGGGAACTCCGCTCGGGCAAGCAGCGGAACCAACGCTTGCGCCACGTGGCCGCCGCCAAACACATAGACCATCCCCATGCCGCTGATCTGCTGCGTGAAAGAACCGGCGTCTTCCGGTTTTTCGGATGCAAGCCGCATGCTGCCGGATGAAAGTTCCGTCACCAGGTGCGCGGGCTCGCCCGACGCTATCTTGGCCAGCGCCTCGCGGCAAAGGCCCGCGTATGCCGGGCTCACATGCTGAACCAATATCTTCATATCGCCGCCGCACACCATGCCCAGATCTCCTGCTTTTTGGTTTTGCAGCGAAAACTCGCGGATGAAGCAGCCGTCCTCCCAAAGCAGGGCGGCTGCCTCAAGGATCGCCTGATGCTCGACCGTGCTTCCGCCCACCGTGCCAAACGCGCGCCCGCCCTGGTCCACCAGCATGCGTGCGCCCGGACCGCGCGGCGCGCTGCCGCTGCTTTCAATCACGCTCACCATCACCATGGGCAGGCCCTTCTCCAGCCGTGCCAGCAGCGCCTCAAACAGTTCTTTCATCGCAGCGCCCTCCGTTTCGTAGATACAAGTATGCCTCCAACACGCCGCCGCCGATACAGCGCGCTTTATCGGAGATGGTTTGCCAGTCCACATCGACTCTCGGGTCGACATCGGCGACCTTTGTGCCCCGCCTGACAGCCATTTCGGCGATCAGCCCGCGCAGCAGGCCGGTGAACGGCGCGGCGCACGCTGTTTCGCCGACGAAGAGCATGGTTTCCCCCGCATGCACGATGTCGCCAATTGCCCGCACATGGCGGACGCTGCCGTCACAGGGGGCGTAGAGCACACGCTCGGCGCTTTTGCCGCCCACTTCTCCGGGAATACCGGTGTTGGGCAGCGCGCTTTTGTGCAGGATCAACCGCCCCAGATCGTGCCCGCGCATGGATTCCACGATGGCGTGCGCGCTCTCCCCGGCGATGAACCCGGGCCCCACGGCAATCACCACCGGGGCCATGGCAGGATGCGTGCCCAGGTTGCGCTTGGCCAAAATGGCATCCACCACACAAGCCGGCGACAGCCGGGCAATCCAGGACCCCGTCGGATCGACAGTCAGCGGCACCTTCGCCGCTTCAAAACACGCCTGCATCCCGCGCACGTCCCAAACCAGCCGCGCGGTCATATCCTCGACCGTCGCGCTGCCCTGGTAGACAGCCTCGCTCAGCGCCACGGAGCGCCGTATGGCCGTGGGGCGCTCCGTCTCAAGCACCAGGACAGGGAACCCGGCGCGATGAAATTTCTGGACAATGCCGGTCGCGATGTCTCCGCCGCCCCGCACGATAATCAGTTCGCGTTCCATACCTCGCCCTCCTTCAACGATCCGATCAGGATCTGCCCGTCAAAGCCTTTCAGCGCTTGGGCGATGCGGTGCGCAATGGCGCGCAAAGGCGGGTCGTCGGCTTGGTTGATCAGAATCGTTCGCTTTCCGACCGCGTGGCGGTCCATGCACCAGCGGATCATTCGGGCTACCGCCGCCTCATCCACCGTATCGCCCTCGCGCAGCCCGGTCTGCGAGAGAAAGAGCGGGCATCGATGGACATTTTCTTCCACTGCCGAAAGCCCCACGGCACGGGCGGACACGACGGCAATGGAGCGCGTCGCAAAGCCGGGCACGACCGGCTCGTGATCCGCCCAGCCTTTCAGCGGCAGCCTTTTGCTGCCGTCGGCCTCCATCAAGGAAAGGGCAAAGCTCCGCGAAGCGGCCTGTATCTCCAAAAGCGGCGCGGCGCATAGCTTGTCGCCCTGAATCCGGCCCAAATACGCAACGCCCGGGCGTTCGATCCGTTGGCTCAGCCCAATGCGCGTGGTGGGAGCGATCAGGACGCCGCCGGCCGCGTTCTCGTTTGCCAACCGTTCGATGAGCGCGGTTTTCCCGCCGCAGCCCACCACCGCCACGCGTTCGCCTTTTCCAAGACCCAGATGCTCCGAAAGCGTCATAGCATCACCGCCTGTGCTGATATTGCGGATATCCGAGCAATGTGTATCCTATCCATAAGCCGGCCTACAGCCAGCCTGGCCGTGCCCCGAAAGGAATTGGCGCGGGCAGCACACGCACAAAGGAATGTGTCTTTCGCGGTCAACGTTTGCAAATCCGCAACCGCGTCCGCGCCCGAAAGCAGCGCTTTGCGCGCCTTACGCACCGGGATGGGGCAGGGCTGTCCCGTACACCCCAGTGCTTCGCGAATGAATCGAACGTAAAGCCCGGAAAAAGAAAGCGGGAGATTTCCGTCCACCCCTGGGAACCGGAACGAAGCACGGCAACGCTATGTGAGCGAAAGATGGCAGACGATGGGCGAAAAGATCTGCTGAACTTTCCGGTTTATCGGTGGAATTGCCGTAGGTCACCTCGTGCGGCTTGCATAGCGTAGCGGCCGCGTTGTCAATGCAGATCCTGTTTCTTCGCTCCTTTGGCATCGGCTTTACGGAGCCATGCCGGCCTCCTTTGCGAAATGGCGGCGGAAAATTGTTTCGACCGCTGCCCGGCATTCCCGTTCGTAGGCATCGAACCGTTCCAGCAGCACCTTACCCTCGGATGTCAGCGTCGTTTCGCCACCGCCTTTCCCCCCCGGCCTGCGCGAAAGCACGGCAAAGCCGACCTCAGCCTCCAGTGTGTTGAGAATGCGCCAAGCCTTGCTGTAACTGAGCCCCATTGCCTCGCATGCCAGCCGGACAGAGCCGTTTTCCCGGATCAAGCGAAGTAAGTCGCGGCAGCCCGGCCCCAAAAACTTTACGGTCTTGGCGATCTGCAGTTTTGTCATGGGATGCCAACGCACCTCTTCCATGGGCGTTCCTCTCCTCATTCAGCTACGAAACGTGCACTGTCTCCGTGAATTCCGTATTATCTTTTAAAATAACTCGATGCATTCTAGCATGCGTGCAGGCTGCTTGTCAATGCAACGCTTCCGGGGGCTTCAGTAGCGCTCTGTACGCCCGATCGGCTACAGTTGGAATTGGGGACTACGAGCACGGGCTCAACAGCATCCGCCTGCACGGCGCGTTGGCCACCCGGCACCGGCCGAGTTCAAAAAGCCTATACCTCATAATGTTATTCGTTTTGCGGTTGACGGTCTATTTCTTTGGTCTGCTCAAGGCCGAATGTTTCTATGTAGCAGACCGTTCCGGTCGTTCCGAGGTTGAGCAGCTCATTTCCGGGTAGGTTCAGTTCTATCATTTCGAGCGCATTGATCGCAACAATGATCTTGCTTCCTCCCTTCGAGATCGTCAGAGAGGCTGCGTAATTCACAGCTTTTCTGCGATATCCCTCTTTTTTGTGGATGCCTTGGGCACTGCCCAGCATTGTAGTCCTACATGCCCTCCAAATACTAAAAAACCGCTTGACATTCGCGTGCATATTTAGTAGAATAAGAATGTTCGAGCGCCCGTAGCTCAGCTGGATAGAGTGTTTGACTACGAATCAAAAGGTCGTGAGTTCGAATCTCGCCGGGCGCGCCAGTATGAAACCCGTTGAAATACAAGCATTTCAACGGGTTTTTCCATTTTTACGGCTTGAAAATTCATTATGGTTTCATCCTTTTAAAACCGCCTCAAACTGGCTATATTTTTGCAGTGGTGGAATAGTCCGAGTGCCCCAAGATTTTCATAGCCACGATCGGATCTACGCCGGCCTTGTACAGCCTTGTGGCGTAGTTATGTCGTAAATAGCGGGGCGAAATAAGACACTCCCATTCGAAACGCAGGTCCCTTCTCTTTTTCTCCTCCTCATTCCCGTCTTTGTCAAGCACCTGCCTTGCCAGGCCGGCGTCGATCATCAGCTCAACCCACCAGCACATTGCAGTTGCGTACGGCAGCGGATTATTGTTTTTGGTTTTAAAAAGAAAGACGCCAGGCGAACCGCGCTTGCTGCGTAAGACAACTTCCAGATCGTCCTCGATGGGGATGTCTCGGTAAGCCGCTTTGGTCTTGGGTGGCCCAACAACGCCGATATTCCCGTTCGAATAATCGATATCCTGCTGCACGCTCACCGTTTTGTTTTTCCAATCAAAATCGTCCCATTGCAGCCTCAGGGCCTCTCCGCGCCGCAAGCCAAGATAATAAAGCGCCGCAAGGTAGTCTCCATGCTTATGAGTAGCAATAGTTTTTTCAACCCTCTGGCATTCTTCATCTGTCAGCACTCTTTTTTCCTCCGGCGGTTCTGCTTTCGGCCTAACAAGTGCGGTGCACGAGTTCCGTTGGATGATGCCT
>CAZUIA010000173.1:0-6624 GCA_964620835.1 uncultured Oscillospiraceae bacterium
GCCTTTGGAAACCGCCAAGGGCTTCGCCCCTGGACCCCTCCTTTTCGCGCGGTGCACAAATCCCCGCCAAAAAGGGCCGCCGCAAGCCTCCCGTGCGACAGCCCTGTTCCCTACACGTCCACGACGTCAAAGTCCGCCGCGCGCAGCAGGCGGTTCATCAGCGCGAGGCCCATGCCCTCCGTACCGCTGCCCTCGGCGATGACAAGCTCCACCTGAAGCCGGTCCGCCTCGCGCAGCGCGTCGAACAGGTGCGACGCCATCTCGCCGCCCCCTGTACCGAGCACGCGCACCCGCCTCTGCCCATATGCTCTCGCCATCGCGCTTTGGCAAAGGATCAGCGCCCGCTTGCCCGCTTCCTCAGCCTCGTCATACCGCCGCCTCGTCTCCTCGGCCACGCTTTCCTTCACCCCGCGCACCACCACCACCCGCGCGCTGGGCGCGTAGTGCCGGTGCTTCATCCCCGGAGAGCGCGCCGTTTCCCCAACCCGAAGCGGCGAAAGCACAGCCGGGTCCACCAAAACATCCTGAAGCACCCCTCGAAGCATCTCCGCCGTAACCCCGCCCGGCCGCAGAATCGTCGGCGCCCCGCCCGAAAGGTCCACCACCGTCGACTCCACGCCCACCGCGCACGGCCCTCCGTCCAAAATCAGCGGGATGCGCCCCTCCATATCCGAAAGCACGTGCGCGGCGGTCGTAGGGCTTGGCCGGCCGCTGCGGTTGGCGCTCGGCGCCGCGACGGGCACGCCCGACCGCTCGATCAGCGCCCGCGCCGCCTCATGCGAGGGCATGCGCACCGCCACCGTCGAAAGCCCCGCGCTGACGATCGCGGGCACCTGGTCCGTCTTTTCAAAGATCAGCGTCAGCGGCCCGGGCCAAAACGCGTCCATCAGCGCCCGGGCCCGCCTGTCAACGCCCCGCACCAGCAACGGAAGCGCCGCCCTGTCCGCAATATGCGCAATGAGCGGGTTATCCGCCGGCCGCCCCTTGGCCGCGAAAATCTTCGCCACAGCCCCCTCGTCCAGCGCATTCGCCCCAAGGCCGTACACCGTCTCCGTCGGAAAGGCGACCACCTCGCCCGCCTTCAGCAGCAGCGCCGCCCGATCGATCGAGGCGGCGCTGACCGGCAGCACGTCCGTTTTCATGCGCTCTCCCCCGACAAACGCTTGAGCCGCTCCGTCTCATCGGCCAAAAGCAGCGGGTCGATCACCATGTCGCAGTCCCCCTCGACGAACAGATCCAACTGATAGAGCGTCAGCGAAAGCCGGTGGTCGGTCACGCGGCCCTGCGGAAAGTTATACGTCCGGATGCGCTCGCTCCGGTCGCCCGTGCCCACCTGCGAGCGGCGGTTCTCGGCATACTCCGCGTCCTTTTGCGACTGCAGCAGGTCGTACAGCCGCGCCTTGAGCACGCGCATGGCCTTGTCCCGGTTTTTGATCTGGGATTTTTCATCCTGGCAGGTGACGACCAGCCCCGTCGGCAGGTGGGTGATGCGCACGGCCGAGTCGGTCGTGTTGACGCACTGCCCTCCGTGCCCGCTGGAGCGGTACACATCCACCCGAATCTCGTTTGGCAGAATCTGCACGTCCACGTCCTCAGCCTCCGGCAGCACCGCCACCGTCGCGGTGGAGGTGTGGATGCGCCCACCCGATTCCGTCGTGGGTACGCGCTGCACGCGGTGCACGCCGCTTTCAAACTTGAGCCGCCGAAACGCGCCTTTGCCCATGACGGCAAGCGTCGCTTCCTTCACCCCGCCCAATTCGGTCATGTTCGCGTCCATGATCTCCGTTTTCCAGCCGCGCCTTTCGGCATAGCGGGTGTACATGCGCAGCAGCACCTGCCCGAAAAGGCTCGCCTCGTCGCCGCCCGCGCCCGCCCGGATCTCGATGAGCACGTTCCGGTCGTCGTTCGGATCCCTCGGCAAAAGCAGCACCTGCAGATCATGCCACGTTTTTTCGATCGTCTCCTGAAGCGCGGCCAGCTCCTCGCGCGCCATATCCGCAAGCTCCGGGTCCGAAAGCATCTCCTCGGCCTCGCCCTTTTGCGCCTTGAGCGCGCAAAGCTCCCGGTACGTTTCCACCACCGGCTCAAGCTGCGCGTGCTCGCGCATGAGCTTTGCAAGCAGCGCGGGGTCCTGCGTTGTCTCGGGCTGCGCCATCTGCTGCGAAAGCTCGTCGTAGCGCGCTTCCACCCATTGAAGCTTATCCTGCATATCCATCCCCTGTCACCACGCGCCAAAGGCCGGCCAAGTCGCGCGAAATGTCCACCTTTTCAAAGCGCCCCAAGAGCAGCGCGGCCACATCCCTGGCCTGCCCGTCGCCCACCTCCAGGAGCAGAGCGCCGCCCGGCGCCAAACGGCCCCGAAGGCCCCCGGCAATCCGGCGGTAAAAATCCAGCCCATCCGCGCCGCCGCAAAGCGCGAGCCTTGGCTCAAACCGCACCTCGCGCTGAAGCCCTTCCATTTCCCCAAGGGGAATATACGGCGGGTTTGACACGATCAGGTCAAACGTGCCCGAAAGCGCTTCAAACAGGTCGCTTTGCACCCATTCCACCGCCGCGCCCAGGCGCTTCCCGTTTGCCCGCGCCACGCACAGCGCGTCCGCGCTGATATCCGCGCCGACAACCCTGCAAAGCGGGCAGGCAAGCTGAAGCGAAACCGCCAGCGCCCCGCTGCCGGTTCCAACGTCCAGCGCGCGGCTGCCGGGCGGCAGCGCGTGCAGGCGGCTGATCGCGGCCTCGCAGAGCGCCTCCGTATCCGGCCGGGGAATCAGCACCCGACCGTCAACCCGAAACGTCCTGCCGAAAAAATCCGTTTCCCCCAGCACGTATTGCAGCGGCTCACCCGCCTCCCTGCGCAAAAGCAGCGGCTGAAAAGCCGCCGCCTCGTCAGGTCCAAGGGGGGTATCCAGCTCAGTGAGAAGCAAAAGGCGCCTCACGCCGCACACGTGCGAGAGCAGCCACTCGGCGTCCAGGCGGGCGTCCGACGCCCCGGCCCTTTCCAGCCTCAGGGCCGCGTCACTCAGCGCTTGTCTGCGGGTTTGCATCAAAGGCACCGTGCACGGCCGCTTCCGGCGCCGCCTCGGGCGCTTCCTGCGCGTTGAGCCCATACACCGCGGCGTTGAACGCGGCGATGGCCACCTCCAGCTGCTTTTCGTCGGGCTCGCGGGTGGTCAGCTTCTGCAGCATCAGCCCCGGCCAGCGGATGGCGCGCACGAGCTTTCCGTCGCTGTGCGCAAGGCCCTTGAGCGCCTCAAAGGAAACGCCCGCGATCAGGGGCAGGAGCACGAGGCTTCGAACCAGCCGCCACACGAACGACAGCCGCTCAAACCCGAACACAAGCTGCAAAATTTGGTCGGACACCGCGCCCAGCAGGATGGCGATGATCATCACCAGCAGCAAAAAGCTCGTGCCGCACCTGGGGTGCAGGGTGGTAAATTTCTGAGCGTTTTCCGGCGTGAGCGGAAGGCCGTTTTCGTAGCAGTACACGGTCTTGTGCTCCGCGCCGTGGTACTCAAAGGTCCTTCGCATGTCCGGGATCAGGCCCGCCAGGCCGATGTAGGCGATCAAAATCACGATGCGGACAAGGCCCGAGACCAAATTGACCACCAGGAGCGAGGAAACGGCCCGGTTCATCAGCGTGCCGACAAAGCTTGGCACGACCATGAACAAAAGCAGCGAAAGGCCGAGCGCCATCACCATCGCAACGCCCATGACGATCTTGTCCACGCTCTTGCCGAGCTTTTGGCTCAGCCATTTTTCAAACCGGCTCGGCTCCTCGTCCAGGATGCCGAGCATCTTGGTGGACGCCTCGAGCGTCTGCATACCCATAACCAGCATCATCGCCATGTTGACCACGCCGCGCACCACGGGCCAGCCCATCCACTTGTGCTTTTTGGCCGCGCTGACATACGGGTCGCGCTTGACCACGATTTCACCGCTGGGCTTTCGCACGGCGATGGCGATCGAGTCGGGCGATTTCATCATCACGCCCTCCATGACCGCCTGCCCGCCGATATCGGGCTTTCTTTCCTGCGAATCCGTCCTCTCCCTTTTCGCCATCTATCTCAACCTTCTTTCCGATCCATGGATGTCCGCTGTTCTTTGTATAGTATACACCGTTTTTTGATCGAGGTAAACGGTAGATTGTCTCAAAACGGGAGGGGGTACCCCGAAGAAAACAGAAAAGCGAACCAAACGCGTTCGTTCGGCTCGCTATGCTGTTTTGCCTACCCTCACAGACCGTACCGCTTCTTGAAACGGTCCACGCGTCCGCCGGTATCCACCAGCTTCTGCTTGCCGGTAAAATACGGATGGCACTTCGAACAGATTTCGACCTTCAGCTCTTTTTTGGTGGAGCCGGTCGTAAACGTTTCGCCGCACACGCAACGCACCGTCGCCTGGCCGTATTTGGGATGAATGCCTTCCTTCACTTGTCTCACCTCTCCATGCGTGCCGTGATCGTTCAAGCAATCGCGAAAAATAGTATACCATGCGCGCGGATTGTTTGCAACCCCGTTTTTTCGGGTTTATCGCGTGGATTCGCGTTTCTTGCTTGACGTTTGCTTCCTATATGCGGGAAATCCGGGCGCGTCCAAAGCGCCGGGCATTTTTTTGTTCCGCCGGGAGCCAAAGCCCGGCACGGCCGCGGCGGGCCGGGCTAAAAACGGCAACGCCGGAGCGAAAAAAACGCCCGGTGCTTTGGGCGCGTTCCTGTTGGCATTCGCGCTTACCTTCCCGGGTCGGCCCGCGCCGCCAGGCACCGGACCAGCACCTCGCCCTCGTCCATCGCGCCGACGCGGCGCAGGTTCTCGTCCACCAGCAGGAACAGGTGGTAGCTGCCCGACGTCAGCCGCGCGGCCATCCTCTCCGGCGGCGCGCCTTGCTCCATCGCCACCAGCCGGACTGGCAGCGCGCCCTCGCGCTTTAAGCGGGCCGCACGGCCGTGCAGCGCCTCCAGGCAGGCCGCGGCCAGGGTCTCCTTTTCTTTCAGCGCCGCATACACAAGGTACGCGCCGGTCAGGAACAAAAGCGGGTTGAACACGCCGCGCGACGCGGCGAACACGCCCAGCAGCACGACAAGGATGCCAAGCCCCACACCCACGCATACGAACACGCGCGTCGCCCTGGCGCGGCCGAGCCGGTGGGTGCACGCGGCGCGAAGGGCCCTTCCGCCGTCCAGCGGCAGCGCGGGCAGCAGGTTAAACAGCGCAAGCGACAGGCTGACGCGCAGAAAATCGCGCACCAGCGGGCCCGAAAGCCCGCTGACCGCGGCAAGCATGGACAAAAGCAGGCTGGCGGCCGGCCCCGAAAGCGCGATGACGGCCTCCTGGGCCGGGCGCAGGGACAGCGCCGTGTCCATCTGCGCCACGCCGCCGAACGGCATCAGCTCGATCGCCTCAAACCGCTGGCCGACGGCGCGCGCGGCCAGGGCGTGCGAAAGCTCGTGCAGGCTGAGCGCCACAAGCGACGCGACCAGCGTCCGCCCATGGCCCAAAAAGACGGCCGCCGCGATCAGGACGGGGAAGGCGCCGTGCATGCGAAGCGGCACGCCCAGCAACGTTCCCAGCGGGATCATCGCCAAAACGGCGCGGGATCCATGGAGCGGCCTTCGCCCCGCAGCTCATACGTAAGCTCCTTGGCCGCGCCGATCAGGGTGCCGGCCTCCACCCAGTCGCCCTCCTGCACGTTGGTGAGCAGCAGGTTGCCGTAGACCGTCTCCATGCCGCTGGCGTGGCGGATGCGGATGGCCGAGCGGCCGCGCGCGTCCACAGAGACGCTCATCACCTCGCCCGCCGCGCTCGCGTACGCCTCGCCCGTCCCGTACCCGATCCATGGCTCCTGCGCGCTGAACGCGTGCACCACCGCGGCCGCGGACGGCGCGGCGTGCTTTTCCCCACCTAGGTTCCACAGCACGGCCACGCTTTCGGGGATGAGGCTGGACACGAATTTCAGGCTTCCCAGGCTTTCGTTCAGGTCCATCGAAACGACCTGGGCAAGCAGGTTGGTGGCGCTCGTCGCGCCGGGCGTGTTCAGGCTTTGCACCGCCAGCACGCACAAAAGCAACGCCACGCTCACCGCGGTGTTTCGCAGCATTCGTTCGCCAAACCCAAGCGGCTTGGCTATGTCCTCGCCCTTTTCGGGTTTTTCCTTCGGGGGAATCGGAACCGCCGCGTGGCGTGCCGCGTCCTGTACGTGCGCCAGCGGCGCGCGGTTTCGGACGGTGACGCCCCGCACCCGCGTCCTTCCTTGCGACATGCGCATCGCCTCCTCTGAGCAGCGTATGCAGCGCGGCCGGCCGAAAGACATCGGCTTGGCCACACACGCCCGGCGGCAGCCCGGGAAATCAGCCAAGGCGGAAGAAAAAGCAGAGCCGCCGCGCAAAGCGCGCAGCAGCCCCTCCAAACACCCACAGCGCCTCCCCCGCAGAAGGGGTCCGGGGACAAGTCCCCGGCGGTTTCCAAAGGCAGCGCCTTTGGCCGCCGGAGGCCCTTTCCCGCGCGGGATCAAACCGCAAAAAGGCGGATTCGGTTCCCCCACACCCAGGCTGCCCCATTTTCGCGCGGCAGCCCCATGGCAGGGCGCGTTACTTCACGGCGATCTCCTGCTCAGACAGGTAGGTCTGCCCGC
>CAZUIA010000174.1:0-6567 GCA_964620835.1 uncultured Oscillospiraceae bacterium
CTACCAGCCGACGCTGGCGGGCGAGGTGGGCGCCTTGGAGGAGCGCATTGCCTCCACGCCGGACGGGTCCATCACGTCCGTGCAGGCCATTTATGTGCCCGCCGACGACCTGACCGACCCGGCGCCGGCCGCGATCTTCGCGCACCTGGACGCCACGACGGTGCTCTCCCGCCAGGTGGCCGAGCTTGGCATCTACCCGGCGGTGTCGCCGCTGGACTCGTCCAGCCGCATCCTGGACCCGGCCATCGTCGGCCAGGAGCACTATGACGTGGCGCAGCGCGTGCTGGAGGCCCTGCAGCGCTATCGCGAGCTGCAGGACATCATCGCCATCCTCGGCATGGACGAGCTGTCCGAGGAGGACCGGTCCGTCGTGCACCGCGCGCGCCGCATCCAGCGCTTTTTGTCCCAGCCCATGCACGTGGCCGAGGTGTTCACGGGCGTGAAGGGCAAGTACGTCAAGGTGCAGGACACCATCGCCTCGTTCAAGGCCATTTTAAGCGGCGAGGTGGACGATCTGCCCGAGGGCGCGTTCTTCATGGCGGGCGATCTAAGCGACGTCAGGGCGAACGCCGAAAAAATGAGGGGATAAGATGGCCCGTACGTTTCATCTGCAGATCATCACGCCCGAGCGCATGTTCCTGGACCAAGAGGTGGAGATGCTGACGCTCAAAGCGCCGGACGGCGAGATCGGCATCCAGGCGGGGCACGCGGCGGCCGTCGTATCCACGATGGAGGGCGAGGTGCGCATTTTCGCGGACGGCCGGTGGCGCATGGCCGCGGGCTCGGACGGCACGGCCACCGTCACGCCGGAGCATGTGCTGCTGATGCTGCAAACGTGCGAATGGCCTGAGGAGATCGACGAAAACCTTGCCCGGCAAAATGAGGAGCGCGCCAGGGAGATCCTGCGCCAGAAGGGCAGCATGCAGGAATATGTGCTCGCAAGGTCCATGCTCTCCCGGGCCATGGTACGGCTTCGGGTGCTGCGCAACGCCCCCAAGAACGATTGACCGCCCATTTCTGGCACAGACAAGCCCACCCCGGCCCATCCGTTGCAAAGCGGAAGCCGGGGTGGTATGCTTTGTAAAGAAATGCCAAGGGAGGGAGCCGGATGGACGAGACCCTTTTGATGCACGAGCTGAGGCATTTCCTGGATGGCGACGGCCGGTTGAAGGGGTATCCGGCCAAGCGCAGGCCAAAGCTTTTGTCGCTGTATTACCTGGCCGGGAAGTTTGAGCCCGGCAGGCGATACACCGAAAAGGAAGTCAACGAGGTGCTCAAGCGCTGGCACACGTTTGGCGACTGGTGCATGCTCCGGCGGGACCTATACGACCTCAAGTTCCTCGGCCGGGAAGACAACGGCGCAAGCTATTGGCTTAAACATCCGCAGCCGGAGCTTTCCGATGGCGAGCCTTCATGAGCGGCACGGCCTTGGGGGCGTAAAAAGCGCCCCTATTTCCCCTGCCGCGTCGCCGCGTCCACGAACCTGACGAACAGCGGGTGCGCGCGGTTGGGCCGGCTTTTGAACTCGGGGTGAAACTGCACGCCCACGAAAAACGCTTCGCCCGGCAGTTCCGTCGCTTCGACAATGTGATCGTCCGGCGACGTGCCCGAGACGGACAGGCCCGCCGCTTCCATCGCCGCCCGAAACCGGTTGTTGAACTCGTAGCGGTGGCGGTGGCGCTCCTTGACCAGCTCCACGCCATACGCGTTTTTCAGGGTGGAGCCGGGCTTGATCTTGCAGGGATACGCGCCCAGCCGCATCGTGCCTCCCTTGGGGATCTCGTCGTCCTGGTCCGGCATGAAGTCGATCACCAGGTTTTTCTTCTTTTTGGTGAATTCGTGCGAATTGGCATCCGAAAGGCCCAGCACGTGCCGCGCGAACTCGATGACGCTGATCTGCATGCCCAGGCAAATGCCAAAGTACGGGACGTGGTGTTCGCGCGCGTACCGGCACGCGGCGATCATCCCCTCGATGCCCCGGTCCCCAAACCCGCCCGGAACCAGAATGCCGGCGCATCCCTTCAACAGTTCTTCGGCGTTTTCACCCGTCACGTCCGCGCTCTCCACCCACACGATTTCCACGCTCACGTCCAGCGCAAAGCCCGCGTGCGACAGCGCTTCGGAGATGGACAGATACGCGTCGTGCAGGCGGATGTACTTGCCCACGATGGCGATGCGCACGGACGGGTGGCTGACGCGCGCGCGCCGCACCATCTCCTCCCACGAGGCCAGGTCCGGCTCGGGCGTCCTGAGCCTGAGCGCGCGGCAGACCACGCGGTCCAGCCCTTCCCGGTGCAGCATCAGCGGCGCCTCGTACAGGCAGGAGACGGTCTGGTTCTGGATCACGCAGTCGGGCCTCACATCGCAAAACAGGGCGATCTTCCGCCGAAGCTCCCCGTCCATCGGCTCGTCCACGCGCGCGACGATGATGTCCGGCACAATGCCCATGGCGCGCAGCTCCTTGACCGAGTGCTGGGTGGGCTTTGATTTGTGCTCGCCCGACGCCGCGAGGAACGGCACCAGCGTCACGTGCACAAACAGGCAGTTTTGCCGCCCCACCTCGATCGCCAATTGCCGGATGGCTTCCAGGAACGGCTGGCTTTCGATGTCGCCGATCGTTCCGCCGATCTCGGTGATGAGGATATCCGCCTTTTTTGCCTTGACCGCCGCGCGCAAAAATGCCTTGATCTCGTTCGTGACGTGCGGGATGATCTGCACCGTCTGCCCCAGGTACGCGCCGCGCCGCTCCTTTTCCAGCACCGTCCAGTATACCTTGCCGCTGGTGAGGTTGGAGTAGCGCGTCAGGTCCTCGTCGATGAAACGCTCGTAATGCCCCAGGTCCAGGTCCGTCTCCGCGCCGTCCTCGGTGACGAATACCTCGCCGTGCTGAAACGGGCTTAAGGTGCCCGGGTCCACGTTCATGTAAGGGTCAAACTTCTGCGCGGCGACCTTCAGCCCGCGCGATTTCAAAAGCCTGCCGAGCGAGGCGGCGGTGATGCCCTTGCCAAGCCCGGACACCACGCCGCCGGTCACAAAAATATACTTGGTCATGAAAGCGCCTCTCTTTCCTTTTTACCATGAAGTATGGAGGGGAGCAAAGACAAACCCGCCTTCCGTGCGGTCGGGAAGGCGGGTGTCGGGCCGGGAGGAAGGGTGCAAAGGATAAGGGCGGCGCTTTTTCGCGCCCCCGGAACGTGTGTTTCCATTTGCGCGGCGTTAGCGCGCATGGAAAGCCCTCCGCACGATCAGGGAATCGCGCTCCGGCCCCACGGACAGGAACGTGGCCGGGCAGCCGAGGCCCGCTTCGATGCGCTCGACATAATCGCGCGCCCTTTGGGGCAGGTCCTCGTAGCGGCGCGCGCCGGAGATGTCGCACATCCAGCCGGGCATGGTCTCATAGACCGGCTCGCACGCATCCAGGTCCGGCGTGTAGGGGAAGCGGTCCACCGTTTCACCGCGCAGGCGGTATCCGACGCACAGCGGGATCGTCTCAAAGCAGCTCAGCACGTCCAGCTTGGTCAGCGCCAGGTCCGTCACGCCCTGCAGCGCCATGCCGTAGCGCGTGGCGACCAGGTCAAACCAGGCGACACGGCGCGGCCTGCCGGTGGCCGCACCGTATTCGCGGCCGGCCTCGCGCAGTTTCTCGCCCACGGCGTCCGTCAGCTCGCCCACAAACGGGCCCGCGCCGACGCAGGTGGAATACGCCTTGACGACGCCGACCACCCGGTCCACCTTCAGCGACGGCAGCCCGCAGCCAACCGGCGCGTACGCGGCCAGCGAGCAGGAGCCGGACGTGTAGGGATAGATGCCGTAGTCAATGTCGCGCAGCGCGCCAAGCTGCGCCTCAAAAAGAATCCGCTTCCCCTGCGCCTGCGCCGTCTGAAGGACCGGCATCACGTCGCGAATGTAGGGAAGCAGCGGTTTGGAATAGGTATGGATCCAGTCAAGCAGCGTTTCGACGCGGTAGGGCTCGCAGCCGTAGCCCCTGGTGTAGACGTCGTTCTTCCACTCGACCAGGCGCTTCAGGCTTCGTTCAAGCGTTTCCTCCCTCGTAAGGTCGCCCATGCGCAGCGCCTTTTTGTAGGCGCGGTCGGCGTAGGCGGGCGAAATGCCCCGCTGGGTGGAGCCGTAGCTCGCCTTGCCCAGGCGGGCCTCCTCCAGCTTGTCCTCGTTGGGATGAATCGGCAGCACGACGGTCGCGCGGTCGGAAATCATGAAGTTCTCCGGCGTGATGGCGACGCCGCGGTCGCGAAGCGCCGAAAGCTCGTCCGCCAGATGCTTTAGGTCCACCACGGTGCCCGGCCCCAGCAGGGAAAGGGTTTTGGGCCGAAAGATGCCCGAAGGGACCAGGTTCAGCTTGAATTCGCCCAGATCGTTGACGATGGTATGGCCGGCGTTGTTGCCGCCCTGGTAGCGGATCACGATGTCATACAGGTCCGCCAGGTAGTCGACCATCCGCCCCTTGCCTTCATCGCCCCAGTTGACGCCCACGATCGCACAATTCGCCATACGCTTCATCCTTTCGCGCCTAAGCCATGTGGGAAAAACAACCGAATAAAAATATCACGGATCGCAGGCCGTGTCAAGAACTATTTTCTTCGGCCGTTTTCCTCTCTATTCAAAATTTTATCCCGTTTATTATTCATATTGCTTGCATTTTTCTTATTTTTTGATACAATTATGCAAAGCACCTATGGGCGTCACAAACTTGAAGGGGAGGGTGTCAACTGATGAAAAGACTGGGGTCAACAAAGCGGATCGGATGGCTGCTGCTTGTCTTCGCGCTGCTGTTCGTCGCAGTGTCCGCGCTCGGCTCGGAAGCCGCGGATGTGATCGAAGAGGTGGCGGGCGAGGAGGCGGCCGCGTATGTCAGCAACATGCACGCTACGTTCTGGGCGCTGGTTCCCCCCATCGTCGCCATCGCGCTGGCGCTGATCACCAAGGAAGTCTACACGTCGCTGTTCATCGGCATCGTTGTGGGCGCGCTGTTCTATGCCAACTTTGACCTTGTCCTCGCTATGCAGACGATCATGGCGGGCGGCGCCAATCCCGACGGCGACGTCATGGGCGGGTTCATCCCAAGCCTCGCCGATGGCTGGAACGTGGGCATCCTGATCTTCCTGGTCATCCTCGGTATCATGGTGCAGCTCATCAACAAGGCCGGCGGCTCGGCCGCCTACGGCGAGTGGGCCAACAAGCGCATCAAGACCCGGATGGGCGCGCAGCTTGCCACGTTCGGCCTGGGTGTGCTGATCTTCGTGGACGACTACTTCAACTGCCTGACGGTCGGCTCCGTCATGCGGCCGATCACCGACCGGCATAAGATCTCCCGCGCCAAGCTTGCCTACCTGATCGACGCGACGGCCGCGCCCATCTGCATGATCGCGCCCATCTCCTCGTGGGCGGCGGCGGTCACCGGCGTGGTGGAGGGCTACAACGGCCTGGATCTGTTCATCCGGGCGATCCCCTACAACTTTTATTCACTCCTCACCATCGTCATGATCATCGCCATCTCGCTGATGAAGTTTGACTTTGGTCTCATGAAGGTGCACGAGGACAACGCCCTTAAGGGCGACCTGTATACCACGCCAGACCGCCCCTACGCCAACGTGGCGGAGGAAAAGGTCAGCGCGCGCGGCAAGGTGTACGACCTGGTGATCCCGATCCTGATCCTCATCGTCTTTTGCGTCGCCGGCATGGTCTACACGGGCGGCTTCTTCGAGGGCGTCAGCTTCATCGACGCGTTCGCCAACTGCGACGCCTCCCTCGGCCTTGCGCTCGGCTCCGGCGTCAGCCTGCTGATCGGCTTTGTGTACTTCATGCTGCGCCGCGTGGTCACGTTCAAGGAGTTTGCCGAGGCCATTCCGGAAGGCTTCAAGGCCATGGTGCCCGCCATCCTGATCCTCACCTTCGCGTGGACGCTGAGCGGCACGACGAAGCTGCTGGGCGGCGCGGAGTATGTGGCAAACCTCGTTTCAAACAGCGCGGCCGGGTTCCAGGTGTTCCTGCCGGCCATCGTGTTTGCGATCGCGTGCGGCTTGTCGTTTGCGACCGGCACCTCCTGGGGCACGTTCGGCATCCTGCTGCCCATCGTGGTGGCGGTGCTCGACCCGTCCAACGAACTGCTGATCATCAGCGTGTCCGCGTGCCTTGCGGGCGCTGTCTGCGGCGACCACTGCTCGCCCATCTCCGACACCACGATCATGGCGTCGACCGGCGCGCAGTCCAACCACATCAACCACGTCAACACGCAGCTTCCCTATGCCCTTCTGGTCGCCGGGGTATCGTTCGTGTTCTACATTGTCGCGGGCATAATCCAAAACGTGTGGATCTCGCTGCCGCTGGCGTGCGCGGGGATGGTGGCCGTTCTGGTGGTCATGAAGCGGGCGCAGGACAAAAAGCTCGCCTCCCGCTCGACCGCAACGGGCGCCTAACGCATCCGATCGAAAAAAGAGCTGTCGCGTAAGGCGGCAGCTCAAGCCGTTGACAAACTGCGGTTTGTCAACGGGGAGAGGATTCGGCCTGAAATCCTGCGGGATTTCCGGGCGGCCTCAGGCGGTAAGTACA
>CAZUIA010000175.1:0-156 GCA_964620835.1 uncultured Oscillospiraceae bacterium
GCGCGCCCGTGGTGGCCGGCGCGCTGCGCTATGCCGCCGCGTGCGCGCGGGGCAACCTGCCCGAAAAGGTTCGGGAAGAATTTGCAAGGGCGCGCAAGGCCGGGCTGGACGCCATCCTCAAGGGGCTTTCGCAGCCGGCAGCGCCGGAAAGCGGCG
>CAZUIA010000175.1:303-6554 GCA_964620835.1 uncultured Oscillospiraceae bacterium
ACCTCTAAGGCGTCTTGGAACAGGGAAAAGGCCCGCGCGCGGCGGGCCTTTTCCCACCTGTTTCTTCCATTTAATAATTGGTTAATTCTGGGGGTTTTCCAGGACGAGCACGTATGCGTCCGCGTCGCAGCGGTAGACCTTGTCAAGCCCCTCCTGTAAAAGCGGCGCCACATCGCGGTCCGTTTCAAACCGGACCCCCGTCCCGCAGGAGGAGCTGACGCGGCGCGGCACCGGCATCGGTTTTGCAGCAATGCCCTTCGCCGCAAGGTTTTGCGCAAAGGTGATGGCATCGTAGTGGGAGAAGAACGTTGCTACATACTGCGCCATGCTACCTGCGCGTCAGCGTCAGACGGTATGTCCCCGCCTGCTCCGCAACGGAAATATCATATCCGGACTTTCCCGCGAAGCGCGTGACATTCTGGACCGCCGTCGGGTTGTCCACAAGCACCTCGTAGCTTTTGTCCTTGGAGGCCAGCGCGTTTCGGGTCATCAGCACCGGCTCCGGGCAGGAGCGGCCGCGCGCGTCGATCGTCTTGGTCATGTTCATTTTCCTCCCCTCGCCATCCCGTACAGTTTACTTTGCCGCATCTTTTTTGACAAGCCCCGAATTGAACACCGCGATGGCGCCCAAGACCGCAAACGCGATCAGGACGGCGATTTTTCCGTTCTCCGTCGGACCGTTCGCGGAGGACGCCAGCTTGAAGTTGTGGCTGAACGCCGCGCCGGCCACCATGCCAAGCACCGCGAGCGTCGAATCGGAATTGCCCTCGCCCGCCAGGACCAGCTGCCGCATGGGGCATCCGCCCAGCAGCACAGAGCCCAGGCCGACGACCGCCATCCCGAGGAAGTTCCAGAGCCCGTCGGTGTGCGCAATCGGCTGGCCGGAAAAGCCGAGCTTGAAGTAGCCAAGGACCAGGTTGCCAACGAGCGCGGCGGCAAGGATGCCCACGAAGCCCAATAGCAAGGTCCAATCCTTAAACAGCGCGACGTCGCGCAGACCGCCCACCATGCAAAGCCGCGTGCGCTGCGCAAGGACGCCCACGATCAGGCCCGCCGCAAGCGAAATCCAGATGGGCGCGTGCATCGATCCGGGACCCGTTTCGCTGAAGAGCAGAAAGCTTGCGCCAAACAGCAGCAGGAAAAACAGGCCCACGCTGCCAAGCGGCAGGGCAAGGCCCTCCAGCACGGGCAGGTCATGCGTCCGCTTGAGCGTGAACCCCTTGTTCAGGAAGAGCACGCCCGCGCCGATCCCGGCCGCAAACCCGAAAAGGCCCACGAGAGCGTTCAGGTCCCCGCCGGCAAGCCGCAGGATCATTCGAAAGGGGCACCCGAGGAACATCAGCGCGCCGACCATCACGACAAAGCCGAGCACAAAGCGCAGCACCGGCGAGGAGCCGCCGCGCACCTGAAACTCCCTTTTGCCGACCGAAATGAGAAACGCGCCCAGGATCACGCCGATGATCTCGGGCCTAATATACTGCACGGCCTCCGCCCGATGAAGCCCAAGGCTGCCGGCGATATCGCGCAGGAAACACGCGTTGCAAAAGCCCATGTTCGCCGGATTGCCAAGCCACACAAGTACCACCGAAATGATGCCGATCACAAGCCCCGAAAGCAGCAGCTTCGTTTTGTCACTCAGCCCCTTCACCATTTGAAGCGCCCCCCATTTTCCAAAATACGCTATCCCCTGTCGTATTATATAATGAAGGTAAGAAAAGAAGGAAATTGATTCTTTCCATACGGGCGTCACCATCCATAGAGTATCTCTATATCCCTGTTCATTCTTCGCAAATTGCGGTACAATGGACGTACTTTCGCGGCGGGAGATGCTTTCCATGAAAAAACAAATCTACCTTGACAGCGCCAGCACCTCCTTTCCAAAGGCGCCGGGTGTGTCCGAGGCCGTGCGCTTTTTTATGGAGGAGGTCGGCTGCAACGTCAACCGCGGCGGGTATGAGGGCGCCTATGCCGCGGCGGGCGTCGTCATTGAAACGCGCGCAAAGCTTTCGCGCCTTTTGGGGCTTTTAAAGGCCCGCAACGTCGTCTTTACCTCCGGCGTGACGCAGTCGCTGAACATGCTGGTCAAAGGGCTGCTTCGGCCGGGCGACCATGCCCTGGTCAGCGGCATGGAGCACAACGCGCTGATGCGCCCGCTCGCGCAGATTGTGCGGCAAGGCGTCTCCTTCACCCGCATCCCCTGCGACGCAAACGGCCTGATGCGGCCCGGCGATGCGGAAAGGCTCCTTCAGCCCAACACAAAGGTCCTGCTTGTGCTCCATGCCTCCAATGTCTCTGGCAGCGTGATGCCGCTTACGGGCCTTGGCGCCATCGCGCGCAGGCATGGGCTGTTCTTTATCACGGACGCGGCGCAGACCGCGGGCGTATTCGACATCGACATGCAGGCCATGAATCTGGACGCCGTCGCGTTTACCGGGCACAAGGGGCTCCTGGGCCCACAGGGCACCGGCGGCATCGCCCTGACCGACAGGCTGGCTGCGGAAATGGAGCCGCTGCTTTCCGGCGGAACGGGAAGCCTGTCCGATTCGGAGGAAATCCCCCCGTTTCTGCCCGACAAGTTTGAGCCCGGCACGATAAACCTGCCGGGCATCTACGGGCTAAACGCCGCGCTTTCCTATCTGGAAACGGAAGGCGTGGGCACTATCCGCGCGCGCGAGCAGAGGCTCGCGCACATGCTGTCGGATGGCCTGTCCGCCTTTCCCCAGGCGCGCATGCCCGGCCCGGCCGACTGGTCAAACCGCGCGCCGGTTGTGTCCGCGGATTTTGACGGCCACGACAACGCGGAAATCGCGGCCTATCTCGCCGATGAGCACGGCATCCTGACCCGCTGCGGCCTGCATTGCGCCCCCTTTGCGCACAAAACGCTCGGTACGTTTCCCCAGGGAATGGTACGCTTTTCGCCAAGCTGCTTCACAACGGAGGAAGAAATCGAACACGCTGTCCTGGCGGTCCGCGCGGCGCTGAAAAGGGGCGTCGGCCGGGTTGGGGGCGGGGCGGCAAACGACAAAAGGCCAGCCTTTGACGCCGCGGAAAGCTGACAGGCAGGCCATTGGCTACGAACGGTTCCGTCTTGGGCGGGGAAGCGCGCGAATGGGCGTCTGTTTTATAAACATGCAGATTGAATGCATCCTCAAGTCCATCCCAACCGGCAGACAAAAGCGTGCGCCGTGTGTGCGCTTCGCCTTTCCCCGCTTTTCACGCTTTTCCCATGGCGCGAAAACGCCGCCCGTCTGCGTGCCTTCGGCACCCGGGCGGCGTTTTCTTCCGATCTGTTCCGTTTGTTCGAGGGTTGGGGCCTTCGAAAGGGGGCTGCTTCCACCGTCTATGCGGTGTTTACCGGCAAGCCCCGGTCGGACACCCCTTATAGGCTTTGCAGATATGCGTCCAACTCCGCGAAATCATGCACCAGCGGCCCGCCCCACTCGGGCGGCATGTGAAACAGCTCCGGCATCGGCCGCCGCATCTGCACGCCGTGCATGCCGATGTTCACGCCGCCACGCAGCTTGGAGGGGAAATCATCCACAAAGACGGCTTCCTCGGGCAAAACGCCAAGCTTTGCGAGCGTCGCTTCAAAAATGCGCGGGTCGGGCTTCAAAACGCCCAGGTCGCAGGAAAACGTCGCCCCGTCGATCAGCGAAAGCACACCTTTGGCAGAAAGAATGCGGCGCGTGGACGGCGGCGCGTCGGACACGATGCCCAGCTTGTAGGTCTTGCGCCACTTGCGCAAAAACGGCATCACGTCGTCAAAGAACACGTATCGCTCGTCCACAAACGTTTGGATGTGCGAAAGGCGCAAAAGTTGCTCCCTAGTCAGCGCGACGCCGAGCTTCTGAAAGATGGCGTCAAAATATTGCGCAAACATCGCGCATTCCTCATCGTCCGTATCCATCCGGTTCGTATCCGGCAGCAGGTGCTGATACTCGCCCCGCACGCGCCGAAAATCCGGCATATGCTTTTCAAGGAAATCATGCCCCAGGACCTCTTCAAATCCCGGGGCCAGCAGCCAGTCCCCGGTGGTCGGTTTCACAAACACGCCGCCGCAATCAAACACGAGTGCCTTGATCATTCGTTCACACCTCATCCATCCCTTGACTGTTGCCTATCATACCGTATAAACTTCCAAAAGGCAACCCCGTGCGCCCGGCTCGCCGCATCCCGTGCCGGCTTTTCGCATACGCTTTTTCAAGGCGGTGATCGGATGGACCGGTATGACCGGGACGCGGCCGTGCGCTACGCGGCGACGTGGGCGCTTCGGCGCAACCCTCTGTACCTGAACTTTGACGCCCTGGGCGGCGACTGCACCAATTTTGCCTCGCAATGCCTGTATGCCGGCACCGGCGAGATGAACTTCACCCCCGTGTACGGCTGGTATTACCAAAACGGCTACAAGCGCACCGCGTCCTGGACGGGCGTGGAATACCTGTACCGCTTTTTGGTGCAAAACACGGGCCCGGGGCCGCGCGCCAGGATCGTGACCGCCGCGGAGATGGCCCCGGGCGATCTGGTGCAGCTCGGCCGGGCAACCGGCGTGTTTTACCATTCGCCGATCGTCGTGTCCGTATCGAGCGGGCAGATCTTCATCGCCGCGCATTCCGAGGATTGCTGGATGCGCAACTTGTCCGACTACACGTATGATCAGGCCCGGTTTTTGAAAATTTTCATGGGCGAAAGGCCGTGACGCTTGCGCAAAAGCAATTTGTCTGGTATACTCGGTAGCGTTTATACGCGCGCGTTTGAGGAAAACTGAGGCGGAAATCCGTTTTCAGAGAGCCGGCGGCAGGTGCGAGCCGGCAGCAGGGGCCGCCGTTCCACTTTCCAAGCGGCCGGCGACGAGCCGGCGGGCCGGCGGCCCTTATCCCGCCAAAAGCGGCCGGGCCCTGCCCGGCAAATTGGGTGGCACCGCGGAACCTTTCGCCCCATATGGGGGTGGAAAGGTTTTTTGTTTGGGTGAACGCACAGACTATGGCAGTCATAAAAGGAGGAACCCGCTTATGCTCGACATTCGCCTGCTTCGGACCAACCCCGAATTGGTCAAGGAAAACATTCAAAAAAAGTTTCAGCATGAAAAGCTCCCGCTCGTCGACGAGGTCATCGCGCTGGACAAGCAGCTTCGCGACGCCATCGCCCGCGGCGACGCGCTTCGCAACCAGCGCAACGTCACCAGCAAGCAGATCGGCGCGCTGATGGCCTCCGGAAAAAAGGAGGAGGCCGAGCAGGCCAAGGCGACCGTCGCCGCCATCGGGCCGGAGATGGAGGCGCTTTCCAAGCTGGAAGAGGAGCTTGGCGAAAAGATCCGCGAAAGGATGCTCGTCATCCCCAACCTCATTGACGACAGCGTGCCCATCGGCAGGGACGATTCGGAAAACGTCGAGGTGGCGCGCTACGGCGAGCCCACGGCATCGGACTTTGAGATCCCCTACCACATCGACATCATGGAAAAGCTGTCGGGCGTGGACCTGGACAGCGCGCGCAAAACCAGCGGCAACGGGTTTTACTACCTGATGGGGCCGATCGCCCGGCTCCATTCGGCCATCCTGTCCTACGCGCGCGATTTCATGATCGACAAGGGGTTCGTCTACTGCATCCCGCCGTTCATGATCCGCAGCAATGTCGTCACGGGCGTGATGAGCTTTGCCGAAATGGAAAACATGATGTACAAGATCGAGGGCGAGGACCTGTACCTGATCGGCACGAGCGAACACTCGATGATCGGCAAGTTCATCGGCAGCTTCCTGACCAAGGAAAGCCTGCCGCAGGCCCTCACCAGCTATTCGCCCTGCTTTCGCAAGGAGGTCGGCGCGCACGGCATCGAGGAGCGCGGCGTGTACCGCATCCACCAGTTTGAAAAGCAGGAGATGGTGGTCGTCTGCGAGCCGGAGGACAGCCCCGCCTGGTTTGAAAAGCTCTACACGTACACGGTGGAGTTCTTCCGAAGCCTGGATATCCCCGTTCGCACGCTGGAATGCTGCTCGGGCGACCTGGCGGACCTGAAGGTCAAGAGCATCGACGTGGAGGCGTGGTCGCCGCGCCAGCAGAAATACTTCGAGGTGGGCAGCTGCTCAAACCTCGGCGACGCGCAGGCCAGGCGGCTCGGCATCCGCGTCAAGGGCGAAAACGGCAACTATTTCGCGCACACGCTGAACAACACGGTCGTGGCCCCGCCCCGCATGCTGATCGCCTTCCTGGAGAACAACCTGCGGCCGGACGGCTCGGTCCGCATCCCCGAGCCGCTT
>CAZUIA010000176.1:0-6485 GCA_964620835.1 uncultured Oscillospiraceae bacterium
GCTGTATGAGAGCCAGCAGGCCAGCGACGTGACCTACCGTTTTTGGGACTGGGGCAGGCTCGGCGCGGACGGAAAGCCGAGGGCGCTGCACCTTCTGCAGGCGGCGGAGGTGGCGCGGGCCGATCTGCAGCTGGATCCCGTGGCCGGGGAAGCGGCCGCCGCGGAGGGGGGGACCGTCACCCGATACCTGCATACGGAGCACTTTACGCTTGACAGGCTTTCGGTCCGGGGCGCGATGGCGCTGCCCGCAGCCGGGGGCTTTCGGTTCGTGACCGCACTGTGCGCGGCGGAGCTTTTCACGCAGGCGGAACGGGCCTTGCTTTCGCCCGGGCAAACGGCGTTCCTGCCCGCGGGCGCGCGGGGCGTGCGGGTGCGCGCGCAGGGGGATCTGCTCGTCAGCGGCGAGGGAAAGGGACGCTGAAGCGGAAGTGCCCGGGGAGCTTTTGCCCGGGCGGGGATGCCGCCCAAAGCGCATCCGCTTGTATGCCCGGCATCCTACTACATAAAGGGGCGGAAAAACGGCCAAGGGGAAGGCTTTGGGGCGTTGATAAAGGCATGGGACAGGGGCTGTCGCGTGAAAAAGCGTGACAGCCCCTCAGACTGTTGACAAAGTCCCGGGAGAGCTCGAGAGGGTTCGCAAACCCTCTCGACTCCAATCAAATCCAGCGGCATGTACGGTGGATTTGCGCAGATTCCAGAGGCGAAGCCGGCGGAATCTGTCCTTTCTGCCTTCGGCCGCCCGGAAATCCCGCAGGATTTCAGGCCGAATCCTTTCCTCCCGTTGACAAACCGCAGTTTGTCAACGGCCTGAGGGGCTGCCGCGTGAAAAAGCGTGACAGCCCCTTGGGGGTTATGAATGAAGGGAAAGGGTGGCGCGGTGATCCGTGCGGGCGGCCTAGCGAAGCGCCGCCTTCCATAGCCCGTGAAGGTTGCAGTACGCGTATACGTCGACGACCTGCTCCTTGGAAAGCGGGAACACCGCCTCCGGCGCCTCGCCGGGCGTCAGGGTGCGGTACTGGCCGCCGTCCTTCGTCTGGACAAGAACCCACTCGATGTAATGCTCCGGAATCATCGGATGGGCCGCCGCGCCCACCTTCACGATGAGCTTGTCGCCCTCAAAGGCGAGGACCGGCACGTGCTTTTCAAGCGACGCGTCCACCGTGTTGGCGGTGACGGGCGTTAGATCGCAGCCGCGCGCAGGGGCGATGGAAATGAGCACCTCGGGACAGGACTCGCACTGGAAAAAGGCGATGGGCTTCATGTTGCGCTCTCCTTTTCTATGGATGATTTTTTTCAAAAGGTGACCGGGAACGCTTTGTCAGGCGCGGCGTCACGCGCCTGATAGGTGTTGGTGATACTATACACGGTTCGCCATCCGCTGAAACGTCCGTGCCGAAAAACCGGTCCCTCACGCGGCCGGGCGTATAGGAAAAGGCCCCGCCTCGGAATTTTGTTCCCAGCGCCGGGCCTTTTGCCGGTTGTATGCCTTGGGGTTTTCGCTTTTGCGGGTCACCGGGGAAATTTCGCCCCAGCCCTTTCGCCTTTTCTGGTTCCTCTCTTTTTGCTTTCTCTTGGAAAGCTTTTCGTAGGGGATGCGGTTTTCCACGCTTCCTCTCTCCTTTCCTCCTGCTTGGGTATCAGCCTATGCGCTTTTCGCGCCCGCGTCAAGGTCAGCCCGTCCGCCTGCTCTTTCGGTACTTAAGCGGCGTTTTGCCCGTGTGGCGCTTGAACGCGCTGTAAAAGCTCTGCAGGTTCGCAAACCCGCTGTCAAAGCAGATCGCCGCCACGTCCCGGTCCGTGGAAAGCAACAGATCCGCCGCCGCCTCCACCTTTTTCGCGCGCACATACGCAAACAGGGTCGTCTTCATCTCGCGCTTAAAGAGGCGGCACAGGTGAAAACGGCTGAGGAAGAACGCCTTTTCCAGCTCGTCCAGCGTGATGGGCGAGAGGAAATGCGCGTCCAGGTACGCGGCGATCTGCCCGGCCAGGTGGCGGCCCGGGTCCTCCGGCGGCTTTTCGGCGGCCTCGGCCTGCAGCGCGTACACATCCAGCAAAAGCTGCGTGAAGCAGGCGTTCACATACGCGGCGCCATACCCCTCCGGCAGCGCGTCCGGCCGCTTCAGCCGCTGCTGCAGCCGCTCCATCTGAAGGCGCAGGCGGTCGCGCTCCGCCTGCCGGGAAACGTGCGCGAGGGTCGGCCGCTTGAGAAGCATCGAGCGCGCCAGGTCCGTCTCCTTCTCGGTTTCAAAGGCCAGGCAGTAGTACTGGCAGCCGGTGCCGTAGGAAAACGCATACGGCGTGTTTTTCGGCACCACCGCCAGGCTTCCGTCCACCAAAGACAGCATGCGCTCCCCCAGCGACAGCATCGCGTTGGCCTGAAAAAAGTATAAAATCAGGTGGTGCCCCGCGCGGTGCGGGCCGCTGCGCTTTGTATGGGTGTCCACGCTGCGCAGCGTCACCGCGCAATGGGCGGGAACCAGGCAGGCGGGCGACGGTCCGGGCATGGTTGCCTCCTCTCATCGAATCGTTCAGGAAAAACGCGCCGGTTAAGTGGATTTTTGCCTATAATCGGCGCCATGTCAGCAAAAATATTGAAAAAAGCCATTCATTGAAGCAATTATACTAAATTATTCGGCCCGGCGCAAGCCTATAATGGAGGCGTCCAGAAAACGCCTGCGGGCGTCGTAAGGGGGTTTCGGATTTCGCATGAAATACCTGATCGGCATTGACGGCGGCGGAACGCATTCTCGGCTGCTGGCCGTGGACCTTGACGGCAACCAGATTGGTTTTTCCACCGGCAAGAGCACCAATGTGGAGAGCAACCCCATTTCGGTGGTGAAGCAAAATTTCACCATGCTCATCCGGGACTTTCTCAAGACCTATCAGCGCTCCATGGACGACTGCGCGGGGCTGTGCTTTGGCACGGCGGGCGTGGATACCGAATCCTCCCGCCTGATGATCGAAACGATGCTGGACAGCCTGAACCTGACCTGTCCGATCAAGGTCGTCAACGACGCGGTGATCGCGCTGTACGCGGACACCCAGGGGCAGCCGGGGCTCATGCTCATCTCCGGCACCGGGTCCATCGGCTACGGCATCAACGAGGAAAAGCGCACCTGGCGCGTGGGGGGCTTCGGCTACATCGTGGGCGACGAGGCGTCCGCGTACTGGGTGGCCAAAAAGGGCATCTCCGCCGCGCTCAAGGCGTACGACCATTCGGGGCCGGACACTTCGATGGTCAACGACTTTTGCAAATATCTGGGGCTGAAGGAATTCGACGAGATCGTCGATTACGTATACCAAAAAAACAAAAGCGACCTGGCGCGGCTGAACTACGTGGTCGTCAACGCGCATACGAAAAAGGACGAGGTGGCCACGCGCATCATGGAGGAGGCGCTTTTGTGGCTGTGCCGCATGGTGGACACGCTCGTTGAGGAGCTTTCCATCGGCGATAAGCCGTACCCCCTACTGCTGGGCGGCGGCTTTCTGCTTGGCAACAAGTGGCTGAAAAAATCCGTGCAGGAGCGCGTCGCCAAGCGGCATCCGAACCTCACCATCTCATCGCTCAAGACCAAGGCCGAGTGGGGCGCGGTCTATATGGCCGCGGACCTGGCGGGCGTGAGGCTGCCCGCGCGCCCTGTTTGCGAACCGACCGGCCCGGCGGAGGCGCAGGAAGGCGCTTCGCCGTTTGTAGCCCTGTAACCGACGAGCCGCGCTTGACCGCGCTTTTCAGAAAGGAGTTGGTGCCTGTCAGCCGTTTGCCTAACGCCCGTTTTGGTCAGGACAGCTTTCAAAGAAAAAGGAGGAAACGCCCCATGAGAAAACCCTTGTCCCTGCTTCTGGCGGTGCTGATGGCCGCCCTGCTCACGCCCCTTGCGTCCCTGGCGGAGGAACCGGTCACCATCGAGTACTGGCAGTACTTCTACGAGTCCAAGGTCAACCTGATCGACGCGCTGATCCCCGAGTTTGAGGCCCAAAACCCCGGCATCAAGGTCGTTCACCAGACCTTCCCCTACGACTCCTACCAGGAGAAGCTCGCCGCGGCCATCGCGGCCGGCGAAGGCCCGGACATCGTGAACCTGTTCTACGGGTGGGTGCCCAAGTACGTCAAGAGCGGCGTGCTCAAGGAGCTGCCCCTGGACGCGTTCCCGCAGGAAGTGGTGGAAACCGAATTTGCGCCCATGGTGCAGATCAACAAGTTTGACGGCAAGTACTACACCATCCCGATCGCGGTGCGCACGCTGGGCCTTTTTTACAACAAGGACATCCTGGCCGCGCACGGCTTTGACGCGCCGCCCGCGACCGCCGAGGAAATGCTCGAAATGGCCGTCGCCTGCACCGAGCGCGACGCGGCCGGCACCCTGCTCGTCGAGGGCCTGACCTTCCAGCCCACCGGCCAGCTGCACACGTACTTCCGCCCGGTGCTTCTCAAGCAGTTCGGCCAGGAGCCCATGAGCGAAGACTACAAGCAGGTGCTCTGGAACCAGTCCGAGGGCGGCTACAAGGCCTTTGAATGGCTCGTGGATTGGGTCCGCGTCCACCAGGTGGGCGAAAACAACTTCATGACCGACGACGTGACGGCGTTCCGCCAGGGCAAAGCGGCCATGTCCATCGACGGCTCGTTCCGCCTGGGCACGCTCGCCGGCGACACGGCGCTGAACTACGGCGTCACCGTGCTCCCGCCGCTTAACGGCGTGGAAAGCACCTTCTCCTCCTTCTGGACCAACGGCATTCTGGCCGGGGTGGAGGGCAAGGAGCTGGAGGCTTCGGCCAAGTTCCTTCAGTTCCTCACGAGCGAAGAAGTCATGAAGCGCTGGACGAAGGAAATCGGCGAAATCGGCGCGCGCGTGTCCATCGCCGAAGATGAAGAGCTGCTCGCCGACGAAAAGCTCGCCCCGTTCATCAAGATGCTGCCGTACGCGACCAGCTACTTCTATGTGGATGAGGCGAAGGACCGCCAGATCGTCGTGGACGCGATCGACATGGTGCTGATCGACGGCATGGATCCGGCCGAGGTGCTGGACTATGCGGTGGAGCAGGCGCAGGCGCTGCTGGACGAGTACTGGAACGAATAGGACCGATACCCAAGCGGTGGCAAAGGGCCGGAACAAAGCCCGGCCCTTTGCCCTTTCCTGAACCGAAAAGGAGGGGTCTTTCGTGCTTCAAAGGCTCCCGGGAAGACGGCGCGGCCTGACGCTTCAGCGCAGGCAGGCGGTGTGGGCCTACGCGTTCATCCTCGTGCCCATGGTGTTTTTCGTTTGGATCCGAATCTATCCCGTGTTTTCCGCCTTTAACATCAGCCTTCGCAAATGGGATATCTTTTCTTCGGTCAAGCCCTTCGTGGGCCTTGCCAACTATAACAAGCTGCTTACCGACAAGACGTTTGCAAAGGTCGCGGGCAATACGCTCCTGTACGTGCTCTACTGCGTGCCCTCGGGGCTGATCCTGTCGCTCCTGGTCGCGATGGGGTTGAACCGCATCCGCCACGGCGTCGCGTTTTTCCGCGTTTTGTATTTCATCCCCTACATCACCAGCGTGGTTGCGGTCGCGTGGATCTGGCGGTGGCTGTTCATGAAAACCGGCGGCGTGATCAACAACTTGCTGCTTTCCCTCGGCCTTCCCGCACAGCCCTTCATGAACGCCACGTCGCAGGCGCTGTTCGTCGTCGCGTCCAACGTCGTTTGGCAGGGCCTGGGCTTTAAGATTATCATCTTCCTCGCGGGGTTAAAACAGATCCCGCAGGTGTACTACGAGGCGGCGTCCATCGACGGGGCCACGGCCCGGCAGAAATTTTTGCACGTCACGCTGCCGCTTTTAAACCCCACGGTGGTGTATCTGAGCGTGATGACGATGATCCAGACGCTTCAAATTTTTACGCAGATCAAGAACATCTCCTTTCAGGGCACCGGCGGTCCGCTCAACTCCACCAACAGCGTGGTGCTCTACATCTACCAGACGGCGTTTCAGAGCTTCAACATGGGCTATGCCAGCGCCATGACGGTCGTCCTGTTCGTGTGCATCCTGCTCATCTCGCTGGTGCAGATGAAGGTGCTCAACAAGCGGGTCGAGTACTGAGGAGGGGCGAAGATGCAAGCAATCAAGCGCAAGCGGTCCGACCCCATCTGGCTGTACATCGCCCTGGGCCTGGGCGGCTTTGTCATGGTGTTCCCGTTCATCTGGATGTTTCTGACGTCGTTCAAGACCGGATCGGACATCTACAGCTTTTCACTCATTCCCCGCCCGTTCGTGACGGCCAACTACCAGACCGTGCTTGGGCGGACGGACTTTGTCCGCTGGTTTGCCAACAGCCTGTATGTGGGGGCGATCACCACCGCGTCGGTGCTGGTGTTTGACTCGCTGACCGGGTATACGCTGTGCAAGCTGCCGTTTCCGGGGAAGAACCTGATCTTCATCATCATTTTGTCGACGCTCATGGTGCCCACCGAGATGCTGATCATCCCCTGGTATCTGATGAGCAACTCGCT